>NZ_CP048114.1:607312-910968 GCF_010093025.1 Edaphobacter sp. 12200R-103 | reverse complement strand
ATCCGCGAGATCACTAATAAGCTGATGAGCGCCAGCACGGGTCAGACGCTGGAGCGGATCGAGCGGGACGTGGAGCGCGACTTCATCATGACCGCACCCCAGGCGAAGGAGTACGGGATCATCGATGACATCATCGACAGACCCAGAACCTAGCATCGCTCCTGTAATTTGAAACGAGGCCTGACAACAGGCCTCATTTTTTATACCCCGAAAGGGTAGGTACCGAGGTACCGATCTGCCCCTTAAAACAGGTGTAAGATTATTAATACCAGGTTGGTAGTACCGCCTTACCAGGAGTCGTCGCATTTATGAAAACATCCCGGGGTTCAGAGGAATCGCTTCGCTGCTCGTTTTGCCACAAGTCGCAGGATGCTGTGGCCAAGCTGATCTCGTCACCCTCCGATTATCCGCGGGCCTATATCTGCGATGAGTGCGTGGCGGTCTGCAACTCGATCCTGGAAGACGATCGTACCGAAGCGACGCCCGGAACCGCTCCTGCCCATCTTCCCAAGCCCCAGGAGGTCAAGGCCTTCCTGGATGAATACGTAATCGGCCAGGAGACGACCAAGAAGAAGCTGGCCGTGGCTGTCTATAACCATTACAAGCGCATCCAGATGAATAAGACCCGCGGCAACGATGTGGAACTGGCGAAGTCGAACATTCTGCTCGTAGGCCCCACAGGTTCTGGAAAGACGTTGCTGGCCCATACGCTGGCGAAGATGCTGGACGTTCCCTTCGCGATTGTGGATGCGACTACATTGACCGAAGCAGGTTATGTCGGCGAGGACGTCGAAAATATCATTCTAAAGCTGCTGCAGGCCGCCGATGGCGATGTTGCCCGAGCGCAGTGCGGCATTATCTACATCGACGAGATCGACAAGATCGGCCGTAAGGACGAGAATCCGTCCATTACGCGCGATGTCTCTGGCGAAGGCGTGCAACAGGCCTTGCTCAAGATTCTGGAAGGCACGGTGGCAAACGTTCCTCCGCAGGGTGGCCGCAAGCATCCGCACCAGGAATTCACCGCAGTCGATACCACGAACATTCTGTTTATCTGTGGTGGCGCCTTTGTGGGCCTGGAGAAGGTCATCGGCCGGCGCGTCGGTAAAAAAGCGCTGGGCTTCCGCGCAGTTGCCGATCAGGAGACACCGGATGGCGAGGTGACGCCGATTCGTGCGCAGCGCGATGTGGAACTGCTGCGTCAGGCTGAGCCACAGGATCTGCTGAAGTACGGCCTGATTCCGGAGTTTGTTGGCCGCCTGCCGGTCATGGGAATTCTGGACGAGCTGGACGAAGCTGCTTTGATTGAGATTTTGACGAAACCGCGGAACGCGATTCTGAAGCAGTATGCCAAGCTGTTTGACTTTGAAGGCGTGAAGGTCACCTTCACTGAGGAAGCCGCCCGCGCGATTGCCCGCGAGGCACTGATGCGGAAGGTCGGGGCTCGCGGTCTGCGTATGATCCTCGAAGAGCTGATGCTCGACCTGATGTATCACGTTCCCGGAAACAAGAAGGTCAAAGAGATCGTGATCACCGATACGATGGTTAAGAATCGCGACCTGACAGTTCCTATGCTTCTCGAAAAAGCAGGCTGATCTCCTTCTATTGAGCTGCTGCAGATATTCCGCAGACGGCAGCTTCCTCGCTATCAGGCCGCCGGAAGAGCTGCGGCATGATGCATTCAAAGGTCTCATGACTGTCTTCTGCCACTTTTTCGCTATCCGTCTCTCTGAGGCCTGGCGGTACAATCACCTGAAGCCGATTGCAGGATGCATCCTTGCATCACTTGAAGCGTCTAAATGGGGAGAACAATGAGTAACCCTACCAAAGAAGTCTTAAGCGGCGGCACCCAGAAATTACCCATGATGCCGATTCGCGACATGGTCATCTTCCCTTACATGATGACGCCGTTTGTTGTCGGCCGCGAATCGAGCGTGCGGGCACTGGAAGAGGCGCTCTCCGGCGACCGGAAGATCTTTCTGGCAACGCAGCATGATGCCTCGGTGGACGAGCCGACAGCCGGCGACATCTACACCACAGGCACCATTGGCAATATCGTCCAGAGCGTGAAGATGCCGGACGGCAACATCAAGGTGCTGGTCGAAGGCGTGGAGCGCGGACATGCGATCGAGATCAACGATACGGACGGCTTTTTCGTTGCAACCGTTCGCACCGGACGCACCCAGTTTGAGGTGACACCGCAGATCGAACAGCAGATGCAGCGGGTCCACTCTCTTTTCGAGCAGTACGTGAAACTGCAGCAGTCGCTGAACTACGAGACGATGGCTGCGAGCGTGCGGTCAGATGAACCTGCCAAGCTCGCCGATACGATTGCGGCGAATCTGCAACTTCCTATTGAGGAGAAGCAACAGCTTCTGGATGTCTTCGACCCGGAGCAGCGGCTGACGCGTGTGGCCGAGGTGCTGGATCTGGCGATTGAGAAGCTCAATATGGATCGCACCATCCAGTCGCGCGTGAAGCGGCAGATGGAGAAGGCCCAGAAGGAGTATTACCTCAACGAGAAGATCAAGGCTATCCAGAAGGAGCTCGGCCGCGGAGAAAAGTCCGAGTTCGATGAGCTGAAGAAGAAGATCGAAGCTGCCGGAATGCCGAAGGACGTTGAGGAAAAATCTCTCCAGGAACTTAAAAAACTGGAAGCGATGCCTCCCATGTCGGCCGAATCCACGGTCTCGCGCAACTACCTTGACTGGCTACTCGCCGTGCCATGGAAGAAGCGATCGAAAGAAATTCGATCCATCGAACATGCGGAGACGATCCTCAACGAGGATCACTATGGACTTGAGAAGATCAAGGAGCGCATCCTTGAGTTTCTCGCCGTCCGGCAGCTCGTCAAAAATCCCAAAGGGTCGATTCTCTGCTTCGTCGGGCCCCCAGGCGTAGGTAAGACATCGCTGGGCATGTCGATCGCAAAGGCTACCGGCAGGAAGTTCGTTCGCATGTCGCTGGGCGGCGTGCGCGATGAGGCTGAGATTCGGGGACACCGCAGGACCTACATCGGCGCACTTCCGGGCCAGATCATTCAGTCCATGAAGAAGGCAGGCACGAAGAACCCGGTCTTTATGCTGGACGAGATCGATAAGATGGCGTCTGATTTTCGCGGCGACCCTGCGAGCGCCCTGCTCGAGGTTCTCGATCCGGAACAGAACACTTCATTCCAGGACCATTACCTGGATGTCGAGTACGACCTCTCGCAGGTGCTCTTCGTCGCGACGGCCAACGTACTTCATACGATTCCAGGGCCGCTGCAGGATCGGATGGAGATTCTCCGGCTCCACGGCTACACCGAGCTTGAGAAGCTGGAGATCGCTAAGCAGTATCTGGTCAAAAAGCAACGCGAAGCTACCGGCCTGACCGAGAAGCAGATCGTGTTTGAGGACGATGCCATCAGGCAGCTCATTCGAGCCTATACCCGGGAAGCGGGTGTGCGTAACCTCGAACGCGAGATTGGAAATGTCTGCCGCAAGGTTGCGCGGCGTGTAGTCAAAGACGGTCCTTCGCACGAGGAGATTATTACGGCCGAAGGTCTGGCTGACATGCTGGGGCCGACGAGGTTCCGGGACTCGCAGGTCCACGAGAAGAGCGAGGTTGGTCTGGTAACCGGACTAGCATGGACGGAGATGGGCGGCACGATCCTGCAGACAGAGGTCCAGATACTCGACGGAAAAGGAAAGCTGACCACCACCGGGCAGCTGGGCGATGTCATGCAGGAGTCGGCACAGGCAGCTCTCAGCTATATCCGTTCCCGTTCGCATCAACTGGGGCTGAGCAAGGACTTCTATCGTAACGTCGATATCCATGTTCACGTTCCAGAAGGCGCCATCCCGAAGGATGGCCCGTCTGCGGGAATTACCCTTGCCACAGGGCTGGCGAGTGCGCTGACGGGAGTCAAAGTGCGCCGTGATGTCGCAATGACGGGTGAGATCACGTTGCGAGGCAAGGTTCTGCCGATCGGAGGTCTGAAAGAGAAGCTTCTAGCGGCGCATCGCGCCGGCATCTACGAGGCGATTCTTCCCGAAGAGAACAAGAAGGATCTTCCCGAACTTCCAGAACTGTTGAAGACTTCGATGAAGCTGCATTTTGTCGAAGATATGGACCAGGTTCTTCAACTGGCGCTTGAGGGCAAGCTCCCAGAACTTAAGGAAGAGCAGCCGGAGGCACTCGCGAAGGTTCTTCCTGCAAATATGGAACTTCCGCAGCAGCCAGTCTCAAGGCAATAACAATATCTTCAGAAATGAGAGAGAGCCGGGTCCGAAAGGGGCCCGGCTCTCATTTTGCGCGTTAGACTGCCCGCTTGCCGCTGATGAAGTGCATGATGACTGACAACACCGCAAAGAGCAGGAGCAGGTGAATCAGAATACCGGCGGTTTTGAAGACGAGGAAACTGGCGATCCAAATGACGAACAAAACCACAGCTAGAATCAGAAACATCGCGAGCGCCTTCTTTCTGCAACTTAGATAAAAGACATATGTAGAGTAAGAGGCTGCTTTCGAACAGAATCGTTGCTCATAGGGCCGTTGTTTGCGCAATGTTAAAGGGCGCCAGAATGCTCCGGCGCCCTTTAATAGACCCTGCAGCGTCGTTTAGCAGCCGCCCGCGATTGATGGGATCAGCATGATCTCGTCTCCATCCTGGAAGGTATAAGTCTCCCCTCCGAGGAAACGGATGTCTTCATCATTGACATAGATGTTGATGAAGCGCCGGAGCTTGCCATCTTCGTCCTTGATCTGCGTGCCCAATGCCGGAAAGGTCTGATCGATATCCGATAGCAGCGCGGCAAGATTCTCCGCAGCCGAGTCAAACTGCTTGCGGCCATCGGTGTGGCGGGTAAAAGCGGTGGGAAGTGTTACTTTGACGGCCATACTGTTCTAGTTTCCTCCTGCGGTAGCCAGGGCGGGCTCCGGTATTTCATTGAGCTCGCGCAGATAAGCATCAAAATCGGCAAGCCGCGGGCGAATTGCGCGATCCTGCTGATAGTGTCCCGCGACGGCATCCGTCGTCTTGAGACCATTTCCAGTAATGCAGCTGACCGTGATCTCGTCGGGCGAGATACGGCCATGCGCATAGAGCCTTGCAGTAACGGCTGTCGTCACGCCGCCTGCAGTCTCCGTAAAGATTCCTTCTGTCTCTGCAAGCTCCTGAATTCCTGAGACGATCTCGACGTCGGAGACATCCTCTGCCCAACCGCCAGTCTCCCGGATCATCTTCGCGGCTGCAGGGCCGTCGGCGGGATTCCCGATCGCCAGGGAACGAGCAATCGTGTTTGGACGCTGTGGCTCGATGTAGTCCAGACCCTGCTTGACTGCCTGCGAAATGGGCGAGCAACCGGTAGCCTGTGCGCCAAAGAAGCGAACCGGCTTCTCCTCGACCAGGCCGAGATAGATAAGCTCCTGGAATGCCTTGCGGATCTTGCGGATCAGCGAACCGCCAGCCATCGGCACAACGACATTATCGGGGAGGCGCCATCCAAGCTGCTCGGCGATCTCATAACCGACCGTCTTCGAACCCTCAGCGTAGTAGGGACGAAGATTGACGTTGACGAATCCCCAGTTATACTCGTCGGCAATAAGGGTGCAGAGTCGGTTGACATGGTCGTAGTTGCCATCGATGCGCACCAGACGCGCGCCGTAGATCTGCGTATTGAGGATCTTCGCGGCCTCGAGGTCGGACGGCACCAGCACGCATGCCTTCAGCCCCAGACGAACGGCCTGCGCGGATACGGAGTTGGCGAGATTACCAGTGGAAGAGCACCCTACCGTCTCAAAACCGAATCCCTGTGCATTGGCGAGTGCAATGGAGACGACACGATCCTTGAAGCTGAGCGTGGGGAAGCAGACAGCATCGTTCTTGACGTAGAGATTGCTTGCGCCGATGCGTTTGCCCAGATTCTTTGCCTTGACGAGAGGCGTAAAGCCGACGGGCAGATCAGGCTGAAAGCCCTTCGGGATCGGCAGCAGGCTGGCATAACGCCAGATATTCGCCGGCCCCTTTGCAACACTTTCGCGCGTAAACACGCCGCGTGCCGAATCCAGATCGTACACCACTTCCAGCGGAGCAAGGCAGTCGGGGCAAGCCGACCACGGTTGATTCCCATAGCGCTTACCGCACTCATTGCACTTCAGCTCATACGCCGTCGATGTACAGGAATAGCTCATCTGTGCTCTCTCCAGTTGGAGGAGGAAAAAAGCTTATGACGTCTCTCGAGGAGAACCACGTATGCAAAAGCACACGCAGTCCGGGGTGGACTGAAGTTCGCGGGGCGTTTGGGGTATGCCCCTCGAATCTCATGTACCCTGTTTCCAGGAGAGAGTTGACACCGGTCGCCCGAAATAATGGTTTCAGGCCGGTTGTCGTGGCGTCACAGGGCTCGTCCCTCAACCACTCTTCATGAAATTCGCGTCTGAGGCGGAAATCTGTTCCGTAACAGACTGAATGTATCTTTTTTAGCACAGCGCAAAAGAAAGCGCAAACGAAGCTCTTCGCCTTAGTTCCGTTCGGCAAGAATATTGCGTACTCCCCTGACAAATGCCACGGGGTCAAATTCAGTTCGGACAATATCATCCGGACAATCTGTGAGTATTGCTACGCGCCAGTTGCAGACGAAGGCAACCCGCTGATCGGGTTGCGCGGTCTTGATTTTGGAGCAGATATCTTCAGCATTGGTTACGCCGGCTTCGCCTTCTACATCGACGAGCACAAGATCATACGGTTTCTCCCGAAACTTCTGCAAAGTATCGGAACCCGTTAGGAACGAGTCCACTTCAAAGCCCGAGATGCGCAAGATCTGATCGCGGAGAGGCCGCAGCATCTCGCGGCTACAGAGGTGGAGGATAGAAGGTTTGGTCGTCGATGTAGATTCCATGCATGTGTCGCAGTTACGGCATGCGGTTCATGCATTCGCCTGGATTGCTGGCAGAAAAACGGAGATTCCGCGATGTCGAGATAGGAAACTTTCTTATTATTTCATCGAATTGACTGCCGGAAAAGTGCGCTGGCTGGCATTAGGAGGAGGGATCGTAGTTCAGGTTTGAGCTAAGCCAGCGCTCCACGTCCGCTATCCGTATACCTTTCCGCAGATGATAATCCTCCACCTGGTCCCGGTCGATCTTGCCGAGGCTGAAGTAACGCGACTGCGGGTGTGCGAAATAGAGACCGCTAATGCTCGATCCGGGCCACATCGCAAACGACTCCGTAATCTGTATCCCGGTGTTCTTCTCGACGTCGAGCAGTTGCCAGATGGTTCCCTTCTCCGTATGGTCCGGGCATGCCGGGTACCCCGGAGCCGGGCGGATCCCCCGATAACGCTCATGGATCAGCTCGTCATTGGTCAGGTTTTCAGTGCGCCCATAACCCCACTCGTCACGGACACACTTATGCAGACACTCTGCGAAGGCCTCAGCAAGCCGATCTGCAATTGCCTCGGCCATGATAGCGTTGTAGTCGTCATTCTCTGCGCGGAAGCGCTCGCATAGCTCTTTCAGGCCTATGCCGCTGGTCACAGCAAAGGCACCGATAGAATCTACCAGGCCCGTCTCCTTCGGAGCGATAAAGTCAGCGAGAGAGCGGCACGGCTCATTTCCTTCACGGTTCACCTGCTGGCGCAGAAAATGAAAGCGCGTAAGCTCCTCAGTGCGGGACTCATCGGCATAGAGCGCAACGTCGTCGCCTTCCGCATTCGCCGGGAAAAATCCATAGACACCACGCGCTCGAATCAGATTGCCTTCGATAATGCGATCGAGAAGCGCATTGCCTTCCTTGAAGATCTGCTTCGCCTGAGCACCATACTCCTCATGCTCAAAGATGCGGGGATAAATCCCCTTCAACCCCCAGGCATGGAAGAACGGTGACCAGTCGATAAACTCCCGCAGGGTTGCGAGCGGGAAGTTGTCGAGCACTCGTACGCCGGTAAACTCCGGCACGGCGATGTCCTCTGCCCGCCATTCGATAGCGGTTCGTCGCCTTCGCGCCTCTTCGAGTGGAACAGCGGTCAAACGCGGCGCGGCATGGGAGCGCCGCACGTTCTCATATTCGGTCTGATGCTGGGTTATAAACGCCTCTCTGCTCTCGTCACTCAGCAGCGCAGTCGATACAGGCACGGCACGACTGGCGTCAAGCACATGAACTACAGGAGCACTGTAATGCGGAGCAATCTTGATAGCGGTGTGGGCGCGACTAGTTGTAGCTCCACCAATCAGCAACGGTAGCGTAAAGCCCTGTCGTTGCATCTCGCGAGCCACGTGAACCATCTCGTCCAGCGAGGGCGTAATCAATCCGCTGAGCCCGATAATGTCTGCCCGCACCTCCTTGGCACGCTGCAGAATCTTTTCGGCGGGGACCATGACGCCGAGATCGATGACCTCATAGTTGTTGCAGGCCAGCACGACACCGACGATATTCTTGCCGATATCGTGAACATCGCCTTTTACGGTGGCCAGCACGATCTTCCCCTGGGTCTTGATCTCCTGCCCGGCAGCAGCCATGGCCTGCTTCTCCTCTTCCATGAAAGGAGTCAGATAGGCAACGGACTTCTTCATCACACGGGCTGATTTCACGACCTGTGGCAGAAACATCTTGCCCGCACCAAAGAGGTCGCCGACGATCCCCATGCCGTCCATCAAAGGACCTTCAATCACCAGCAGAGGACGGCCCAGCTTGGCGCGCGCCTCCTCCGTGTCGGCCTCGATGTAGCTGTCGATTCCCTTCACCAGGGCGTGCGCCAAACGTTCTTCCACCGTCCCGCTGCGCCACGCTTCCTCTTTCTTCTCGGTCGCAGTTGCGCCCGCACCCGCGGCCTTCAGGGTTTCGCCATAGTCCACCAGGCGCTCAGTCGCGTCTGGCCTCCGGTTCAGGAGCACATCTTCGACAAGCTCTTTCAGTTCCGGCTCAATCTCTTCGTAGATCTCCAACTGGCCGGCGTTGACGATGCCCATGTCCAGACCGGCGGCAATGGCGTGATACAGAAACGCCGAGTGCATTGCCTCGCGCACCTTGTTGTTGCCGCGAAAGCTGAACGAGATATTCGAGATGCCGCCGGAGACCTTGGCGTGAGGAAGATTTTGTTTGATCCATCGTGTTGCGTTAATGAAGTCGACGGCGTAGTTGTTATGCTCCTCCATACCGGTCGCAACCGTCAGGACGTTGGGGTCGAAGATGATGTCTTCCGGCGAAAAGCCTGTTTCGTCTACCAAGATGCGGTAAGCGCGTTCGCAGATGCGAACTTTGTCCTCGTAAGTCGCAGCCTGGCCTTGTTCGTCGAAGGCCATCACGACAACGGCGGCGCCATACTTAAGAATGGTGCGGGCCTGCTGACGAAACTTCTCCTCGCCCTCTTTGAGAGAGATCGAGTTTACGATTCCTTTGCCCTGAAGACATTTGAGCCCCGCCTGGATAACCTCCCACTTCGAGGAGTCCACCATAAAGGGCGCCTTGGCGACCTCAGGCTCGCTTGCCAGCAACTGCAGGAAGCGCGTCATTGCGGCCACGCCGTCGATCATACCCTCGTCCATGCAGATGTCGAGCACATTGGCTCCGTTCTCCACCTGCTGCCGGGCAATGCTTACGGCATCTTCGTACTTGCCTTCTTTGATCAGCTTCGCAAATTTAGGAGAGCCGGCGACATTGGTTCGTTCTCCGATAACGAGAAAGACGCCCGGCTGCTGCGTGAACGGCTGTGATCCTGAAAGACGCAGCGCTTTCGTCTCTACAAGGGTAGAGTCATTTTCTGTCAGGCTCACGCTGCAACCTCGACCTTCTGGTCATTCAATGGCCGCGGAGCCTTTCCTTCCAGTGCCTTTGCAACCGCGGCAATGTGCTCCGGGGTGTTCCCACAGCAACCGCCTGCGATATTGATCAGCCCGCCGTTTGCAAAGTCCCCAAGAAAGCGGGCCATATCTTCCGGTCCCAGATCGAATCCCGTAGGAGACAGCGGATTGGGCAGACCCGCATTGGGATAGGCGGAGACGGCGGCCGTAGACTTGGTCGAAAGTTCTTCCAGAAAGGGGTACATCAGGTCGGGTCCCAGGGAGCAATTCAGGCCGATCGAGAGTGGCTTCGCATGCTCCATCGCGGTCCAGAAAGCCTCGACCGTCTGCGCCGAGATCATCGTCTCGCCCCCGCGCCCGACGGCAGCCGAGATCATAATTGGAAGCTCCTTGCCACCCTCATCGAAGACCTCGCGGATCGCGACCAGTGCGGCCTTCGCATTCAACGAATCGAAGATCGTCTCCACCAGCAGTAGATCCGATCCTCCAGCGATGAGAGCGCGTACCTGCTGCGTGTAGGCGGTCTTCACCTGGTCGAAGGTCACTACACGGAACCCCGGATCGTCCGCATCGGGCGAGTTGGACAATGACACCGTCAGCGGGCCGACCGCTCCAGCGACAAAGCGTTGGCGGCCTGTCGCGCTCCCTACCCGGTCGGCCCATTCTCTGCACTGACGTGCGGACTGCTCGTTGATCTCCCAAGCCAAATCAGCAAGAAATTTGTCATCGATGATCTTCTGATAAAACTCAGGATTCTTTCTGCCGCCATGCTCACGCGGATCGTCTACGAAAAATTCGCTCTGCGCGATGCTGGTTGCGCCGAAGGTATTCGTCTCGATGATGTCTGCCCCGGCTTCAAGGAAGCGGCGATGGATGTCGCCGATCATCTCCGGCTGCGTCAGTGAAAAGATATCGCCGTTGTTCAGCAGATCTTTTTTGGAATCTTTGAAGCGCTCGCCACGGATATCCGCTTCGGTCATGCCGTAGGTACGGATGGTCGTGCCCATCGCTCCATCAATGATGGCAATACGGTTCTCAAGAATCTTCTGCAGAGGATGTGGCTTGCGTTGGATCATCTTTATCTGACGTTTCTCCGGCACGGCACGATGCAAGTCGCCGCTGGAGGGGGATACCACCGGCCGGGTCGTATCTCTTTCCTGTGTTCACTCAGGCCAGAATCTCGGCCTTATCTGCATCCGATTGAACAACATCGGGAAGAGCCACTTGCGGGACCAGCAGATCTTCTTTTCGCATCACCAGCGTCGTAGCGTTCAGGGATGCCAGCTCAAAGCCATGGCCATGGGTAATCGCATCGGTCGGGCAGGCCTCGACGCAGTAACCGCAGAAGATGCAGCGGTTGTAGTCGATGTTGTAGACCTTGGCATAGCGCTCCGAGCTTGAGATGCGCTTCTCCTTCGTGTTGTCCGCCGCCTCGATATAGATGCAGTTCGAAGGGCATGCAGCCGCGCACAGGAAGCAGGCCACGCACTTTTCCAGACCATTTTCGTCGCGCTGCAGTTGATGCTTGCCGCGAAATCGCTCCTGAAACTTCGCGCCGCGCATCGGTCCTTTGCCATCCGGGTAGTTCTCGACTTCGCTGGGCTGAAAAGCCTCCTTCAGCGTAACGCTCATTCCCTTGACGATGGCAGCAGCATTGCGAACGATGGACATAGATCAAGTATAGCCTGTACCTCACCCCGGCACACGGTCACAGCAGACGGTGGGCCGGCATTCCCTTCAGCCTGGGCCAGTAAAGGCTTTGCCGAAGCTGTGGGCGAGGTTAGGAGGACGGCATGAGACCCGCTTCCCTGCTCATTGCCGTGCTTCTTCTTTCATTAACCGGCTACAGGAGTAGTCAGGCGCCAGCGGTCATCCCCTGATTGAGGACGGGCATTTTAAGCTGGTATCGAGCGAAGATAAAAAGCCGCAACGCTGGGTCAAAAATCTCTCCTCGCTGCGCCTTGTGACCGCAGGTGGAGCAGACTAGCTCTTTTTTGCGAGCGCTATCTTCTGGAGGCGCTCGACAATCAGACCTACCTGGCGGTCATTATGGTATCCGTCGCGCTCAGCCCGGCGATGTCCGGCGGCGGCAATCCTGTTTCTGGCCTCTTCATCGGGCAGGTAGCGCCGGATCTTCTCCACCAGCTCGTCATACCCGGTAAAAAAGACTGCCTCCTCGCCGTCAACAAAACGATCCATGTGGCCCTGGGAACGCTCGGCCAGAAGGAAGCCTCCGCAACCCGCGATCTCAAAGCTTTTATGCACAAACTCATCCTGGTTGGAGTGAGTGATGAAGCTGAGATTGATCTTGGATCGCCAGATGGCTTCACGATATTGATCGTGATAGAGCTCGCCTTCCCGATAGAGCTTTGAAAACTGCTCCGGTGTCAGTGCGCGCTTCCAGTGCCTTGTAGGGCCGGAGATAGCGACATCGAACTCCTGAGAGAGATTCGACAGAACTATGGCGCGATCGTCGTAGGGAGTTCCCAGAAAAGACACATCGCGATTGCGATTGCGATCCGACCAGCCCTCCGGCGGAGGAAAATGCAGCGTCGGCTCGTAGGCGGTCTGAATCTTGATGACGTCGCGAGCCCCACGGGAGCGATAGTCTTCAATATTTTTGTCTCGCTGCAACACATGCAGGTCGTAATGAGGAATGGCCTTCATATAGAGCCGCCAACCCGGGTCCTGCCTGGGGCCGAAGGGATTGTCGATCATGTAGCTTACCGTAACGATGCCGAGCGAACGCAGACGATCGACGGTCTTTGGCTTCATCCATAGCAGCTTGTCAGCCCAAAGCACGTCAGGCCGCTCGCGCTCCGCAATGTCGATGATGTCACGGTTCAGACGATCGACATGCGGCCCCATTGCCAACCTGAAGACAATAGCGCGAAGCTTCGGATTCGATGGAGAATACGGGATCGAATTGACCGGAATCACCTGATGCCCCAGCCGTTCGAGAGCCCACAGGCGGTATAGCGCGGAGTCGTTGGGAGACAGGCTTCCAGCGTAGAGAATCTTCATTCCTCTCCATTATGAAGGATCACAATGCGGCTATTGGCTTCGCAGCAGCGAGATAACCTGCTCGGCGTGAACAACGCCGACGAGCTTGTGTTCGGTGTCTACCACGGGCAAGGCGCGGAGATTGTATTTATCGAATAACTCGGCCACCTTCCGCCCGCCCATCTCAATCTGGCAGGTTACCAGGTGAGCATGGGGCAGCTCAGCCAGCATGTCATTCGTCTGCGCCAGGAGGATCTGAACGATGGGAACGACCGACATGACCCTTCCCTTTTCGTCTAGCAGGTAAATATCGGTGATCAGGTCGATATCTCCCTCGAAATGACGAAGTACGGCATGAACGTCGGCAACAGTGGCGCTCGCAGGTAAGGCGATATACTCGGTCGTCATCCGGCCCGCAGCGGAGTCCTGCGAGAACTCGAGCAACTCCTCGACCTCCTGACGCTCGGCCGGGTCCATTCCCTCCAGGATGGCCTCTGATTTTTCTTCCGGCAGCTCGGCCAGCAGGTCGGCGGCGGCGCCGGGGTCCATCTCCTCGACGATGCCGGCAACCTGTTCGGAGTCCAGAGACTGAATGAGAGATTTCTGCAGGCGAGGCTCAACTTCTTCGAGCGTCTCGGCGGCTACCTCCTCGTCCAGACTCTCGAAGAGGACCTGGCGCTCGGCCGGCGCGAGCTCCTCCAGGATGTCGGCGATATCGGAGGGGTGCATCTGGGAGAGGCGATCCTGATCGACCTTCAGCCGGACCCTGCGCGCTGGGTCGATGAGGTCCACGAACTCCCACGGGATGACGCTCGGCCCGAAGCGCTGAGCGATTCGATCAACGCTGCCCACCGGAAACCCTTTGAGAAGGCGCCGGACCGCTCCTCGTAGACCGACCTCCACCTCCAAAATGCGCAGGGAGGTGCCTATACCCGGGCGCTGCTCCCATTCAAGGACAACGTCATTCACCCGAACCACCTTGCGTCCATGGACGTCGATAATCTGCTGGTCCAGCAGATCGCGCTCGAGCAGAACAGGGTCCTGGGGCGGGGGCTCCAGCGAGGCCATCGGACGCAGGCTGAGTCCGGCGCGAGCCCATTCCAGGTCGCAGACTGCAGCCATCGTATTCCCCGGCTCAAGATCCTTTTTTGCCAGCTTTAGAATCAGGCCCAGCACACGCGAGGAATCTTCCCCGCCGGGGAGAACCGCAAACTCCTGCACGCGGCCAAGCGTTGCTCCCGTGGAGTCCACGACAGAGGCGCCCACCAGCGCCGAAACGGTGGTTCTGAGATTTCCGTGCCGGTTCATAGATGCCTTTTACAGGTGCAAACGGACCCGAGCCGGCCTGAAAGCTGCCATCGTTCGGCTCAAAAGCCCGAGGATGCCGCGCCTGAAACTGAGGGAACGGAACGCCCGGGTCCGGATAGCTTTGTTGGCATCTTAGCGCATCAGGATTTGCCGATAGAGGGGATGTTGTGTTTAGGTAGGAGTTTCCGGGACAGGCCGCTGCCCGGATTGTCGGACCATCGGAGCGGAGGGACTCATCTTGACATTCGTGGAAAGCACAAGCACACTGCCATCATCGCTGTTGTCTGCCACTGACGACGGGCACACAGGAACTGCAAGGATAGCCTTGGCCGACTCAACGACAAGCCGCGTCAGTTACACCCTCGACTCCACGCTGGACAGCGTTAATAAAATTGAGCAAACTGCCGAACAGTACGCTCAGCGCTCCGGGTTCGATGAAGACACCATCCCCTACATCGCGATGGCTGTCCGGGAAGCAGCGGTGAACGCTGTCCTGCATGGGAATGCATATGACCCGAACAAGCACATCACGGCTTCCTTTGAAACGACCGCAGATGATCTTGTCATTCGAATCACCGACCAGGGCCCTGGCCTCGATCCCGACACATTGCCCGACCCTCTTGCCCCCGAAAATATTCTGCGTGGTTCCGGCCGCGGCATCTTCCTGATTCGCTCGTTCATGGATGAGGTAAACTTTCGCAAGTTACATCCTGGAACAGAGCTCACACTCATAAAGCATCGTACACCCGCGAAGTCGGGGACCTAAGGAGAACAGTAAACATGAGCATGAAAGTATCTACTCGCCAAGTGGACGGCGTCACTATCCTGGATCTGAGCGGCCGCATTACCCTCGGCGAAGGCAGCGTCACCATTCGCGATGCTGTTCGTGACCTGCTGACAAAGGGACAGAAGAAGCTTCTGTTGAACCTGGCAGACATCAATTACATCGACAGCTCGGGAATCGGCGAGCTCGTCAGCGCGTTCACTACAGTCAAGAACGCAGGCGGCGAGTTGAAGCTGCTCAACCTGACCAAGAAGGTTCAGGACCTGCTGCAGATCACCAAGCTCTACACCGTCTTTGACGTTCGGGATGACGAAGCGTCCGCCATCTCTTCCTTTACCAAGTAGCTATTCTGCGGGTCCCATTAAGAAAGGCCGTCGTTGCTCACGACGGCCTTTCTTCGTGCCAAGGTTCACTCGGCTTCTTCTCTATTTTGAGAAGTCGACCTTGGGCGCGACACTGTTTTCGGGATTCCCCCTGAAGTATTCGTCCCGGTAATGGAAGCCCGCCATGCCGGCCCAGATACTGTTGGGGAACTGCCGAACGTAGACATTGTAGTCCTCGAGCGTGCGGTTGTACCGCTGCCTTTCCACCGCAATACGATTTTCCGTTCCCGCCAGCTCATCGTTCAGGCGCATGAACTGCTCGTTGCTTCTGAGATTGGGATACTGTTCCTGCAGGCGGAAAAACGGTCCGAGGGCGACATCCAGCTTGCGGTTGGCATCGATGTTGGCGGAGTGATCGGATCCCGCCGCCAGCACTCCGGCGCGGGCATTTGCGATATTGGTTAGAACGGTGGACTCTTCAGCAACATAGCCTTTCACCGAAGCCACCAGGTTGGGAATGAGATCGAGACGCCGCTGCTGGACGACATTCACCTGCGAATAAGCCTGATTGATCGATTCGTTCTTTGCAACCAGTGTGTTCTTCGTGCTCACGTAACTTCCGCCTACCAGCAGCAGAAGCACGATAATGAGGCCAACAGCGCCCAGACCAATCCATAAACGTTTCATAGTTTCGTTTGAACCGATTTTCCTTTCTTCAGCTTTTCTTCAGACAAGGGCGGCTATCGATGTACTGTATCACTCCTCCATTGCCCTTCCTGTCACAATTCCTGATCGATGAAGAGCCTAAAACGATGCTCCGCCGCCACCGGATCGACCGCCGCCAAAACCGCCGAATCCCCCGCCATCGCCTCCGCCGCCTCCACCCCAGCCATCACGATCATTGTCACGATAACCCCTTCCTCCTCCACCCAGGATGTTTCCCAGGAGAAAGAAGATCAGTCCCATATTTCCCGTACGAGCCAGAATAAAGAGAAGGAAGATGACTGCCCCTGCTCCGAGGAGAAGCTGCAGCGGGCTGACCTGGACCGCCTGCTCATGGGGTCGCCGCTGATACTGGAACTGACCTTGTGGCAGGGATAAGGTCACCCCCGCGTCCTGTGCAATGATCGCCGCAAGCTGACGCACTCCGGAAGTAACCGCGGTATCGTAGTCACCCCGGTTCGCAGCAGGAACGATGGAGCGGCCGATGTCACCCACCTTCGCATCGTTCAGGATGCCTTCCAGCCCATACCCCACCTCGATCCGGCCGCGGCGCGGCTTCATCACCAGCACCATCAGGACTCCGCGGTCGTCCTTATTACCGACGCCCCATTTGTCTTCCAGTTCGGTGGAAAACTCCTCAATCGTCTGATCGTCGTCGAGGGTCTTGATGGTTACAACTGCAATCTGGGCGTGTGCCTGCCGGTCGACTGCTCCGCACAGGGCCTCCATCTGCTGTTTTGTCGCGGGCGAGATGACCCCAGCGAAGTCATTGATATAACCGGTTGGGGCCGGCAGGGACTTGACCGATTCCGCCGGCAGGGCGATCGGCAGAAGGAGCAGTAAGGCTATTCCCAACCATCGTGAAACACGGATCATATCCCACTCATTCTACGCTTCGCACATTGCCGGAACGGATTCAGAAAGACGGTCGCTCCAACTCTATTGCGGCGGTTGTGACGGTACGGGAATACCCGGTTCGGGAGGATGGTGCCGATGGCCGGGCATCGGGATTCCGCGTTCATGCGCCATGCGGTCCGCGGACACCATATGATCGCGGATGATGGGAGCACCATCGCCAAGAACAGCCTTCAGATCTGCATCCTGAGTGGTTCGTGCTTCCATTCGCATCTCGCGAAGATCCTTGTGATGATCTTTGACCATAAGAGTGATGTACTCCCGGTCAAAGTCATCACCCGACAATGCAGCCAGCTTGTCATACTGCGCCTGCTGACTTTTACCCATCTTTTTAGGTGTTCGGGCGCCGATGACATCCGCCGTCTGGACAAGCTGCTGATTGAGCTTTGTGTGATCCTCGACCATCCTTTTGCCAAAGGCACGAACATCATCGTTCGTACTCTTCTGGGTCGCCAGGTTTCCAAGAGCGATCTCTGCCAACCCGCCCTCGATCGCCTCACGGACAAACATCTTGTCCTTGATCTGCTGCGGGGTCTCGTTCGGTGCTCCGCTGGAATCCATCATGGAGGGGGTGGGAGAGGCCGGACGGCCTGGCTGATTTCCTTGATTCTGTCCCGGAACCTGCCCCATCGGATCGGTCTGGGCGAACGACACGCTGGCGGGGAGAATCAACGAACAAAGAGCAACGACAGGAAGAACAAGAGCCTTCATCAGAGGAGCCTCCTTCGGCGGCATCATTCTAGCCCTAAACCACCATGATGCAACCGATTCTTGTTCCTTCATGAATGCATAACAGCACCGGTCAGGTTGCCCGCACGTCGGAATTGAACGCTGTATCCTTTTCTGAGCAATGGAAAAGACAACCGAGCCGACCCCCATGCCTGGCAACATCGACACGATCCCCTCTTCAACTCTCACTCCGCCGATTGCGCGCCGCGAACCCACGCCGACGACGATCCACGGCTATACGCTGGAGGATGATTATCGCTGGATGCGGTCCAAGGAATCATCCGAAGTCATCCACTACCTTGAGGCTGAAAATGCATACACGTCGGCGATGATGAAACCGACCGAAGGTCTGCAGGCGATGCTCTACAAAGAGATGCTGTCGCACATCAAGGAGACCGACGAGTCTGTCCCCTTCCCCGAGCGCGGCTGGTACTACTACACCCGAACAGTAGAAGGCAGCCAGTATCCGATTCATTGCCGTCGCAGGGCCGCTGGAGGCGACTACGATTCCGGCGAGCCGGAACAGGTCATTCTCGACGTAAATCAGTTGGCCGAGGGACAGGCCTTTATGGCCCTCGGAGGCATGAGTGTCAGCCCGGATGGAGAGAAGCTTGCCTACTCGACCGATAACACCGGCTTTCGCCAATACACGCTTCACATACGGAACCTCACGACCGGAGCGGAGTACCCCGATACTGCGGAGCGCGTCGGTTCCCTGGTCTGGGCTGAAGATTCCCAGACGCTCTTCTATACCACCGAAGACGAGGTCACGAAGCGTCACGACAAGCTGTTCCGGCATCGACTGGGAGATCCTGCAGCTGACGATGCGCTGATCTGCGAGGAACGTGACGAGCGCTTCAATCTCGGAGTCGGAAAGACGCGGGACGGCAAATATCTACTGATGGAGGCGGGAAGCCATACAACCAATGAATGCAGTTATCTCCCCGCAGACACCCCCGGAGGCGTCTTTCTCGTCATCGCCCCCCGGCTGGATGATCAGGAATATTATGTCGATCACCGCCACGGACTGTTCTATATCCGGGTCAACGATACCGGAAAGAACTTCCGCGTAGTAACCGTTCCTGTCGATGGAGGTGGACGGGAAGCATGGTCGGAGTTCATTCCGGAAGACAAAGAGTCTCCACTTGAAGATTTCGATGTATTCGACAGATTCTGCGTTCTTTCCAAGCGCCCGGAAGGGTTGACAACTCTCTCAGTTGCACCCTTTGACAGTGGTAATCAACTTCAGGCTCCAAGGGAGATCGACTTTCCGGAACCTACTTATACTGCCATGGGCCACGTCAATCGCGAGTTCGCGACGACGAAGTTCCGGTACAGCTATCAGTCGCTCGTCTCTCCGGCATCCGTCTATGATTACGACGTCGAGGCTGGAACCTCAACTTTGCTGAAGGAACAGGAGATTCCGGGAGGGTTCAATCGGGCGAATTATGCCTCCGAAAGGTTATGGATGACGGCCTCCGATGGAGTGAAGGTTCCTGTCTCGATCGTCTACCACAGAGACAAATTCCATAAAGACGGAACAAGTCCAATCTACGTCTATGGGTATGGATCCTATGGATATCCGCTTCCTGTCGGCTTCAGCCCGGCACGGCTCAGCCTGCTTGATCGCGGACTGGTACTCGCCTACGCCCATATTCGCGGTGGTGGAGATCTGGGGGACGCGTGGCACGACGCCGGCAAGATGATGGTGAAGCGAAACACCTTTACCGACTTCATTGCCATCGTCGAAGGCCTCGTAGCCCAGGGGTACGGAGCCAGGGATAAGGTTGCCATTGAAGGAGGCAGTGCAGGTGGTCTGCTGATGGGCGCTGTCGTCAACGAACGCCCCGACCTGTTCCGTGTGGTCCTGTCGCATGTCCCCTTCGTCGACGTGATGAACACTATGCTGGATGCCACCCTGCCGCTGACAGTAGCGGAGTACGAAGAGTGGGGCAATCCGAACGAGCAGGCAGCGTTCGAATACATGCGCTCCTACTCCCCCTACGACAACCTGAAGGCAACGGACTATCCTGCGATGCTCGTGAAAACCAGCCTGAACGATTCACAGGTGATGTACTGGGAGCCAGCGAAGTATGTGGCGAAGCTCAGGACCCTCAAGAAGAATGACGCCTCCCTGCTACTCCACATCAATATGGACGCCGGACACGGCGGAGCCTCGGGACGTTACGACTACCTGAAGGAGATCGCCTTCGACTACGCCTTTCTTCTCCGAGAGCTGGGCGTCGCATCGTAGGGGGGCATCTAGCAGCAGCCTTTTCTGCTGTTTGAAAGCGTCCCCCTGAGCGAAGCGGCCGAGAGGGAGCGCAGTCGAAGGATCTGCGTTTTGTCGATGCGAGGTGGATTTCCAAGGTCACCCTGCAAGAACCAGCAGATCCTTCGCCCCTGTTTGCCGCAAAAACGCGGCCAACTACGCTCAGGATGACACCTCTCCCGCATAGTAACCACTCTGGCAAAGATGGAAGAAGAAGACGGGACGACCTGTAGCTAGACCTCGGTCGTCTCGGCCTCTTCGACCTTGTCTCCCTCGCCCGGAGCGAGAAACAGGTTCGTCTCCAGTCCATGCTGGCGGGTATACAGCTCGTAATAGCGCCCACCCAGGGCATAGAGTGACTCGTGGGTTCCCCGCTCTACAATATTTCCCTGTTCCACCACCAGGATCTGGTCTGCGCGGCGGATGGTAGACAGCCGATGCGCGATGACAAAGGTCGTTCTGCCATGCATCAGGTGATTCAGGCCATCCTGAATCATCGCCTCCGATTCAGAATCGAGTGAGCTGGTCGCCTCATCGAGGATAAGGATGCGTGGGTCTGCGAGGATGGCACGCGCGATCGAGAGCCGTTGCCTCTGGCCGCCGGAAAGCTTCACACCCCTCTCGCCGACGATGGTCTCGTACCCTTCAGGAAACCGCGTGGCAAACTCATCGACCCGCGCGATGCGGCAGGCATCTTCAAACTGCTGTTCGGTCGCGGTGGGGTGAGAAAAGAGGATATTCTCCCGGATGGTTCCATCGAAGAGAAATGTCTCCTGCAATACGACGCCCAGTTGGCTACGATAGCTATCCAGCCGCACCGTTGCGAGGTCAACGTCATCCACCAGAATTTTACCGGTGGTAGCGGTATGGAAGGCGCAGATCAGAGAGATGATGGTCGACTTACCAGAGCCTGAGGATCCAACCAGCGCGGTCACCGTTCCGGGGTGCGCCTCAAAACTGATGCCATGCAGAACCGGCTTTTCCGCCTCATATGCGAAGGTGACATTGTCAAAGACGACTTCGCCCCGAATTGTTCCGAGCCCTTGCACGCGGCCCGGATCAGCATCTTCTGTCAGCTCGGAGAGAAGCTCCGCCGTTCGATCGAGCCCTGCTGCCGCCTCGGTCAACTGGGTTCCAATAGACACCAGCTGCACAATAGGCGCGATCATAAACGCCAGAAACATGACGTAGGTGACATATCCGCCAGTCGTCAGATGGCCTGCCACCACCTGGTGCGCCCCAAGGTACATAACCAGCGCGCCCACGACTCCCAGAACCATCGTCGAGGCCAGCGCCATGAGGGACTGCGCCGTCAGGGACGAGATCACATTCTCGAGCAGCCGGTGCGCACCGGAAGCGAAGACCTGCGCCTCGCTCTCTTCAGCGTGGTAACCCTTGATGACGCGGACACCGCCCAGGGACTCGGTCAGCCGTCCCGTAACCTCGGAGTTGATACGGGAACGCTCCCGGAAGATCGGCCGGATCGTCTTAAAGGCGCGCTGAAGTATCAGGCCAAAGAGCACCAGGATGAGGAACGTCACAATGGTCATCTGGACGCTGAGATGAATCAGATAGCCGAAGGCAAATAACGCCGTCAACAGCCCACCCAGAAAGTCTACAATTCCGGTCCCGATCAAGTTCCGCACGCCTTCAACGTCGGACATAATGCGTGCTACCAGTGCACCAGTTCGATTCGCATCGTAGAACGCGACGGGGAGCCGGCCGATGTGCTGCTGCACCTTGATTCTTAGCTCGGCGATCAGGCGCTGGCCTTCTTTGGAAAGCAGCTGGGTCAGCGTATACGACGATACGCCCTGAATCACTGTAGCAGTGACAACCACGCCAATAATGACAGGAAGCTGGGACAGGAGGTGCTTCCCCATCACGTTATCGATCAGATAACGCGTAGATGCCGGAAGAACCAGGCCACTGGCACGGTTCAGAACCATCAGAAGAAAGCTACCTGCCAGAAGCCAGCGGCGAGGCTTCATCAGCTTCCATATCTCAGGGAAAACTCGCTTCAGATTAGGTTTCTGCTTTGCCGGCGCGTCCGACAGAGCGCGATGGCTACGCGAGGGACGATCGGCAGCCTTCATTCCCGGGGCTCCGAAGCTGGACGGACCGATCGATGGCATCTTATTGAGAGTTTACGCCGCTTATCCGGATGCCGCATGGTAAAGGCAAGGCGCCCGGAGTCTCCTTACGCACCCCTCACACGGGCGTTGATGAAGGACCGGATGCAGAACAGGACATAGATCAGGCAGATCAGAGACATGGCAGCCTTTTCAAGAACCGCCGCCGGATGGGGATAGACCGCGCCATGCGACATCTTGATTGCTTGAACGTCGGCCATGATGGTGCTCAGGAAGCCCAACAGGCCTACGGTAACCGAGATATGCATCCACAGCATTCTTTTCTTCGCATCCGGAGTGTTCGCAAACAGACCGAAGATGATGAAGAGAACTCCAAAGATGGCCGGAATCAGGGCCGTTGGATGAGTGCTGCCCGTTGAGACAAAACCGATTACTGCTACCAGGATCAGGAGAACCCCGAATCCGATCGTCATCTTCGCCATGGATCTAAACTCCTTTGTTCAGTAGAACCTTAACCAGGGTGAGCGATATCAAGGATAACTGATTGCCAATCAACGCTCTTTCCGTGCCCCACTTTCTCCGTTTTTCCACTTTGCCAACGACGGCTCTTTGGGGCTAATCTTCTGGCTTGCCGGAGGCACAATCCTCACCGCCGGCAGGGTTCACCGTCAGGAGGCTCCATGAGCGAGCTAACAACAACGGTAAGCGCGGTTCTCAAGGGTAAGAAGCGAGGCATCTGGTCTGTAACGCCGGAGACCTCTGTCTATCACTGCATGGAGATCATGGCTGAGAAAGAAATTGGCGCTCTTCTCGTCATGCGGGGCGAACAGCTCGCCGGCCTGATCTCGGAACGCGACTATGCCCGGAAGGTCATCCTGCAGGGAAGATCGTCGCGAGATACGGAGGCTTCGGAGATCATGGGCGCCCCGGCCCTGTGCGTTTCGCACGAACACACCGTCGGGGACTGCATGCTGGTAATGACCCGGAACAGGGTGCGGCATCTTCCGGTGCTCGATGGCGAGAGAGTCGTCGGCATCGTCTCCATCGGCGACCTCGTTAACTGGATCATCTCCGAGCAGGAGGAGACCATCCGTCATCTTGAGGCCTACATCTGCGGCCGCTGACGGCTGATCTATCAAGCAGCAGCCTTCTTAATTGCTTCGACAACTTCCTCGGGCTTCCAATCGTTCGAGGGATACCACGCAGCAATTTTGCCGTCTCTTCCAATCACCACGGTGGAGAGCGAATGAGTCAGAGTTTGATCCTCGCCGGGTGTAACCCCTACACCGAAGAATTCAAGTACCTGATCGAGCTCCTTTGCCGGAGGAACAGCAAAGTCCCAGTGAGCAAAGGAACCCTTGCTCTCGGGGCCCATGTTGGACTGGCCATACTTCTTCAGTACTGAAGGCGTGTCGTACTTGGGATCGAAACTGATACTGACCAGGTGCGTCTTCTGATAGAGCGTAGCATCCTTCGCAAGCGTCCTGTCGATCTGCGCAAAGTTGTGGGTCATGCGCGGGCAGTAGTCCTCGAGCGGGCAACGAGTGTAAATAAACGTCGCTACGAGAACCTTTCCGCGAAACTGGTCCAGATGAATGGTGTGCCCGTTCTGATTCAGCAAGCTGAAATCGGGAACGGCATCTCCTGCCTTCGGCACGTTGTACTGCTTTGCCGGCTTATAGTCGGGACGAGCCTGGGCAACAATAACAATGTTATCGATCTCGGCATTGTGAAACCCGCCCTCATCCTGGATGACGTGAAGAGTCGCCGTGATGGTATCGCCGGGATGCAGCTCGCTTACGATGCTTGGATCCTTCAACTTGTACGGCATCGTCATCGCCTCCATGAACCCAGGAATCGCCTCGTGGGCAAGGGTCACATGGGTAGCGTCCGTGCTGATTACCTTTCCACGCAGAGAAAATGTCCTGGCTGTGCCCTGCTGGATGGACGATGGAGGAGAGGTCTGGCGACAACCAACGAAGGCGACGCTGGAGAGGCCAAGCAGAAGGATCAAGAGAGGAAAAGTTTGCTTCCTGGACACGATACAGACTCCTGTATCGATGATACGTCTACCGATGAAAATCATCGTACGCTGTCTCCAGACAGTGAGTGATCTTCTCCTCAGGAGGCGGGTATACCCTGAAGGGTATGCGTACCACCGCCCCTCTAGAGGAGCTTCCTTCGTCCATCGCCGATGCACTCGATCGCGGCCTCGCGGTGATCACTGCAAATCAGCGTACCGCCCGCACCTTAAGGAACGCATTCGACAGGCGAAACCGGGAGACTGGACTTGACAGCTGGCAGACGGCGGCGATTCTTCCGTGGGAGACATGGGTTACCCGGCTGTGGAATCAACTGCTGGTTCGAGGCAAGGTCTCCGAGCTTCTACTCAATTCGGCGCAGGAGCACGCACTGTGGTTGGGGATCATCACTGCGGATTCCAATCTTCCCCCGAGCCTGCGCTCGTTCGATTCACTGGCGGAGATGGCCGCAGCTGCATGGCGGCTTCTGGGGCAACACGATGCCCTTGACCGTCTGCGTCAGAACTGGGGCACACCTGAGACAAAGGCCTTTCAGCGTTGGGCACGAGAGTTTGAACGGCAATGCCAGGCGAATCGCTATCTTTCACGCGCTGTGCTCGAGAACAATCTTCGAGGCACAATCGAAGAAAAACTTCTGCCCGCTGCATCCATCGCTCTTGCCGGCTTCGATGAGATGCTCCCTGCGCAAAACGAACTGATCGCCGCAATCTCCGCCGCGGGAGGCGCCGTTGAGATCCTGGATCTCTCCATCGAACCCGGCCAGAGGCTCCTTGTCGAGACTTCGGATGAAGCGGAGGAGATCGCAGCTGCTGCGCGATGGATACGAAATCTCCTTATACAAAATCCGCAAGCCCGAGTTGGCGTAATCGCAGCTTCCCTCCAGGATCGTCGCGATGAGATCGACCGACGCTTCCGCGAAATTCTCGCGCCGGAGCTTGAGGACATCCAGAACGCAAACCGGCTAGCGCCCTATGAGTTTTCCGTGGGAGTTCCCCTTGCCCAAACCGCCATGGTGCGAACAGCGCTGGATCTGCTGTCCTGGTGCATCTCGCCCCTTCCATCGGAGCGGGTAAGCGCTCTGCTTGTCTCGCCACTGTTTGCCATGAGCGAGGCGGAGCAAAGCAACCGTGCAGCATTCGATGCCTCTGAGTTGCGCAGGGCGAAGCTTCTTCGTCCGCAGGTATCTCTGCCATGGCTCGCTGATCTTCTTGCAAGATCGCCGTACCGATTAAAGCTGCAGACGCTGAACCGTGCGATCGTATCGATGCGACATTCTTCTCTGCCCTCGACAGAGGAACTGCGAAGCTATGCCGCATGGGCTGACTTCGTGCGTACCTGGCTGCAGACTGCAGGGTGGGGCCGCAGCGCGGGAGAAGACAGCGTCGAATACCAGACGCGGCGAAAGTGGGAGAGCACACTCGACGTGCTCGCGACGCTTGATATTTATGGCAGGCAGGTCAATTTTCTGCAGATGCTCGCCGCGTTGGACCGCCTGCTCCAGCAGACGATCTTCGCTCCGGAATCGCATCAGGCGCCTGTCCAGGTGGTGGGTCCGCTCGAGGCTGCGGGCAGTACATTCGACGCGCTCTGGTTCATGGGTGCCGGAGACCTGAATTGGCCCATCAAAAGTGCCGTTAACCCATTACTCCCATGGCCACTTCAACGGGAGCTGGGACTGCCTGGAGCGAATCCCACAGCGGAAGATGCCCGCGCACGGAAGATAACGGCTCGCCTCGCTGCAAGCGCGCAGCAGGTCATCTTCAGCTATCCGAAAGCCATGGCCGACGGAACTCAGAGGCCATCGCCTCTTCTTCGTTCTCTCCATCTTCAGAAAATAGAGCTTGCATCTCTGGCGCCCCCGGATATTGAAGCAGAACCCGTCGCTCTTGAAGAATTCTCCGATCGACTTCCCATCGCTCCATTACCTGAACTCGCCTCTTCAGGAGGAGTTGAGATCGTCAAGCTCCAGGCCGCGTGCGCTTTTCGTGCCTTTGCAGAGAAACGGCTGGGATCCTCTGAGCTTCGTAAGATTGAACTTGGGTTGGACGCAAGAGAGCTCGGCAGCGTTCTTCATCACATCCTTGAACACTTCTGGAAGCAGGTCGGCTCGCAGGCAGCTCTCAAATTAATGTCGAAGGAGGAACGTGAGGCGTCCCTTAGCCTCTCCATCGGCTACGGGCTGCAGAAAGCTGCTAAAGCACGCACTTCCTGGGAACGGGCATATATCGATCTGCAGCGAAAACGCCTGATGAAGTTGCTTGATCAGTGGCTGGAACTGGAGATGCGCCGAGCCCCTTTCGTCGTAAGAGAGAGTGAAGCGACGATGCGAGATGTTCAGGTCGGACCGCTTCGGCTGAACCTGCGGGTAGACCGTGTGGATGTTACAGACGAGGGAGAAGTCATCCTCGACTATAAAACTGGCGGAGCGAAGGCCGCGCACTGGGAGGGCAAGCGTCCCGATGAGCCTCAGCTTCCGCTCTATGCCGTCGTTACCAGGGCAGCGCAGCCTGACACTCCCTTGGTCGATATAGCATTCGCGCAGATACGCGCAGGCAACGAGATGGCCTTCGAGAGCTTCGCTCAGAAGATTACGGCCAAGAAGCCCGTGCAGAAGAAGCGGGAGTTGTCCTTCGAAGAGCAGCTGGACGAATGGCAACGGGTACTTGAAGACCTGGCACATGCCTTTTATAGCGGCAACACAGAGGTCGATCCGAAGAATTATCCGGAGACCTGCAAGCACTGTACGCAACGAATTTTGTGCCGGTTGAATCCGGCAGCTTTTGATGAGGACCTTGATGAAGAAACGCCAGCCGGCTCTGGAAATGGGTGATCTCTTCGCATTTCCCTCCGAGTCCGTGGAAACTGAAACCGCATCGGCTCACCCACCTGATCACCTGGAGCGCGGACAAGCGCTCGACGTGACACGATCATGGATCGTGGAAGCGCCCGCAGGATCAGGTAAGACCGGGTTGCTCATCCAACGGTATCTTAAGCTGCTCGCCCTTCCATCGGTAGAGCAACCAGAACAGGTCCTCGCCATCACCTTTACCGTAAAGGCCGCAGGCGAGATACGCGATCGCGTATTGGAACAGCTACAGCAGGCAAAAGAGCCGACGGCTGGACTTCAGGAGTTCGAGCGCCACAGCCGTGAATTGGCTCTCGCTGTACTCGACCGGGACCGAATGTTCGGATGGGACCTCCTGGACCATCCCCGCCGATTCAACATCCGGACTATCGATTCTATCTGTTCGGAGATCAGCCGCAGCCTTCCTGTTCTCTCCGGCAGCGCTTCGCTCACTCCTGTCGAGGATGCCTCCGCGCTTTATCGCAAGGCCGCAGAACGGACCCTCCTGCAACTAGGCGGCGAGGATGACGCTCTCAATGACGCGCTCCGCACGGTCCTGCTTCATCGCGACGGCAATTTGTCACAGGTCCGCAACTTGCTTGCAGAGATGCTGAGTCTTCGCGATCAGTGGGGCCGCCTGGTCCCTCTGGGAAAGGAGATGCTCGAAGAGGATTATCTCGATCGCGAGGTCCTTCCTCAGATTGAGCGGACGCTTGTCCACGTCATCTGCCAGGAGCTCTCCCGTATCGCAAGGCTCTTTCCTGCGCCCCTGCTGCACGAGATATCAACGCTTGCTGCAGAGATGGGCAACCGCGATGGATACAAGGGGGAAAAATCTCCTATCGCAATCTGTGCACGACTCCATCATGCCCCAGGAGAAACCGCTGAGGATCTTGCGCACTGGAGGGCGCTGGCTCATCTTCTGGTCACCTCGAGCGGATGGCGTTCAAGTACCAGCAGACAACACGTTAAATTTGATATCGAGAAGGATCACGGAAAGCAACTCAAAGGAATCCTGGAGCAGCTTGCACCGCACCAGGAACTCTGTGACGCTCTGAAAAAACTTTCGACACTGCCGCCACCCCAATATCCGCAGAGTCAGTGGCGCATGGCGAAAGCGCTTTTCCGTATTCTGTATCGCGCATTGGCTGAGTTGCAGATCGTCTTCGCAGAACAGGAAGAGTGCGACTTTATTGAGCCGAGCCTCGTAGCACGCTCTGCTCTGCGAAATGAGGGAGTGGGGCTCGATGCCTCCATGGGAACGCAACTGCAACATTTGCTCGTCGATGAGATGCAGGACACCTCTACCAGTCAGTATGACCTGATCCAACTCCTGACCCAGGGTTGGGATGGGCACAGCCAGACGATCTTCCTTGTGGGTGATCCCAAACAATCTATTTATCTCTTTCGGCAGGCGCGTGTAGAACGATTCATTCAAACCATGCAGCAGCAGCAGCTTGGCGGCATCTCTCTTGGGCGCTTATATCTCACCGCCAATTTTCGCTCACAGGAGTTGCTGGTGCATTCCTTCAACGAGGACTTCTCCCGCCTGTTTCCCAAGGATGTAAGCGAAGATCGCCCGGATGAGGTTCCGTACGTCGCTGCTCATCCGGTGCGAGGACGATCCTCTGAGTCACAAAAGGTTGTCTGGCACACACAATCCCTGCCGTCCGATCTGAAGAAGGAGGACCGGAAGATCGCGCGGCGGCGACAGGCACAGCGCGAAGCCCTGCAGGTCAGAGCCATCATCGACCAGTGGCACGCCCGAGCTTCGGCAGAAGGGAGAGAGCCGGAAAAGATCGCCGTACTCGTCCGCAATCGCGCCCACCTTACGGAGATTGCCGCTGAGCTGAAGCGCGAGCGGGGGACGCCACCCATTCCCTACCGCGCCGTCAAAATCGAATACCTCAAAGAGCGCCCCGAGGTCCTGGACCTCTATGCGCTTACGCGCGCTCTTCTGCATCCCGCAGACCGCGTCGCCTGGCTGGCTGTGCTCAGGGCGCCGTGGTGTGGACTTGAACTCGCGGAGTTGCACCTGCTCGCGGGAAAAGATGATCCGGCTCTCTTCCGTAAATCGATCGAGGAACTAATCGTAAGCAGAGGGCAGGATCTCAGCGAGGATTCTTGCCAGAGGCTGATGCGCATTTGGCCTGTTCTGCAGACCGCGTTCGCACAGCGCCTTCGCATTTCCCTGTCGCAGCTTGTAGAACGCACCTGGCGATCTCTTGGAGGCGATCTTTCGCTTACCCGCGAGCAGCGTACCAACGCCAGAATGTACTTCACCCTGCTGGACGATCTTGAGCGGCACGGCGCCGTCGACCTTTCCGAGCTTGACACCCGAATCTCCTCGCTGCACGCAGAAACGCCGGCCACCCCCGGCGCTGTGGATCTGATGACAATCCATGGAGCGAAAGGATTGGAGTGGGATCTGGTGCTTATCCCTTCTCTCGAAAGAAAAAGCGGCATCAGCACAGCTCGCCTGCTCACATGGAATGAGATCACGGGCACAGCAGAGCACGCAGCATCGGTTTTACTGGCTCCCATCGCGGGAAAGGGCGAAAGTTCCGAGGCGCTCAACAAGTGGCTCAACAGCATTCAGAATGTTCGCGA
This sequence comes from Edaphobacter sp. 12200R-103, assembly GCF_010093025.1. Lineage (GTDB taxonomy): Bacteria > Acidobacteriota > Terriglobia > Terriglobales > Acidobacteriaceae > Edaphobacter. Next base: position 881,541 of record NZ_CP048114.1, on the reverse strand, counting down.
ACAAGCGGAGGCCCGCAGGCTCTTCTATGTTGCATGCACACGCGCGCGAGAAGAGCTACACCTCTTTGCCTCTCCCGAGCAGAAAAAAGACGGCGGCATCAAGTGCAACATCGGCAGCCTGCTGCAGGCAGCCTGGCCAGCCGCCGAACGACACTTTGTGCAGGCAGGCTCAGAATCTTCGACAACCCCTGTCATTCCATTCCCTCAGCCAGAGAGCGACGGTGCCATTCTGACAAGTCTTGCTGCAGAAGCCGATGAACCGAGGCGCTCGATTCTTCATCGCCTTCCACTGAACGTCTCGCCAGGAGCACAGCTCCGGGCCGTCATCTCATGGAAACCGGCCGCCACATCTTCGGCTGCTGCAGCCTTCAAGCGACCGGAAGGCCCATTCGATGCCCGCGCCCTGGGAACCGCGGTCCATGCCTTCATGGAACTCCTCGCCGAGGAAATCGCCGCAGGTTGCGTGCCCCAGGATCTACTCCTGCAGGTTGGCACATGGAATCCGCGCATTGCGAAGGTCCTGCACAGCTATGGTCTATCCCCTCAGATCGCAGGCCAACTCTCCGGGCAGGTCAAAGCAGCCCTTACCTCTGCGCTACGCGACCCTGTCGGGCTTTGGATCCTGGGCTCGCACATGCAGGCCTTCAGCGAGCAGGCTCTCACCTCATGGCAGGAAGACATTACAAATCTCCGCCTCGACAGGGTCTTTCGCGCCGGACCGGAGCCGTTCATCCCCGGAGACTCCTGCACGTGGGTCGTGGACTACAAGACCACGCCCTGCAGAGATGCCGATGTCGAAAAATTCCTCTCCCACGAACAGGAGAAATATGCGGCTCAACTGGAGACGTACGGAAAGACGATACTCGCAGGCAGGAGTGCAGCATTCATCCGGCTAGGTCTCTACTACCCAATGATTCCGGCCTTCCGTTGGTGGACAATGCCAGATGTTTAGGGTTGAACCGCCCCTACATGGCGAACGTCCGCGCCTCGCACCCAGAAGATCACGTCCTCGGCGATATTGGTGGCGTGATCTCCCACCCGTTCCAGATTGCGCGCAATGATCAGCGCATTCAGCGATTGCGGCGTAAGCTCCGGCTGCTCCTTAATCAGACTGCTCAGGGCATAGTAGGCAGCATCGTTCATCTTATCGACCTGGTCGTCCATGTGGAACACGGACTCAGCCATCTCGGCATCGCCTTCAATAAAGGCTTGCAGAGCCTTACGCACCATTGCCGAAGCCAATTCCGCCAGCTTCGGAATATCGACGGGAAGATCGATGTTTGCGAAAGCTCCCATCTCCCGCACACGCAGGGCGATGTTCACGGCTTGATCGCCTACTCGCTCCAGGTCCGCATTGATGCGAATGACCGAGAGGATAAACCGCAGATCGATGGCCATGGGCTGCTCCATGGCCAGAAGATCAAGCGCCATCTGGTCAATCTCCCGCTCAAGACGATTGATCGCCGGTTCGGACCGCAGCACCAGTTCGCAGATGCTCAGGTCTCGCGTACGATAAGCCTCGATCGATCGCTGGATCGCCTGTTCCGCCATCCCTGCCATCATCAGAAGCTTCTCTTTCAACTCGTCGAGGCTCTGATGGAACTTGACGCGCATCAGCCAAACCTCCCTGTGATGTAGTCCTCTGTACGCTTGTCGCGGGGATTCGTGAAGATCTTGTGGGTCGAATCAAACTCCACCAGCTTGCCGTTCAGAAAGAAGCCTGTATTCTCCGCCACACGAGCAGCCTGCTGCATGTTGTGAGTGACAATCACGATCGTGTACTGGGTCTTCAACTGGAAGATTAAATCCTCAATCTTGGACGTGGAGACCGGATCCAGGGCCGAAGCCGGCTCATCCATCAGAAGTACCTCCGGGTCGACAGCCAATGCGCGCGCGATACACATACGCTGCTGCTGACCTCCAGAGAGCGATGCTCCTGACTTCTTTTTCAAATCGTCCTTCACCTCTTCCCACAGCGCAGCTTGTCGCAGCGAGCGCTCAACCGTCTCGTCAAGTACGCGGCGGTTGCGAAAGCCATTGAGCTTGAGGCCACTGATCACGTTGTCGTAGATCGACATCGTGGGGAACGGATTCGGCCTCTGGAAGACCATGCCCACGCGGCGGCGAATCTCCACAGGAGAGGCGTCTCGATAGACATCCACATCGCCCATCTTCACCGTTCCTGTTGCACGCGCAATGGGATTGGTCTCGTGCATGCGGTTCAGGCAGCGAACGAAGGTCGATTTACCGCAGCCGGAAGGACCGATGAGAGCAGTAGCGTGATTGGCCGGAATGTGCAGGTTAATATCCTGCAGCGTATGGGTCGATCCATACCAGGCGTTCAGGTTTTCAACTAGAATTCCGACTCCCACTAACTTCCTCCCTTGAGCATGCCGCGGCTTGTAACCACGCGGACCAGCGTCACCGAGACCATGATTAGAACAATCAGCACCAGGGCCCCCGCCCATGCCAGCCTGTGCCACTCGTCGTAAGGCGATATCGCGTAGACAAAAATCTGCAGTGGCAGAGCCGCAATCGGCTCATTCAGCTTGAAGCTCCAGAACTGATTTCCAAATGCCGTGAACAACAGAGGCGCCGTCTCTCCGGCCACGCGTGCAAACGCCAGCATGCAGCCGGTAATGATGCCGGGGGAAGCCGTGCGCAGGCTTACGGAGATCGCTGTCCGCCACTTCGGCACTCCAAGCCCGAGGGCCGCCTCGCGAATCGCGTGCGGAACCGTAGCCAGCATCTCTTCAGTTGTGCGCGTCACCGTCGGAATCATCATGATGGCAAGCGCGATTCCGCCGGCCAACGCTGAGTAGTGATGCTGCGGCTTCACCACCAGCGAGTAAATGGCAATGCCCATCACGATCGACGGAACGCCGTTGAGAACATCGGCTGTAAAGCGGATGGCATTCCCCAGCGCCCTACCCTGGCCAAACTCGGAGAGATATACGCCCGAAGCAATTCCAATCGGAATCCCCATCAGACTCGCCAGGCCGAGAATAACTCCTGACCCGAAAATCGCGTTCGCCATACCGCCGCCTTCTTCGCCGACAGGAGCGGGAATACGCGTAAAAAATGCAATATTGAGCGATGAAGCTCCTTTGTACACCAGATAAAAAAGGATGGCCGCCAGTGGGGCAAGTACCAGCAACGTTGCGAGAATTGCCAGGGCGCTAACAATGTAATCGGCGGCCTGCCGTCTGACCACATTAACCCGTGATGGCTTCAACGGTTCAGACAGAGGGCCTGTTGGTACAGATCGTGTGCTCATCAGGAGACCCTCGAAGGTGCGCCGCGTGTGACAGCCCACACCATCAGACGCGCGATGGCATTCACCACAATCGTGACGAGGAACAGCGCAAGGCCGATCTCAATCAGCGCACTGTAATAAAGATTGCCAGTCGCTTCAGAGAACTCATTAGCGATGACGCTGGCCAGCGTAATTCCGGGAGCAAACAGACTCTTGCTGATGTCAGGATGATTCCCGATCACCATCGTTACGGCCATTGTCTCCCCGAGCGCTCGTCCCAACCCAAGCATCACGGCACCCACAATACCGATCCTCGAGTTTCTTAGAACGGCGATGCGGATCATCTCCCAGCGGGTAGCACCAAGGGCGAGTACAGCCTCGCGCTGGCTGTTCGGCACCGCACCCATAATGTCTCGCGTCAGCGACGAGATAATTGGCAGGATCATGATGGCAAGGATGATGCTGGCAGTCAGCATACCAACGCCAAAGTTCGGTCCGTCAAACAATCCCGTCCAGCCGAACGTATTCACCAGAAACGGGCCAAGAGTATCCCGCATCAGCGGCACCAGCACAAATACAGCCCAAAGGCCATAGACCACACTGGGGATAGCAGCCAGCAACTCCGTCAGAAACGAAATCGGAGCACGTAAAGGCCGCGGACAAAGCTCTGTCAGAAAGATTGCTACACCGAGCGCCAGGGGAACCGCCATCAACAGCGCAAGGAAAGAAGTCATCAGAGTGCCGTAGATGAACGGAAGGGCACCGAAGTCCCCGGATACAGGATCCCAGGCTTCGCGGATGAAGAACTTCCAGCCAAATGCCGAAAGACTCAAATGTGAGTTTTGAACCAGTATCCACAAGATGAACAGCACGATCACAAAGATCGTGCAGGCGCAGATCAGCATCAGTGTGCCGAAACTGGCATCGGCAACACGTCCGCTTCCCCTGGAATTCAGAAAACTTCGAATGACGGATGGAGCCTGCACCGACGAAGAGAATCTCTCTTCCGCGGCTCCTGCCGGGGCAGATAAACCTTCGGCTGGCAACGGCGCATCGTGTTCTTTAGGAATATTCATGCCGTGGGAGAAACTTTTACAACTGAAGCCCAGAATTATTCTAGCCGCTAAATGCGCTCTTGCCGCGCGTGTCGTCGGGAAGGAACACGCGCGGCAGGAGATCGTTACTTGATCTGAGCAATAGTCTTGCGCACCATATCCTGCACCTGCTTGGGAAGCGGCGCATAGCTGAGACCGGCGGCTTCGCTCTCACCGTGATCGAGCATCCAGCCCAGAAAATCCTTCAGGACCTTCATCTTCGATGCATCGGTTGAATGCGTCGGTACCAGCAGCCACGTGAAGCTTGAGATCGGATACGAGGCCGCACCCTGGGCATTTGTAATAGAGACGCGATAGTCAGCGGGCATGGTCTTCGCTGCTGCAGCCGCCGCGGCAGTTACAGCTTCCGGACTCGCCTTGACATATTTACCCGAAGCATTCTTTACAGAGCCAAACGACATCTTGTTCTGCAGGGCGTAGATCAACTCGACATAACCGAAGGAGTTTGGAGACTGGCGCACCATTCCGGCGACGCCCTCGTTGCCTTTCTGCCCGATTCCGACGGGCCACTTCACAGACGTATTTTTGCCCACCTTGGTGCTCCACTCCGGGCTCACCTTCGAAAGAAAATCCGTGAAGATGTAGGTGGTGCCACTGCCGTCCGAACGATAGACAGGAAGAATCGGTTTGGCCGGCAGGTTGACACCGGGATTGTCTTTGGCGATGCGGGGGTCATTCCACTTCGTAATCTTGCCCAGGTAGATATCGGCGATCACATCTCCGGAGAAGTTGAGATCCTTGTTGAGTCCTGGAATGTTGTAAACAGGAACCACGGCTCCCAGTACAGTGGGGATATGCTGGGTCTTGACTTTCGCTGCAGCCATCTGTTGATCGCTCATCGGTCCGTCACTGGCGCCGAAATCAACGATCCCATCCGATACCTGGCGAATCCCGCCGCCCGATCCGATGGACTGATAGTTGATCTTCACCGAAGGGTGCAGATGGTTATACTCGCTGAACCACTTGGAATAGATCGGATTAGGAAACGTTGCGCCTGCTCCGTTCAAGTTCTGTGCGCTGGCTCCGATGGCCGCAAGTGCCAGCACGCCAATCGCTATTAAGCTCTTTTTCACTCTTCACCCCTCGCAAGTCGTGCTACAAACAGACCTTCACTACCTGCTTCAAGTCTGACCCGCTATTGTTACGGGAAGGTTACATCGGAGTGAAAACCATAAAAACAGATCAATCTGCCCTGGATAGCACCCGTGGGAGAGTGAAAATAAAGGTACTTCCTACATTCAACTCACTATCCACCCGGATTGCCCCTCCCTGGCCTTCGATCACATGACGGGCGATCGCCAACCCTAGCCCCGTGCCTCCCGATTCGCGCGATCTCGCCTTATCCACCCGATAGAAGCGCTCAAAGATGCGCTGCAGATGTTCCGAAGCAATTCCTGGTCCAAAGTCCTGCACCCGAAACTCTACAAAGTTCTCCTGAGAGTGAGCACTTACGATGACCCGGCTGCGCCCCTTGGTCGGATGCCTGCCGTATTTAATCGCATTCTCGATCAGGTTGCTCAGGACCTGAACCGCCGCATCCTGATCTGCCATTACCTCATCGGGGACGGTTTCTCCGATCTCGAGCACGGCCTCCTCGTCCTGAACCATGCCGCTCATCGCCTGCACGGCATCGCGCACCAGCATGTCTGCCCTCAGGCTCACTGGATGCAATTCCTGTTCGGAAGACTCGACGCGCGCCATGACCAGCAAGTCCTCGGTCAAACGATTCATCCGAGTGGCATTTTTATGAATGGTGGTCAGGAACTCCCGAGCCTGCGGGCTCAACTCCTGCTCATGATCCAGCAGAGTCTCCACATATCCTGTAATTGAGGTCAGGGGTGTTCTCAACTCATGGCTCACATTCGCCACAAAGTCCCGCTGGGTTCGCTCCACCTGTTCAATGCGCGTAATGTCGTGCAATACGGCAACCGCGCCTCCGCCCGGCATAGGCGACGCGGCTATCTCAAATATCTTTCCCGGCAGCAGCGAAGTGGACCGCCGTTCGCTGACCACCCGTTGTTCCAACGCAACCCGCATACAGTCCAGAACATCTGGGTCCCGGATAGTCTGAACCAGGGCATGCCCCACGCGAACCGCATTTGAAAACGACATGCCGGGAATCAGCTTCTGCATCCTCTGATTCGTCCACTGGATTCGTCCTGCTGCGTCAACAGCGATCACAGCATCCTGCATGCTGTCGATCATCGCCTCGAGCTCTTGCCTGCTCTCGGCGGCGTCTGTCAGAGAACGATCCACTCTGTCGGAGGCCTGTTTTATGGCATGCGAAAGATCCTTAAAATTCCGAAATGAGGGGTTTGAACCCTCTTCTGACAGGCGTTCCTTTCCCACGCCAATCTGGGATATGGCATCCTCAAGGACACGGGCATCTCTTCGGATCCAGCGAGTCCATAACAAAGCCACGCACACACTGGCAATCGCAATAAAGAGAGCCGAGACAGCCCACCCCGCAGAAGCCACGACTACAGCGAGGAGAAGACCGACCGCAACAGAAATTAGAAATGGAAGAAACAAACTTCCCTTCACCCCGGCCCCTAAGCCGGAATCTGCGCTGCCTTGGGAATCTCGAAACGATACCCTGCTCCGCGCATTGTCTTCAGAAACCGGGGTGTCTCCGGATCCAGCTCGATCTTCTCACGGATGCGTCGCACATAAACATCCACCGATCGCGGAGTCACAAAACGGGCGTCTCCCCAGACTGCATCCAGCAAGTGGTCACGGCTGAAGACCCGCCCCGGATGCCGGGCCAGATAATCCAGCAGACGGAACTCGGTCGCGGTCGTCGTTACCAGCTCGCCACCTACCCGAAGCTGCATGGCGCCCGCATCGATCTCGATATTGTCAAACTTCACCATGGATGGCGTGGTCGGGCGCTCAAACCGGCGCAACACAGCCTTTACCCGGGCCACCAGCTCACGGGTGCCGAACGGCTTGGTAATGTAGTCATCCGCTCCCAGCTCAAGCCCATGAACGCGGTCATTCTCAGCCGCCCGGGCCGTCAGGAAGATGATAGGGATAATGCTGAGGGTGGGGTTCTGCCGAAGCCGCCGACAGAGATCGAGGCCGTCACCACCAGGAACCATAATATCCAGAAGAAAGAGCGCCGGAGGCTGCCGCTCTGCGTCCTGAAGTATCTGACCTACTGCGGGATAAGGCCTGACACTGAATCCAGTACTTTCAAGATGATACTGCACCAGCCGCGAGATATCGGCATCGTCTTCCAATAGAAAAATCGTCTGACTCAAGTATTCGACCTCGTTGAATTACGCGACCTTCCGGTGACTAGCTTAGCGCAATGCAGGTTCTAGGATTGCTAACGGAATGTAAATCGTTGATGACTGGTACGCCGTAAGGGGGCGTGCGTATACTCGAAACTGCCATATTGTTCCACTGTTGATCTCTATCTGCCATTCACGTTGACCTTACCGGGATGATGTCTATGCCAAGGAATTTCCCCCTCGTTCTTTGTATCGATGATGAACTGGTTGGGCTCAAGGTGCGGAAGATGGTCCTTGAGCGTGCCGGCTACCAGGTCCTTACGGCAACCGATGGCGTCAGCGGCATCTCGGTCTTCGAAAACGAGCCTGTCGATGTAGTCGTCCTCGACTACTCCATGCCTGGAATGCATGGGGGAGAAGTGGCCAGCCGGCTGCGGCAGATTAAGCCGCATGTCCCCATTCTGTTGCTCTCGGCATATATTGGACTTCCCGGTGAAGTAACCTCACTGGTGGACCTTTATATGACGAAGACCGAAGGGGCACCCGTACTTCTTCAGAAACTTGGCAGATTATTGCAGCAGCCTGTAGCCGCTCCATAACTGCGATTGAGTGAACGGACCACGTGAATCTCACCGAATTCAATCGAATTCTGCGGCAAGTCTTTTTACTGCCCATCATTGCTCTTTTGATCACCGCTGGTGCACTTTACCTTCAGGTGCGGGGCGCCAACGAGACTGTCCGGCTTATCCAGGATAACGACGCCAACATCACACAGGCTGCACTGGTTGCCAAGCTCGTCCTCGATCAGGAATCCGGCCTTCGCGGCTACCAGGCCACCGGCGATGAGCGATTTCTCACCGAATTCCGCCAGGCAGAATCCACCATCCAGGGCGAACTGGATAATCTGGCCACGGCAGTCCAGGCCGACGCCAATCAGAGATATAACGTCGAAGATCTACGCAACGAGTATCAGAACTGGCACGATGCCTTCGCCCTGCCTATCATGGCGACCGTCCGTGCCGGCGGAACCGCCAACGACGTCACCCTCAATCTCTACGGCAAAACGCTGATGGACCAGGTCCGGCAGGACATCCGGAGCATTACGCAGCACGCCGAGGCAGCACGCTCCATTCGCATCGAGCAATGGCACCGCCAGGTCCGCAATACCGTCGAGGCTCTCCTTGCTATCGCACTTGGCATGGGAGTTCTCATTGGCTTATTTACCCGTAGCCGCCTTAAGGCCGTCTCTTCCGCTTACAGGACATCGCTCGAGGTCCTCAGCCGCCGCGCTGAAGAGATCTTCCAGTCCGAGCAGCGCCTGCGGACCACCCTGGTATCCATTGGAGATGGAGTCATCACTTGTGATGCCGAAGGCCGGATCCAAATGATGAATCCGGTCGCCTGCGATCTCACCGGATGGACCCAGGCCGAAGCCCATAACCGACCGCTGGAAGATGTCTTCCATATCGTCAACGAGTCCACCGGCAAGGCCGTCGAAACCCCGGTCGCCAAGGTCAAGCGGCTCCGAAGCGTCGTCGGGGTAGCCCAGGACACTGCATTGATTCGTAAGAACGGAACCCGCATTTTGATTGCAGACAGCGGGGCTCCCATTCGTGATCAGACCGAGGAGATCATCGGAATCGTTCTCGTCTTCCGCGATATCACGCTCGAACGCCGGACTCAGGAAACGCTGCTCTCCAACGAGAAGCTCGCCGTAACAGGCCGGCTTGCCGCCACGATTGCGCACGAGATTCATAATCCTCTGGACGCGGTCTCCAATCTTCTCTACCTGATGCGCAACGGAACGTCTCAAGAGGAGTTTCCACAACTGATCGATATGGCGGAGAGTGAACTCGCCCGCGTCACTCAGATCAGCCGCGCCATGCTCGGCCTTTACCGTGAATCGCGCGCTCCAGTCTCCGTCGAAATCAAATCAACCCTCGAAGACGTTCTGCTCCTCATGGAACATCGTTTCCTTGAGCTGCAGGTTACCCTCCACACGGATATCCCATCTCCCGTCAGGGTCCATGCATTTCCAGCTGAGCTTCGCCAGGTCTTCACCAATCTCCTCGCAAACGCCGCTGAAGCCTGCAGTCCGGGTGGCAATATCCGGGTAAGCGCCTGTTATACGAATGCCGGGTCCCCAGCCGCTGGCGCCTCCATTGACATTCAGGACAACGGACCGGGAATCCCCCAGGAGATCCTCTCCCAGCTTTTCCAGCCGTTTTTCACCACAAAAGGCGAAAACGGGACCGGACTTGGCCTCTGGGTCAGCAAGGGTATCGTCAACAAACACGGCGGCTCCATCAACATCGTCAGCAGTACCGATTCAGCAACCCACGGCACAGCCGTAACCGTATTTCTCCCCGAAAAGCCTGCCTTCAACACCGTCGAGACTAATTAAGATTCCTCAGTTGCTCCACGATCAGCCCCGCCGCCTCCTCACACACCGATCGATCGACGTCGTAATGAGTTACCAGCCGGACGCTGTGCGGTCCAATCGCGCTGGTTAGAATTCCCTTCTGCTTCAGCGCAGCGCAAAAAGCGGGAGCATCCCCTTCGCTTTTGAGGGTAAAGATCACAATGTTTGTCTGTACGCTGTCGAGATCGAGCTCCGTGCTCGCCTCACTCGCAACAGCCTCTGCCAGCAGACGAGCATTCCGGTGATCTTCCGATAGACGCCGCGTCATCTCCTCCAGCGCAATCAGACCTGCGGCCGCCAGCACTCCAGCCTGCCGCATCCCGCCTCCCAGCGCCTTCCGGAACGTCCTTGCCCTCTCAATTGCTTTTGCCGACCCCACCAGCATCGAACCCACTGGCGCGCCCAGTCCCTTCGAAAGGCAGAACATCACCGTATCGAACCCTGCAGTCAGCTCGACCACGTCGACTCCTAAAGCGGCCGCCGCATTGAAGACACGAGCACCATCCAGGTGCAGCGGCAGCCCTGTCTCTCTTGCTCCGCGCCATATCTCCTGCAACACCTCGAGCGGAGTCACCGTACCGCCCGCCATGTTGTGGGTATTCTCAAGGCAGATTAGTCCAGTCGGCTGGCGATAATAAATCTTCGGTCCGATCGCCTTGCGAATCTTCTCCCACGTCAGAACGCCACGATCTCCCTCAACGGTACGAGGCTGGCACCCGGAAAAAGCCGCCATCGTGGCCATCTCCCAGTCCAACACATGCGACCGCGCCTCGCAGATGACCTCTTGCCCGTGCTCCGTGTGCAAACGAATCGCAATCTGGTTCCCCATCGTCCCTGTAGGGACAAAGATCGCCGCCTCTTTGCCAAAGACAGCAGCAGCTCGCTTCTCCAGCCGATTGATCGTGGGGTCTTCTCCATAAACGTCGTCGCCTACCTCGGCCTCAGCCATCGCCTGCCGCATCGCCGCAGTCGGTCGTGTCACGGTGTCGCTGCGAAGATCGATCATTCTGCTCGCTCCTCTTGCATTCATCTCAAACCTCTGCCGGATCAGGAATCAGCAATCTGCTGAACACCTCGTTTGAGGCCATCCGTCCCCGTGGAGTGAGTCGCAGAAGGTCCGCGTCCATTCGCATCAGCGCGGCATCGCATACCTCCCGGATGGAAGGCATCACCGAAGCCATCTTTGCCTCGCCGAACTCCTCACGCAGGCGCGAGAGCCTCACCCCCTCGACCATCCTTAGTCCCAGAAACAGCGTTTCTTCGAAAGCCGCGTCCATGCTCACTCTCTCCGGCCTTGCACTCAGAGCGCCCGCGATAGGAAACAGATCATCGGACGGCCCGGCCATATACAGAGACAGCTCATCTGCGTTCTGAAAACGGATCGTCCCACCATCCGTACACAGCATCGAATGTGCATCCAGACCAAAGCCTATATAAGGAAGCCGCTGCCAGTACTTCGTATTGTGCTTCGAGACATGGCCTTCCTTGCCGAAGTTGGAGATCTCATACTGCCGCAATCCGCCTGCATTCAGCAGTTCGCATCCCAGCTCATACCAGCCTGCGACCTGATCGTCCGATGGAAGTTCTCCGGCGCCATACCGCACCCCGCCTGCAAGGGCTTCGCGGCCCAGGCGGGACTCCTCGTCCACCTCAAGCATGTAGACACTCACATGCCCCACACCGCTCTCCATGGCCCGCTGCAGCGACTCTCTCCAGCTCGCTTCTGTTTGGTGCGGCAACCCTACGATCAGATCGATGCCCGTCTTTTCGATCCCTGCGCGGTGCAACCGCGCTATCTCCGCCTCACACTCCGCCCCTGTATGCAGTCTTCCAACCGCCCTGGCTTCCCGATCGACAAACGACTGGACTCCAAGGCTGACCCGGTTCACTCCCTGCCGCTGAAACTCCTCAAGTGTCTCCGCATTTAATTGTCCTGGAGCACACTCAACGGTAATCTCTGCCCTGTCCGATATCTCGAACAGCCTTCTCAGTGCCGAGAAGATCTTGTCCACGTGATCCGGAGACAACAGGCTCGGCGTTCCTCCGCCAAAATAAATCGTATCCGCCGAGAACCCCAGCGACGCTGCCATGTCCTCAGCGTTCAGTCGTGCCTGCCCAATCTCCTCACAAAGCCGGTCAACATAGGTCCCCAGCCGGTCCATCCCGAAGGCGTCTGAAGCAAAGTTGCAGAAGCTGCACTTCGCTTTACAGAAAGGGATCGAAAGATAGATGCCGACCGGCGAACTCACGCGGAGAAACCTCTCGCATCATTCTTTCACGGCAAACAGCCTGCATGCGGCTCCATGCATCGCCCTCACAACTTACTGAAACCGCATCTTTCTTCTAAAGGAGGTGCCTTTTTTCACACTAAGAAGATGCCTCTTCAACGCACGCCATTCCTGCCTCCCTGTCGTCGAACCATTTACACTAGCTGCTGGTGGACAAACAACGATGATTTGGACCCTGACCCTCGCCCTTCACATTTTCCAGGTAGATGCCGCGTCTGTTCCTCCGACCGATGCAGGCTCTTCAAGTGCGCTTGCCGAGATGATCCATAACAGCGGTCCGGTGGCGTTCACCGTGCTGGTCCTGCTTCTGCTGGCCAGCATCTTCTCCTGGACCATCATGCTCTCGAAATGGTCGAGCCTGGGAAAGGCAGACAAACAAAGCAAGCGTTTCCTGCGCGTCTTCCGCAAATCCAGCCGCCTCAGCGAGGTCGCCACCGTCGCCGAACAGTTCCGGCCAAGCCCCTTGGTCTCCGTCTTCAGTGAGATCCACGATGAGTATCAACGCCAAAACGGCGGCCGCGGTCTTCCCCGCAATCCCGTCGCGCTTGAGCGTGCTGCCGCAACGGCATCCAGCGAAGCGCTCACCGGGATGGAATCGCGCATGACCTGGCTGGCCACCATCGCTGCCATCGCCCCCTTTATCGGCCTCTTCGGAACCGTCTGGGGCATCATCGACGCATTCCACGGCCTGGGTACCGCTGGCGCGGCCACCCTTCGCGCTGTAGCACCCGGAATCTCCGAGGCTCTCATCACTACCGCTGCTGGTCTCGTGGTCGCCATCCCCGCCGTCATCGGCTACAACCAGCTCACCGCAAGACTGCGCGAGCAGGGCGCTCGCATGGATGACTTCGGACGCGAACTGCTGAACGCAATTGAAAACGCCGCGATGGTCACCCCCACGCAGCCTCCGCAGCCGCCGTCTCAAGGCTACGCTCCCGTGGAAGAGCTGCCGCGTCGGAGGACGTTCTAGCCATGGCCTTCAGCGCAAAGGGACGCACGCAGAGCTCGCTGGCTGAGATCAACATCACGCCGCTGGTCGACGTCGTCCTCGTGCTCCTGCTCATCTTCATGCTGACCGCGCCCGTGCTGCAGTCCGGCATCGACGTGGCCATTCCGAAGACCCGTACCGTCAACCAGGTCACGGAAGATCGCATGGTCGTCACCATCGACCGCGATCAGAATGTCTTTTTGCAGGACAAGCCCATCAACGTGAATGAGCTTCCAGCGCGCCTCCGCTCCACCGGCAAGGGCGATCCGGCCAAACAGGTCATCTATCTGCGGGCTGACGAGCGCGTTCCCTTCGGGGCCTTTGCATCCGTCATGGATGCAGTCAAGCAGGCGGGCATCACCAACATCAGCATCGTCACCCGCCCCATCGAAAACAAGTAAAGACGAGATACCGTACCGAAACGCATGGCTGACCTGAGCTGGAATCCCGACGAGCAGTTCGCAGAAGACAATCTGCGGAAGAATTTTTTTGGCTCGATCATTCTCCATCTCGCCGTCGCAGCCGCAATCACTGCGCTTGCTTACTTCCATAACCGTGGCCACAACTGGGGAGAGGACGCCTCCACCGCAGGCGCCATCCAGGCAACCATGGTCTCGTCGCTCCCCCTGCCTCCAAAGCAGCGCGAGCTCGACACCGGCGTCCTTACTTCCGACAATCCCAGCCCGGCGCCGCTGATCGCTCCGCAGAAGACCGAGCCGCCTCCCGAGCCTCACGAGGTCACGCTTCCGGAGAAGGCCAAGCCGACCAAGGTCGCTGAAAAACCGACACCCGCGCCGCCTAAGCATCCACAGCCCACGCCTCCTCAGCCCAACAAGGCCGCGACAGGCGAGACGGCCGGGATTCGCATTCCGCAGTCCACACTGGAACTGAAGAACGGAACTGCGTCGGCCATGGTGCAGGACCGCACCTTCGGCAGCCGCTTTGCCTACTACGTCAATATCGTCAACCGCACCGTCGCGCAGAACTGGTACACCCAGGAGGCCGATCCACGCGCCTCCGTAGGCAAAAGCGTGACTATCCTCTTCGACATCAATCGCGCCGGATCTCCGTCCAATCCGCGTATCGAGACTCGCAGCGGCTCACCTTCACTCGACCAGTCGGCTCTGCGCGCCGTGCAGCGTGTCGATGGCTTCGGCCCTCTCCCTGCCGGCGATCACATCACCGTCGAATACACCTTCCACTACACGCAGCCCTAACCCATCCTTCCTGACGTGTCATTCCGAGCGAGCGTAGCGAGTCGAGGAACCCCCACATTTCTTCGCAGGATGCCAGCACCACCACACCTCACTGCTTAATCACAGTCCCATCCAACCGTCGGATCTCTCCCCACCCCCCATTCAGTCCATTCTTACTCTGCGTGAACGGAGCCTTCGCGGCCTCTTTCTCATCAATCTCAATCCCCCACCCTGGAGCCTCGTTCACCCAGAAATATCCATCCCTCATCTCTGGGCATCCGTGAAAGATCTGCCTGGTTCGGTCATTGAACGGCGTGTACTCCTGAATGCCAAAGTTCGGACTGACGATATCGAGCGAGACCTGCGCCATGTGTCCCACCGGCGACACATCCCCGGGACCATGCCACGCCGTCTTCACCCCAAAATTTTCGGCAAGAATCGCTACCTTGCGCGCCGGCGTCAGGCCTCCCATCTGCGACAGGTGGCAGCGAATGTAGTCGATCAGCCTGCCCTCAATCAGAGGCTGCCACTCATGTGGCGAATTAAACAGTTCACCCATCGCAATTGGAGTCGTACAGTTCGCGCGAATCTGTTTGAAGTACGCCAGATCTTCCGGAGAGAGAGGATCCTCTACGAAAAACATCCTGAACTGCTCCGCGTCTTTGCAAAACTGCACCGCCTGGTTGGGCGCCAGCCGCTCGTGCACGTCGTGCAGCAGGTTCACATCGTCTCCCAGTTCCTTCCGGCAGGTCTCCAGCATCTTCAGCGCGCGATGCATATACACTGCCGGCTCGAAGAATGGCTTGTCATGCAAAGGCTTGTAGTTCGTCTGGCCACCGGACCGCGATCCATACCCGGCCATCCCCGGAATTCCAATCTGCACCCGCACATTGCGAAATCCCTGATCGATGTACTTCTTGGCCGACGCCACTACATCCGGGTAATCCGCACCATCGGCATGCGCATAAGTATCCACCGCCTCGCGCACCTTCCCGCCCAGTAGCTGATACACCGGCATCCCGGCCTGCCGTCCCTTGATATCCCACAGCGCCTGGTCAATCCCGCTGATCGCGTTGTTCAGCACCGGCCCGTTCTTCCAGTACGAGCTGTCGTAGCACGTCCACCAGATGTCCTCGATCCGGTCCGTCGTCTTCCCCAACAGCAGCGGCTTCAGGTACCTCTCCACTGCCGGCTTCACCAGGTCGGCTCTCTGAGTAAACGTGGCACAGCCGTATCCGTAAAGACCATCCTGGTCCGTCGTGATCTTCACCACCGTCAGCCGAACCCCCGCGGGCTCGCATTCGATCACGCTGATGTCCTTGATCTTCGGCGCGGCCATACCCCGCGTTGCCTTCGCAACCTGCGCCTCCGCTCTCTGCGCGCCCAACAGCAAAGGCCCGCTCACACCGCAGGCCGCTGAGGCCGCGGCCATCTTCAACATCTCCCGTCGATTCATTGCCATGACACGAAAGCTTACACGAGCGAAGCGCAGCGAAGTCGCAGGAACTGCGGTTCGCCCATCCCAGAACAATTTCCCACGAGGAAAAATGCAACGGTGCCTCATAATGCTCAGGTGCGCATCTTCCTGAGACTCGCCTCACTCGCCATCGCTCTCGCTATCCCAGCTCTCGCCGTCCAACCCAAAGTCCTCGTCTACACCCGCAACTACACTCCTGACGGCAAGGGCTACGTCCACGACAATATCGCGACCAGCGTCGAGGCCATCCGGAAGATGGGCGCCGAAAGCCACTTCACCGTCGACTCCTCCGACTCACCCGATGTCTTCACCGACAAAAACCTTCGCCAGTATGCTGCCATCATCTTCGCGAACAGCAATAACGAAGCCTTCACCAGCGAAGATCAGCGCGCCGCATTCAAACACTACATCCAGTCCCACCACGGATTCGTCGCCATCCACTCCGCCTCAGGATCGGAGCGCTCCTGGCCGTACTTCTGGCAGGTCGTCGGCGGCAAATTCGTTGAGCACCCGCGCCTCCAGCCCTTCACGATTCACGTCACTGATCCGTCTTTTCCGGCAGCCAAAGGCCTCTCCAGCGACTTCTCCTGGACCGACGAGTGCTACTTCACCGACCATCTCAACCCCGACATTCACCCGTTTCTCGTCACCGATCGCACAAAGCTCGCGGGGCTAGAAAAGATGCGGACTGATCCAAACTCCTACCGCAATCCCCTTCCTCTGGCCTGGTTCCACACCTTCGACGGCAGCCGAGAAGTTTACCTCGCCCTCGGCCATCGCAAGGAGGACTACGCGAATCCCATCCTCTACAACCTCATCCGCCGAAGCATTCTCTGGTCAATTCGCGGAAAGAATTAGGGCATAAGTCATAGAAATTCCAGCTCCGAACCCAGTTTTGTTCCTCCCGGCGCGATCAAAAATAACCTCTGCCCCCCTCTTTCCGTCTACGATAAAAGTGATGAAATATTGTCCCGCTCGTTCTCTGGCAAAACTTCTTCTACGGCCCGCCGGGCTCTTTGTGTTTGCCGTGCTTCTTTCATCGGCATCCCTTCGGGCGCAGGACTGGTTCAAGACCGAAACCTCCGCTGGCGTCTCCAACATCCGCATCGCGGTCGCTGACTTTAAGCCCGTCTCTGCCGATCCGCAAGGCGTCTCGCTGAAGCAGGTCTTCGATACCACCCTCTTCAATGACCTCACGAACGCGGGTATCTTCGACGTCATCTCCAAGAGCCTTCTCCCCCAGGCGACCCCGGGAGCCCCCGGCGAGATGAACCTGGCCCAGTGGTCCGGCGCACCCGCCAACGCCGCGATGGTCGCCTTCGGCGCCTTCGGCGCATCAGGCGGCCGTATTACCGTCAATGGATTCCTCTTCGACGCCAAGAACACTCAGTTTCCACAGGTCCTCGCCAAGCAGTACAACGAAGAGGCCAATGAGGAGATGGCCCGGCAGGTGGCGCATCGCTTTGCCGATGAGATCATCTTCCGCCTCGGCGGCGGCGTCCCCGGGATCGCGGAGACAAAGATCTACTATGTCAAGGTCGCCGGCGGGAACAAGGAGATCTGGGCGATGGACTACGACGGCGCCAACCAGCATCAGATCACCCATCTGGGCACTGTTTCCATCTCGCCCCGCGTCTCGCCTGACAACAGCCGTATCGCCTTTTCCTCACTGGGCAAAGATGGTTTCCAGATCCGGATGTACTCGCTTCTCCTCAACCGGATGGTCAGCTTCCCTTCCGGCGGAGGTGGAACCAATCTTTCTCCGGCATGGGCACCGAACGGCAACAACATCGCATTCTCTTCCTCCCGTACCGGCGATCCTGAGATCTACATCGCTGACGCCAGCGGTGGAGCGGCCCGCCGGGTAACCAGCTTCCGCGGCCCTGACGTCTCCCCTGTCTTCAATCCCAAGACCGGTGCCCAGATTGCCTGGATCAGCGGCCGGACCCGCCTCCCGCAGCTCTACATCATGGATGCCGATGGCTCTGCCGTCACCCGGCTCACCGACGGCGGATACGCCACCTCGCCGTCATGGTCGCCCAACGGACAGTTCATCGCCTTTGCCTGGGATCGCAAGTACGGCCCCGGCGCTCCTGGCGGACAGGATATCTATGTGATGGAGGTGGCCACCAAGCGGTGGATTCAGGTCACCCATGACATAGGACGATGCGACTTCCCCTCCTGGTCTCCGGACGGACGTCATCTCGTCTTTGCAAACTCCCCTGACGGGCGTGCCTCCAGCACACGCATCGTCAGTATGTTGGTAGACGGCACCGGCCGTCGCAACCTTACTGGCCCAGGAGCCGACATGCCAAACTGGAGCTGGAAGTAGATCAGTGACTTCTTCCCTGCGAGTTTTCACCGCAGTCTCGCAGACTAACCTGAAACCTTTTCATAGTTGCACCCGATCGATAAATAGAAAGAGCAGGAGAAATCTCCAAATGAACGTATTGCCCGCAAATTATCGCAAGGCTCTGGTTATGGCTGCAGTCGTGGCCGCGCTCAGTGTTACAGGCTGCCACAAGAAAGAGCAGCCGGTAAACCCCGCTTCCCTCGGCCCCATGCCATCCTCGGCTCCCGCGCCGACCGCTACCCTCACCGCTGACCCCGTCGCCATCGACGTAGGTCAGTCCGTCGTGCTCAACTGGCGCACGACAAACGCGACCTCCGTCAGCATCGACGGCATCGGCGAGGTTCCGGCCAACGGTACCCAGACAGTCTCTCCCTCTACCTCCACGGACTTCCACCTGACGGCCAAGGGAGATGGCGGAACAACTGAGGCCAATGTTCGTGTCACCGTGCGCGTTCCCCAGGCTCCCTCTGCGGGCAACGGCGAAGGCGATATGGGCTCCGAGGCTGCCTTCCACCAGAACGTGAAAGATATCTTCTTCGACTACGACAGCTACGATCTCCGTCCCGATGCCCAGAGCTCGGCCCAGACGGCGGCCTCTTACCTCAATTCGCACACTGCCATCAAGATCGTCATCGGCGGCTACTGCGATGAGCGTGGCTCGGCGGAGTACAACCTCGCCCTCGGAGAAAACCGCGCCAATTCTGCCAAGACTGCTTTGGTGAACGCTGGCGTTTCTGCGTCGCGCATTCGCGTCATCAGCTACGGCAAAGAGAAGCAGTTCTGCACCGAGCAGAACGAAAGCTGCTGGCAGCAGAACCGCCGCGCTCAGTTCTCACTCGACCGCTAGCCGATCGGAGCAATATAGATACGGTCAGCGTGAAGCGTTATCAACATCGAACGTTTCACGCTGACGTTCTCGAAGCTGATGTTTGGGACCGTTATAGCTCACGTTGCACCGTATATCCGATGTTTGTTACTTCAGATGTTTGACCTTGTTTTGTTAAGGGCACGGCTTTAGCCGTGCCACACCAATGCGAGAAGAAAAAGGGGCTTTAGCCCCTGAGGATGCAACCGAGCACATCGAAGCAGTAACCAAGAGGCACAAAGCCGTTATGAAAACTCCTACCCCCATCCCGAAACGCTACCTCAGCATGGCCTGCGCTGCGCTCGCCGTCTCCCTGTTCGTTCCAGCTTCACCGGCCTTCGCGGTCAGCAAAGAGATCGTCCAGCTACAGACCCAGGTCCAGCAGCTTCAGGACGCCGTAGCCCGGCTGCAGCAGTCCAATGACGAGCGCATGGGAGTCATGAAGGACCTCGTCCAGCAGAGTGCCGACTCCGTCAATCGCATGTCGCTCAACATCGATACCCTGCAGAAACAGCTTCAAAACCGCCAGCAGAACCAGGATACGAAGCTCGATCAGGTCTCCGGCCAGATCCAGTCGCTCAACGATTCTATCGATGAGGTCAAGGCGAGGCTCACCCGTCTTGAAAAGCTGACCCAGGACATCCAGAACCAACAGCAGTCCATCAACGCCAACATGCCTCCGGCCGGTGGCGGAATCCCCGACTCCGTTTCTACTCCGCCGCCGGCAAATACGCCGCCTCCAACCGTCGCTCCAGCGCCTGCGAAACGGGGAAAGCCCTCAGCCGGAACTCCCATGTCCGAGGTAGTTCCGGCGCCTCAACCAAACGAGACAGCAGCCGCACCCGCAGCTCCTCCCGTCGACGATCTGTACAAAACCGCACTCGGTGACTACATGGGAGCAAAGTACCAGCTCGCCTCCTCCGAGTTTGCGGACGTCGTCAAGTCATATCCCGATCACCCCCTGGCCGGAAATGCTTCTTTCTACCGGGGGGAGATCGCTTATCGTGGCGGCCACTACCAGGACGCCATCGCGGAATACGACAAGGTCATCGAACAATACGCTGACAGCAACAAGGTTCCCGTTGCCCACCTGCACAAAGGTCAGGCCCTGATCGCCCTCAAGCAGAACGATGCCGGTGTCCGCGAGTTGCGCGCCCTTATCCAGCGCTTCCCCAACTCCCCCGAGGCCATGCAGGCCCGCAGCAAGCTGAGCGGAATGGGCGTAACCGTAGTCCCGAAGCGTTAGCCCTGCTCCACGTCGTAACGCAATCCCTCGTCGTAACACCAAGCCGCGACCTTTTAGAGAGTTTCATCCTGAGCGAAGCGCGCCAGCGCGTAGTCGACGACCTGCGTCTAAAATCTCCGGCGCCCCTAACTGCGTTCGCACTCTGATACCGCCCCCTAAATTGAAACCTCTTGTATGACCCGCTCTCGTGTGGGAGCAGTTGCAAAGAACGAGGCAATCAGAACTCCTACCGGAATAATCAGGCTGAACAGCAGGATGCTCCTGTAACTTCCCGTCCAGGCATCTCCCAGGCTGAACAGGTAGGGCCCAACAGCGCTGGCGGCGACAACCCAGCTCATATTGAAGCCCGAGATCGCGCCCAGATGCTCTCTGCCGAAGAGTTTCGGCCACGCGGCACTGCTCAGCAGCGAGAACAACCCGTTCCCCAGCCCGAAACCGATCGCCGTCAGCAGAAACCCACGAGTCGTCCCGTAGGAACGGGCCCCCAGCAGTCCGAGACAGAGTCCAAGCTGCATCACCAGTAGAAGATACTTCATCGGAACCCAGTCGCTGATTGCTCCTCCCATCAGATCGGCTGAGGTGGAGACAATCGCGACCGGCAGAAACACGCTGAACGCCTTGGCGTTGCTCATCTGATTGAGCTGGGCAATCCGCTCCATGTGAAACGTAATGGCGGTGTACAGCATGGCATGGGCAGCCATGCCAAGATTGAACGCCCAGAACGCGATCGTCCTCCGTGCCTCTTTTGCCGTAAATGAGATCTCGTCTTCTATACCGGCCTGGATATTTTCTACGGCGCTCTTTCCGTCGATCTCGAGGCCACATGCCTCTGGTGACTTTCGAAAGGTAGCCCACGCAAAAAGCGCCATTCCACAGCAGCCGAGTGCGAGCACCTCCAGCGACCTCTGCCAGCCAAAGCGCAGAATCAGCAGGTTCAGCACCAGCGGAGCCACCCCGAAACCAAAGGCCACGAAGAGCCCACTGAATCCCAGCACAAGTCCCCGCCTTCGCTCAAACCACCGGCCCATCATGGTCCGCGATGCAATTGTCAGCTCTCCCTGCCCGAAGTGTCGGATTCCCAGGAATCCGACAAAAGCCACAATCGCTCCGGCCCAGCGTGGAGAGAGGTGCGCCCACAAGCCAAATTTGGTTGAGATCGATGGGCTGAAGGAAAGAAATACAAGCCAGAGGGCAAGTCCCAGGGCAGCAAAGGCCGCAACAGCGCGAGAACCGATCGAGTCCAGCAGGCGCCCCACAAAGGGTAGCAGCAACGCCGAACCGAGCGTGCCTAGCATGTAGGCCATGCTTAGGTCCACGCGGCTCAGATGCAGGCTGGTCAGCAGGGGATCTGTGTAGATGCTGACTCCCATCGTCTGCCCGGGAACGCTCATGATGATGCCAACGGTTCCGGCAAACAGCACGATCCAGCCGTAGTAAATACCACGGCGGTCAAATATCTGTGGAAGTCCCTTACGAGGAGAGGAGGAATCGTCTATCACTAAACCATTCTAGGGCGTATCCACATATTCGTCTTAGGAGAAAGTGTCATCCCGACCTGAGGCGAAGCCTGGGTGGATTGATCTGCTTCTCTGCTGTCTCCGTGTAGTCATTTCCGTAGAAAAACAGATCCCTCCACTCCGCCGCGCTATGGTTGGAATGACAACCTCCTTGCGAACAGGCAGACCCGGGAGGCAGGCCAGGTCAAGTCCGGACTTTTAGGAGTGCCAAGACTTTGTACAAAAACATACGGGGCGAGAAACTAATTTCGTATTCCCGCCATGGCCCTCTCGATCTCATTGCGCTGGCCAGCGGTGACCGGCAAGAGCGGCAACCGAGGACGACCACCGAAGTATCCATTCAAATCGCACCCGTAGCGAATCCCGGGAACACCCAGTTCCACCTCGGCCTTGGCGATTGCCGGCGCAATCCAGGCCTGTTTCTCATCAGCGAGCGCCTGATCGTCGTCCTTCCAGGCGGCATAGACCTCGTAGCATGCCTGCGGAGCTGCCGCAGCGAACCCCGGCATCACGGCCGACGCGCCCGCACGAAGACTCGACAGGATTCTCTGGGAATTTGAGGCGACAATCTGAAAGCCAACCGTTTTGCTCCGCGTCTTGATCGCCGGCTTCGGAACCGCTGCCGCAACTGCAGCGCTGCCTCCGAGATTCGCTGCCGGAATAAAGGTCGCGTCGCCAACCTCTTCCTTGACAGCAAGCATTCGTCCCGTCACAGCGGCGAAGACCGGAGTTACGGTCACTTCGCGGCGAACTTCCGCCGTAAGGTCCAGAATCCTCGCGGTCCTGTCAGCAGATGCATCATCATCCACCAGGCCGATTACTCCAGGATGGGTCGCAAGCTGCGCAACCAACTCCGCCGCAAGCGGAGCCGAAGCAACCGAATAGAGAAGGACCGGAAGGGTAGACCGATCCGCAATTGTTTGAAAGAAGGTCAGAATCTCCTTCGTCTGATGCGCTTTCAGCGAGGTTGGGCACCTTACCAGAACAGCGTCATAGCCGAGTGTAGCGGCAAAATCTGCCAGTTCAAGCGTTCCATTGACACTGGCTCGCGAGATGCCGGCCACCATCACCTTGCTCTCTGTAGCGGCTCCAAGAGCAACGGTCAGTGCATCTCGCGTCTCGCTATCCGACAGCAATTCCGCCTCTCCGGTCTCTGCAAGAACGGCCATTCCCGCGACCGGAGTTCTGGAGTAGCGATCGACATTGTGCTCCAGCTTGCGGAGATTCAACCTGCCTTCCGGGTAGAAGGGTGTTGTGAGCGGCACATAAAGACCTTCCAGCAGCATGTCCATCTGTCTCCTGTTACCGCTCCGCGTGAAGCGCCTGAAGCGCATAAACACTCAAGGTTCCGCGCTGCAGAGCTGTAATTCCCTCTGCAGCGGCACGAGCCGCGGCCAGCGTGGTGATCGTCGGAATGCGGGCCTGCACTGCGGCGCGCCGGATCGCCTTCTCGTCGAAGAAGGTGTCCTGCCCGCGCGGCGTGTTGATGATCAGATGAATGCGATTTCCCTTGATCAGATCGACTACGTTCGGACGGCCTTCCTGGACCTTGTAAACGCGCTCGGACTGTAGCCCGGCAGCCTCAAGCACCGATGCCGTTCCGTGGGTGGCGACGATGTGAAAGCCCATCTCGACAAATTGCCTGGCCAGCGCAACCACGCCCTTCTTGTCATGGTCGTTCACGCTCAGGAAGACCGTTCCCTTCAGCGGAAGCACCTGGCCTGCAGCAATCTGCGCCTTGGCAAACGCCTCACCGAAGTTGTCTGCAACTCCCATCACCTCTCCGGTCGAACGCATCTCCGGTCCAAGCACAGGATCGACACCCTGGAACTTGCCCCACGGAAAGACGGGCGACTTGACGAAGTAGTGCGAGCCGGTACCGAGGTCCTTGCCCGCATCCACCTGCTCGGGAAGAAGCTGCTTCAGCTTCTGGCCCACCATGATGCGTGAGGCGATCTTCGCCAGCGGAACACCGGTAGCCTTCGAGACATAAGGAACCGTTCTCGAAGCGCGAGGGTTGACCTCGATCACGTAGACCTTGCCGCGCTGGATAGCGAACTGGATATTGACCAGGCCGCGAACTTCGAGGGCCTTCGCCAGCTTACGCGTGTAATCGCGAATCGTGTCGAGGACCTCCGGGGCGATATCGACCGCCGGAAGCACGCAGGAAGAATCGCCGGAGTGGATTCCAGCCTCTTCGATGTGCTCCATAATGCCGGCAATGACGACATCATCACCGTCGCAGAGTGCGTCTACGTCAACTTCAGTAGCGTCCTCGAGGAAATGATCGATGAGAACAGGACGCTCCTGCGAATATTCAATCGCAGTGGTCATGTAACGAAGCACGGCTGCATCGTCATACGCGATGACCATCGCCCGACCGCCGAGCACATACGAGGGACGGACCAGAACGGGATAGCCGATGCGGTTTGCTCCGGCAACCGCTTCCTCCACGCTGGTCGCCATCGCACCCTGCGGCTGCGGGATCCCAAGGTCTTCGATCAGTTTGCCGAAACGTTTGCGGTCTTCGGCCAGATCGATCGATTCCGGTGAAGTGCCGATGATCGGAACCCCGGCGTTCTTCAACGGAAGCGAGAGATTCAGAGGAGTCTGTCCTCCGAACTGCACGATCATCCCGATCGGTGCTCCCGAAGATGCCTCGTGCTCGTAGACCGAAAGCACGTCCTCAAGGGTCAGCGGCTCGAAGTAAAGGCGGTCGCTGGTGTCATAGTCCGTCGAAACCGTCTCAGGATTGCAGTTGACCATGATCGTCTCGTAGCCATCTTCACGCAGCGCAAAGGCAGCATGACAACAGCAGTAATCGAACTCGATTCCCTGCCCGATGCGGTTCGGTCCACTACCCAGGATGATGATCTTCTTCTTCGAGGTCGGCGCTGCCTCATCTTCTTCGTCGTAGCAGCTGTAGAGGTATGGCGTGAAACTTTCAAACTCGGCAGCGCAGGTGTCCACCAGCTTGTAGACCGGATTGATGCCGAGCTTCTTGCGTAGCTCTCGAACCTTTGCATTGCCTTCAGCTCCGCTCAAACCCCAGACCGCGGCCAGCCGCTCGTCAGAGATTCCCATGCGCTTAGCGGTGCGAAGCTGATCGGCGGTCACCTCGTCCATGCCCGCGTCGCCAATCGCCTTGATCTCATCGGTGATCTGCTTGATCTGGTGAAGAAACCAAGGATCCATCGTGGTGGTGCGCGCCACCTCGCGAACGCTCATTCCCTGTTCAAAGGCATAGCGGACATAGGCCAGACGCTCCGGATGTGGAGTCACCAGCCGCTGAATGAGGCGGCGTGGCTCGATATCGTCAGTCGCGGCGCGCTTGCCGGTCTCAAGCGACCGAACAGCCTTCATCAAAGCTTCCTTGAAGGTGCGTCCAATCGCCATCACCTCGCCGACGGACTTCATCTGTGGTCCTAGAGTCTCGTCCGCTCCGGGAAACTTCTCAAACTGCCACTTGGGGATCTTGACGACGACATAGTCGATCGTGGGCTCAAAGCAAGCCGGAGTCGCCTTGGTGATGTCATTCTGAATCTCATCGAGCGTGTAGCCAACCGCCAGGCGAGCGGCGATCTTGGCAATCGGGAAGCCCGTCGCCTTGGAGGCCAGCGCTGAGGAACGCGAGACGCGCGGGTTCATCTCGATGACGGTCATACGGCCCGTGATCGGGTTGACGGCAAACTGCACGTTCGAGCCGCCGGTCTCCACTCCAATCTCACGGATCACGCGGATGGCGGCGTCGCGCATCACCTGGTACTCGCGATCGGTAAGCGTCTGCGCCGGAGCTACGGTGATCGAATCGCCCGTATGCACGCCCATCGGATCGAAGTTCTCAATAGAGCAGATGATAATGACGTTATCCTTGAGATCGCGAACAACCTCAAGCTCATACTCCTTCCATCCGAGCACGCTCTCTTCGATGAGGCATTCATGCACGGGGCTGAGATCGAGACCACGGGAGAGGATATCCGTCATCTCCTCGCGGTTGTACGCAATCCCACCGCCTGAGCCGCCGAGAGTAAAGCTGGGGCGGATCACGGCCGGGAAGCCGATCTTCGTGGTGAACTCAAGGCCGGCGCTGACGGAGTTGACCAGCTGCGACTTCGGCATGTCGAGACCGATCTTATTCATCGCATCCTTGAACAGGAGACGGTCTTCCGCCTTCTTGATGGCTTCCAGCTTGGCTCCAATCAGCTCGACGCCCTGACTCTCCAGAAACCCGGAGTCGGCCAGTTCGACGGCGAGATTCAGAGCCGTCTGTCCGCCGACGGTCGGCAGCACGGCAAACTTGCCCGAACCTGCCGGCATCATCTCGACCTCACGCCGGATAATCTCTTCAAGGTAGGCCACGCTCAACGGTTCGATGTAGGTCCGATCGGCCACTTCAGGGTCGGTCATGATCGAGGCCGGGTTGGAGTTGATGAGGACAACCTCGTACCCCTCGGACTTGAGAGCCTTGCATGCCTGGGTGCCTGAATAATCAAACTCTGCCGACTGGCCAATCACAATCGGCCCGGAGCCGATCACAAGAATCTTCGCGATGTCGTTTCTACGTGGCATCTTTACGTCTTTCTTGTTGCTGAATCCTGCTGGCGTTTCAAAGGGCGCTTACCGCTGCGCCCTTGCTGTATGCCTGAAATCGAAAATGCTACTTCTTCCACTCTTCCATCATCTTGCGGAAGTCTCGAAAGAGGTAGTGGGAGTCGTGCGGTCCGGGGCTGGCCTCGGGATGGTACTGCACACTGAACATCGGGTCGGTCTTATGACGTAGACCGGCCAGCGTGTGGTCATTCAGATTGGTGTGGGTCTTCTCGACGTCGGCGGGGAGAGAGTCAGGGTCCACATTGAAGTTGTGGTTCTGCGCTGTAATCTCCACCTTGCCGGTCTGGTGGTTCATGATCGGGTGATTCCCACCATGATGGCCAAACTTCAGCTTGTAGGTCTTCCCACCGAGGGCCAGCCCGAAGATCTGGTGACCGAGGCAGATGCCAAACATCGGCGTTTTGCCCTGGAGCTTCTTCACGTTCTCGATCGCATAGTCCAGAGGCTCGGGATCGCCTGGGCCGTTCGAGAAGAAGACGCCATCGGGATTCATGGCCAACACTTCTTCTGCCGATGTCCTGGCCGGAACCACCGTTACGTCGATGTTCTCTCTGGCCAGCATGCGAAGGATATTCTGCTTAATGCCGAAGTCGTAGGCGACAACGTGGAGCGTCTTTTCGCCGTTCTCGGCAGACTTCAGCAGAGGGTCGCCTGTCTGGTTCTTCGGCTCAGTGGCATCCCACCTATAAGGCTCTTTTGTGCTGACGACACTGGCGAGATCCGTTCCCTCCATCTTAGGGAGAGAGCGAGCTTTAGCGACCAGCGCCTCTGCATCGAGGTTGTCGCCACTCGCGATCACGCCGCGCATGGCGCCATTGGCGCGGAGATGCCGGACGATCGCGCGGGTATCCACCTCAGCGATGACTGGAATTCCGAAACGTTCCAGATACTCGTCTGCCACCTGCGTGGACCGCCAGTTTGAGCTGACCGGCGAAAACTCGCGGGTTACGAGGCCTTCAATGTAAGGCTTCTTCGACTCGGCATCATGGGGGGTGGTGCCGTAGTTGCCGATATGCGGATTGGTGAGGACTACGATCTGTCCTGCGTAGGAAGGATCGGTAAAGATCTCCTGGTAACCGGTCAAAGATGTATTGAAGACCACTTCGCCGGAGCACTCCGCCCGTGCGCCAAAACTTTTGCCGCGAAAGATGCGCCCGTCTTCGAGCGCCAAGATTGCCTGCATTGCCTCTCCGAGGAGTGGATTTAATAGATTTTAGCAGCATCTACGCCACTGCGCTCGGACACATCTCATCGCACCTGCAGATTGTGTGCTCCGCGGCGCTAAAAATCGATTCGACAGCAAGGAAAGTGCGGCGTGAATCGCCGCTTTACAAACTCGTGCGGGAACCGGCCTGCGCGGACGAAACCGCCTCCTGCCATCCTCCTGGAGGGGTTACATTTGCCATGGTCTCCGGGGGAACGCCTTCTGTCGGGCCCCACGTACCTGGTTGGTAGGAATAGACAGGGGTCTGCGCCTTCAGCATGGGATCCACGATGCGCCAGGCTTCTTCCACATAATCCTGGCGCGCGAACAGGGTGGAGTCGCCCTCCATGGCATCGCTGAGCACCCGTTCGTAGGCATCCATGTCCTGCGGGCGCGGCGCCCGACAGGCCTCCAGCTCGATCAGCGAGCGTGGTGTACCTTCTCCCGATCCGGCGATGGAGACGGCAAGCGCAATCTCCATCTCCGGAAGGATGCGGAACCGCAGATAATTCTGAGGTGCGGGCTCGGTCATGTTGGCTTGAGGCGGCTTTCGCATCTTCGCTATCACCTCAGTGCAGGTAGTTGGAAGATCTTTGCCGGCACGAAGGTAAAACGGGACTCCGTCCCAGCGCCACGATTTAATCTCCAGACGCATGGCAGCGTAGGTCTCCACGGTCGAATCTGGAGCCACGCCTTTTTCATTCCGATAACCGGTGAACTGGCCGCGAAGAACGTTACATGGTTCGATCGACGGGATCGCCTTCAGCACCTTCACCTTCTCGTCGCGGATGGATTCGCTGTCGCGTCGCGCCGGACATTCCATGGCGAGATTACACATCACCTGGAAGACATGGTTCTCCATCACATCGCGCACCGCGCCATTCTGGTCATAGAACGCTCCCCGCCCCTGTATGCCGAAGTTCTCGGCCATGGTGATCTGAACGCTTTCAATGTGGTCCCGGTTCCAGAGCGGCTCGATGAACGAGTTCGAAAACCGAAAGGAGACGATATTGTGCACGGGTGCCTTTGCGAGGTAATGATCGATGCGGAAGATCGCCGATTCCGGAAACGCCGCGAGAAGGACTCGATTGAGATGCTGCGCCGAAGCCAGATCGTGACCGAAGGGCTTTTCCACAATCATGCGCGCGCCACGTGCACAGCCGGACTTCACGAGCTTCGCTACCACCTCTTCAAACAGCGAGGGCGGAATCGCAAGGTAGTTTGCCGGATGCTGTGCAGGTCCCAGCTGCTTGCGAACCTCTGCAAAGGTAGAGTCGTCGGCATAGTCTCCATCGACGTAGCGAAGCAGCGATGAGAGCTTCTGCCACGCATTCTGATCGACGCCGCCGTGCTTCTCCAGAGAGTCCTGGGCACGAGCCTTCAGCTGGTCCAGGTTCCAGCCGGCCTTTGCCACTCCGATCACCGGAACATTCAGCTCTCCACGCTTAACCATCGCCTGGAGCGCGGGAAAGATCTTCTTGTAGGCGAGGTCTCCGGTGGCGCCAAAGAAGACCAGGGCATCGGAAGGAACGGCAGGACGAACAGTCGGCGCTTGCGTGCTCAAAGGCATCTCCTTGAAGGTTACAGGTTAATTGTCTGACGGCTTCTCCAGATGACCGCCGAACTCATAGCGCATCGCAGAAAGAAGCTTATCTGAAAAATCCGCCAGGCCACGCGAGCTGAAGCGTTCGTACAACGCAGTGGTCAGGACGGGAGTAGGAATCCCCTCATCAATTCCGGCCTTGATCGTCCAGCGCCCTTCACCGGAGTCGGAGACGCGGCCGCTGAACTTTGAGAGCTCGCGATCTTCGACCAGGGCAGATGCCGTCAGGTCGAGCAGCCAGGAGGCAATCACAGACCCGCGCCGCCACACCTCCGCAACCGCAGCCAGATTGAAGTCGTATTGGTAGTGCTCCGGATCACGCAGTGGGGTCGTCTCGGCGTCGATTTCGGCAGTGTGCTTGCCGATATTTGCGCCCTTGAGGACCCCCAGACCCTCGGCATAGGCGGCCATCATTCCATACTCGATTCCGTTATGCACCATCTTCACGAAGTGTCCAGCCCCGTTTGCGCCGCAGTGCAGGTAACCGTGCTCGGCGGTTCCACCCACCTTGTCGAAGTCCGGGGTCCGCTCCGCGTCCCCGACACCCGGAGCGATCGCCTGAAAGATGGGATCGAGATGCTGAACAACCTCATCCTCGCCTCCGATCATCAGGCAATATCCACGATCCAGACCCCATACCCCGCCGCTGGTGCCTACATCCACATAGTGGATCTTCTTCGGCAGCAGGTCTTTCGATCGACGAATGTCATCGATGTAATAGGAGTTTCCACCGTCGATCAGGATGTCGTCGGCCTGAAGATGAGGAGAGATCTGCGCGATCGCCTGATCGACTGCACCGGCAGGAATCATGAGCCAGATTGGGCGTGGAGGGGTTAGTTTGCTGATGAGATCCTCCGGAGAGGACGCACCGGTAACACCGCTGGTCTTCGCCAGTTCTGCGACCGCCTCTGACGATCGATCGTAGACCACACACTCGTGGCCGTGAGCCACCAGCCGGCGGACCATGTTGGCCCCCATTCGTCCCAATCCAACCATTCCAAGTTGCATACCATCGCTCCTTTCGTTTTACCCAGGGCTGAAATTTGCTCTTAGAGGACACTCCCCCTGCTTGGATGTTCGCGTCGACAAGATCGTTTCGCTTGCTGCTGAAACTGTTTGAAGAAAATTCACCCGCTATTAGGCAATGAAACCTCCTGAAGGCAGATTTAAAGCGCGACGCCGGCGTGGTGCACGCCGGCGCAACAGATGAACGAGCAACAGGCTACTCCCCGAAGTTGACCGATTCAATTCCGAGGAATTGCGCAGCCTGCCCCAACTCTTCCTCAATGCGCAGCAGCTGGTTGTATTTCGCGATACGGTCCGTGCGTGAAGCAGAACCTGTCTTGATCTGACCTGCTCCTGTGCCGACGGAGAGGTCTGCAATGAAAGTGTCCTCCGTCTCGCCGGAACGATGGCTGATGATTGAGGTATAGCCATAGCGACGGGCCAGTTCGATCGCGTCCAGCGTCTCAGAGATGGTGCCGATCTGGTTGACCTTGATCAGAATCGAGTTTGCGATGTTCTTCTCAATTCCCTGCTGCAGGCGCCGCGTGTTGGTCACGAACAGATCGTCGCCGACCAGCTGCACCCTGTCTCCGATCATCTTCGTCAGAATCTCCCATCCGTCCCAGTCGTCTTCGGCAAGACCATCTTCGATCGAGATGATGGGGTAACGCTCCGTCCACTGCTGCCAGTACGCGGCCATCTCGGCGGAGGTCAGCTCGCGCTTGTCTGATTTCTTGAAGATGTACTTGCCGCTTTCCTTGTCGTAGAACTCGCTGGAGGCTGGATCCAGCGCAATGACGATGTCTTCGCCCGGGTGGTAACCAGCCAGTTGAATCGCCTCGAGGATCAGATCAACCGCTTCCTCGTTGGACTTGAGATTCGGCGCAAATCCCCCCTCATCACCGACAGCGGTGTTGTACCCCTTCTTCTTCAGAACACCCTTGAGTGTGTGGAAGGTCTCTGCACCCCACCGCAGAGCATCGGAGAAGCTCTCCGCGCCGACCGGCATAACCATGAACTCCTGGAAGTCGACATTGGAGTCCGCATGCGAGCCTCCGTTGAGAATATTCATCATCGGGGTGGGCAAAAGGCATGCATTAACGCCACCGAGATAGCGATAAAGCGGTAGCTTGAGCGCCTCTGCCGAAGCACGCGCAACAGCCATCGAAACAGCGAGAATGGCATTCGCACCCAGCTTCGACTTGTTCTCCGTTCCGTCGATTGCAATCATCGTGGCATCGATCAGTCGCTGGTTGGAAGCATCCATGCCAGTCAGCTCAGGAGCAAGGATCGATTCGACATTTTCGACCGCTTTGAGGACTCCCTTTCCCAGGTAGTGTTCCTTGTCGCCGTCGCGCAGCTCCACGGCCTCATGCTCTCCGGTAGAGGCTCCGCTGGGAACGGCGGCGCGGCCACGAGCGCCGCCATCGAGGACGACGTCGGCTTCGACGGTGGGGTTGCCGCGGGAATCGAGAATTTCGCGAGCGTGAATCGAGACGATCTCAGTCATGTTGCTCCTGTCGGTAGGGGGTTCGAAAGATTGAGGAAGAATGCGATGGGCAAGGCGCTCATTGAGCTTCGGGCGGCGGTCGACTTGTAAACGACTTCCCCCAGCTAAACCGATTACTTCAACGAGATTTGCGCCTTGGAACGTCACCTGTTGGATTTTAGCAAGGCTTCTTAAAACCACGCGAACAGAGCAGAAAGATTGCGGCAATCGTCAAAGCTCTAGTAGCAGCCTCGATTCCCCAGCCTCCTTTTTGTCGAAGGCCGGATGCAACGTCTTTAAACTGGTACGAGAAACAGGTACTGTGCAGAGTCTTGCCTGACCTTGAGGATACTGAGCGCATGAAGATTCAAAAGATTCCCGCAATTGCGCTGTTCGCCGTCGCCCTTCCACTGGCGGCCCAGAGCTCCCGGACCGGCATCTCCAATCCCGACCCGGTGACGATCGATGCCGATAATGTGGATGCCGCCAGCCATCCTGCGGCGACCGCTCCTGAGACCACGCGTCGTCCCATCACAGAAGCCAAGCCTTCGGCCGCCAAGCCGGAGACAGCCGGCCAGACTTACGGCCCCTATGTCCCATATAAAGGTGCGGAGCAGGCTTCTGCTCCTGCCATAACTGCGGAGGCAGCCCCGAAAGAGGACGTCGATGGCGAGATTGTCACCAGCGTCCCGGAGCGTGAAGGCGAACTCAACGAAGGAACTCTGCTGCACGTAAAGATGCTTCAGCAGCTCTCGACGTCGACGACAGAGCCGGGAACGAGGTTCACCGCAGAGATCATGCAGCCGATTACAAATCATGATCGCGTCATCATCCCGATCGGCTCCATTCTTGGAGGCCGTGTCACCGCAGTCCACGAGGGTCACCGCATCTCGGGCGCCGCATCGCTGCACCTTGAGCCGGAGAGCATTACCCTGCCGGATGGGACGAAGTACATCATCCATGCCCAGCTGATCGACACGACGCTGAGCAACTTCAACGTCGATCGGGAAGGCACTTTGAAGCGAAGGGATCGCGTCAAGGAGACCCTGGCTGTATCGGCACTCGCCACGGGCAGCGGAGCCGCAGCGGGTGCACTGATCGGCGGTGGGGTCGGCGCCGTCGTCGGAGCCGGCATCGGCGCCGGAGCCAGCACGGTAATGTGGCTGAAGCAGGAGCGCCAGGCCACTCTCCAGGACGGCTCCCGGCTCGTCTTCAGCCTGACGACACCTCTGATTCTGAAACCGCTGAATGCTCCTCAGAGCACGGCGATGATCTTGCCCACGGAGAACAGCACGGCAGGACCGGGGTCGGAGTAAAGGATCCGCATCGATGCATAACGAAAGGGCGAGCTGACGGCTCGCCCTTTCTCTTTCCTGTTCCCTAACCCTGAGTCTGGGACAGCAGTCGTCTCCATGTCTTCTGATTCCGGCGATAGCTCTTTTTAAGGTCCTCCAGGATCCGCTCGAAATCGGTATGCCCTGCAAGCCGTTTCCAAGCCGGATTCTTCGAAAACCACGGATAGTTCTCATTGCCCAGATAGATGGCCCGGCGAAGCCAGTGCAGCGCCTCGCTCTCGTCTCCATCTACGGCAAAGTAGGTAGCGAGCCGGTATGCCATCTCGCTGTCGGCCTCCGCCGCAGTCAGGGTCTCATCGATGATGAAGGTGGCAGCCTTTTCACGGTCGCCAAGCTGCACGTAGCAGAGAGCAATCGTGGGGAAGACGATCCGCACGGACTTCTCATCGCGAATGACGCCTTCCAGAGTCTGAATCGCGCCCTCCAGATCCCCGGTCCGCATCTGCTGATATCCCCTGGAGATTCGCAGGAGCGGCTGCCGGGGCTCCAGCGTAAGCCCCTTTTCGATTTCGTCGGCGGCCAGCTCCAGCTGGTTCTGGTACTGATACACGCGGGCGCGATGGTTGTAGATCATGGCCGCATTCGACGGATTCATCCGCAGCGACGCATTGAACTGCTCCAGCGCCTCCTCGTACATGCCATCGAAGCGGAGGGCAATGCCCGCGACCAGGCGTACATTCCAATCGTTCCCTGCCGTATTCAGCAGATGCTCGATGCCATGCCTCGCAGACTCCTTTTCGCCGCGAGAAAGAAGCATATATACGCGATACAAGTTGGCTTCAATCGATCCGGGATCGAGCTGCAGAGCGCGATCAAAGGCGCGCCTCGCCTCCAGCAGATGCATCTGTCCGCCCAACCCGTGACGCGTGTACTGCAGGTGCGTGATCCCCAGCCCTGACCATGCAGGAGCGAAGCTCTCGTTGGTCTTGACAACCGAATCGAAGATCTGCCGTGCGCGATCCAGGTCTTCCCGGCTGCCGGTCCGGGTCATGAACGAGGAAAGCAGGGCGCGCGCCTGCAGATATTCTTCTGAAACATCTTCCGAAAGCGACGGAGCGCGGTAGTTCTCCTTCGGGCTTCTCAGCCGGCCCACCCCCTGCAGCGTACTGAACACCTCATCGCAGATCTCGGTCTGCACACTGACCAGATCAAACGAGGCAACATTGATAGAGCCGCCCGCCCGCACACTCTGGCGAGCCACATCGAGCATCTGCCAGTTCAGGTCGAATCCCTTTTCCGAGCGCAGAAAATTTCCCGCCAGAACAAAGTCCACAAGAAGTTTTTTGCCTACGCTGAGAGGATCGAGCTGCTGGGTAGGAACCGATGCAAGCGAGCTCGAGGGTCGCACGACCAGCGAGGTGACGCGGGTAAGGCGCGTTGCAATGGCGTCGGCCAGAGCATACCCGTACATCGGAGCTACGTCGGCAGGCCCATAGTTATTGAATGGCAGCACGACGATGCTGTAGGTCTCCCGGGCGTTGGCCGAGGGACCGGACTCGCGGAACCGCTCCGCCAGCATCGAAAGAATACCGGTCGTGCGCTTCTCCTCTTCCGGAGTCTCCAGCGCGCGATGCCCCTGCGAGTGCAGCGAGAGCGACTCTCCTCCCGGCATCAGGACCGTATCCAGCTGCATCGAACGCATAACTGTCTTCAGCGACTCGCGAATATCCGCAGCCGACGCAAACCGGGCCGCCGGCTGCTTCTCCAGACATCGCAGGATGACGCTCTCAAGCTCCACCGGAAGACTGGGATTGATCTCCCGGATCGCCGGAGGATCGGCAAATTGCGTTGCCCGGATCGTCTGGAAATCAGGCGCGTCGGGCCGATGGAAGGGGTGGCGGCCGGTCGCCAGCTCGTAAAGGACCAGTCCGAGCGCAAAGATGTCGGACTGTACGGAGGACTGCCCGGTGACAAACTGCTCCGGAGCCATATAAGCGATTGTCCCCCCACGCGCTGTGTAGGTCGCTCCCAGCGGAGGCAGAGAGCGTGGATCCGATGGGCCGGATGGATCGAAGTCCGTCTGATCGAGAGAGAGGCGGCGGGCCAGGCCGAAGTCCAGAATCTTGATCAGTCCACCGTCGGTCAGCATGACATTGGCAGGCTTGAGGTCGCGATGGAAGATCCCCAGCGAATGCGCCGCGGAAAGACCGTCAGCGATCTGGATTCCGGCCGATAGAACCAGCTGCAGGCTCGAAGCGCCTTCCGCGATGATCTTATCGAGCGATTTGCCCGGGATGAACTGCATCACGATGTAGGCCTCTTCCGGATCACCCTGCTCGGCCGGCGTCTCGCCCACCTCGTAGATCGCGCAGACGTTGGGATGATCGATAGCCGAAGCCAGCCTGGCTTCGCGAAGCTGCGTCGCCCGCATCTGCTCGATCGTCAGGTTTCCGCGCCGAAGCAGCTTGATGACGACGGGCCGCTGAAGAAGCGTGTCGTTGGCGAGAAACACAACGCCGCTTCCACCCGCGCCAATCTTGCGGATGAGCTCATACTGCCGGATAATGCGCCGCTTCATACGCTCATTATCGCAAGTGAATGCATAGGAAAATCCTCGGTGATGGAAGAACGTGCCGGAATCGGCCCTGTCATTCCCGGATAGGATCGATCACCTACGTACGCGGAAGCTTGTTTTTGCGCTCCCAGGGCCTGGGATTCATGGGATCGTCGTGCCACTTCTGCCGTCGACCTACGACGTACATCACCAGGCCGAAGAGGAACATGATCGCGCCCCACGCAAGATTCAGGTTCACATCGAGCGACCGGGCGTAGATGGCAGAATGACGCGTCACGAAGCCATAAAGGGTCATGATTCCTCCAATGACCAGGAAGATCAGACCGAGCGGGATACGGATGTCGAGTCCCATGAATCAAGCTCCTCCAGCAGGATATCTAAGTCGCCGCCGTCTCACGGCTAAGCGAAGATTAGGTTGAGAACGATCAACATGGCCAATACGCCATAGGCCAGCGTCGAGGGCTTCTGGTACCACTCCAGATGGGTTTCCACCGGCTTGGGGGTCAGCGAATAGACCAGACCTACGAGCTCCTGCTCTTCTCGCGGTCGTGTCACAAGGCTGACAGCAACCGTCACCACCAGGTTGACCGAGAACGCAAAGATCGCCGTCCAGAAGTTCTGCGCCATGTCGCTCGGATATTGATGAATGACCGAGATCCAGCCACCGTGGATTCCTGTGGCAGCGCCGATGGGAAGCGTGAGACCGTGGTGAACCAGAGCGGCTGCAGTACCGGCAAGCAGGCCGGTAAAGGCTGCATGGCCGGTCGTGCGCTTCCAGAACATTCCCAGCAGGAACGTGGCGAACAGCGGAGCATTCACGAAAGAGAAGACCAGCTGCAGCGCATCCATAATGTTGTTGAAGTTGGTCACGGCATAGGCAGCGGCAATGGAGAGCAGTATCCCCCCGATCGTTGCCATCCTGCCCATCCACAGATAGTGTGCGTCCGACGCCTTCTTGTTGATGTAGGCCTGGTAGATATCGTAGGTCCACACCGTGTTGAATGCCGTCACGTTGCCCGCCATTCCCGACATAAAGCTGGCAAGTAGAGCCGTCAATCCCAGCCCGAGGATGCCCGTCGGAAAGTAGTACAGAAGCAGAACCGGGATGGCGAGATCGTAGTTATACACCGGCTGGCCGCTGCTATCGAGCACTGGCTTACCGTTCATCGGATTCATCTTCAGAGGCACGATTCCGTGAGGATGCTTATCCACCAGCGGCACCTCCGCTGTTTTTCCTGATGGCGACGTCGCCGAGGGTGCGCTCAACGACTGGGAGGATTCAAGAACAGTCCGCCCCGCCGTGATCGCTTTTGGCACCACGCTGACGGCAATCAGTCCAGGCAAGATCACCAGAAACGGAAAGAACATCTTGGGGATCGCCGCAATCAGCGGAACGCGCCGGGCAGACACCTCTGAGTCAGCTGCCATCGCGCGCTGGATCACCAGAAAGTCAGTGCACCAGTAGCCGAAACTCAGCACAAAACCCAATCCCATCGAAAGGCCGATCCATTCCACCCCCAGTGTGTTGGTGTTGGCATGCGTCATGCCCCTCCAGGAGTGCGTCATCGCCGCGGGAAGCGTGTGCTTGATTCCCTGCCAGCCGCCGACGTTTCGCAACCCGATCCAGACCAGAGGCGCGAAGCCCGCCACGATCAGGAAAAACTGCAGCACTTCGTTATAAATGGCGCTCGAAAGGCCGCCAAGAAAGATGTAAGCCAGAACAATAATGGCCGAGACAAAGACCGACACATGGAAGATGTAGCGGTCGGGAATGATGCCGTGGAAGAGCCCCAGGGTCTGGATCAGCAGCGCCATCGCATACATCGAGATGCCCGAAGAGAGCACCGTCATGATCGCGAAGGAAAATGCGTTCACAGCGCGGGTCTTCTCATCAAAGCGCATCCGCAGATACTCGGGAACGGAGCGCGCCTTCGACCCGTAATAGAACGGCATCATGAAGATACCTACGAAGATCATCGCCGGAATAGCGCCAATCCAGTAGAAGTGGCTGGTATTGATGCCGTACTTCGCTCCCGAAGCACCCATGCCGATAACTTCCTGGGCGCCGAGGTTCGCCGATATAAAAGCGAGTCCGCACACCCAGGCCGGAATCGATCGTCCTGCCAGAAAAAAATCGTTAGAGGTGCGCATGTAGCGCTTCAGGGCAAATCCGATGCCCAGAACGAAGATGAAATAGACCAGCATGATCAGCCAGTCGATGATGGAAAGGTTCACGGGCTTCCCTTTTGATTCTGCGGGGTTTCTGCTCTCGGCAACTTTAAATCCTTAACCCGCGGGCGTCCAGCGAAACGGCGCCGCCCGGCGTTTGAAGGCGACAGTGATAAGAATCTACCAACTCGACGGAAAATTTTGGACAGTTTCAGTAAACCCAAAGCCGCAAACAGGCATCTTCTTCCGATAGAGTTTGGAGCCCCACATTCAGCGCGGGCCGAGAGTCTATGTTTTTTGGCAAGTTTGGTCGATGAAAGAACTGGATACCTTACGGATCACTTTTCTTCGTCGCAACGTGTTCTTCTATAAGAAGAGAGATACATGATCCGGCAGGACCTTTTCTGTTTCTGTCGAGTTTTCTCCGGGGCAGCAGTAGATGCAATCCAAGACGATTCTTCTGGTCGACGACAACGCAGTCCAGGCAATGATTCGGCGAACCATCCTGGAACGAAACGGTTACGCGACAATAACGGTCCTTCAACCCGCGCGAGCCCTCGACCACCTTCGTAACAGCGACTCTCCTTCGAGCATTGATCTCGTCATCACCGATCACATCATGCCGGGGATGAGCGGAAGTACCTTCTCCAGAGAAGTCCGAGGCCTGCGGCCCACGATTCCGATTCTGGTCATCAGTGGAATGGAAGACGCCTACCTCGAATACGAAGGGCTGAATGTTGAGTTCCGCGCCAAGCCGCTGCAGCCCGAGATTCTGCTCCAGTCCGTGCAGCAGTTGATCGGCATCCCGGAACCATCCGTAAGTTCAAGCGTTTTAGCGGCTGTAATCGCCTGAAAATGCTTGAATCTGCGCGATAACCGCCAGCTTTCCCCGCCCATCATTGCTCGATAGGCAACCCCTTGAGACAATGGGGAGAGGAATTCATGCCAACCCACCCCATGCCTGAGTTCGGCAGCTTCGCCTTGCTGCTGGCCCTTGTTCTCAGTACATACACGCTGGTCATGGGTGCCGTCGCTCTGTGGCGCTCCCGGTCTCAGTCAGGAATAGTCGCCGGAGGCAGCGGGGCCGGAAGACTGGGAGAGACGGCCCGTCGGGCCGGTATCGCCAGCTTCATCGCGCTCAGCTGCGCCGCCTTCGCGCTGGTGTGGGCTGCATTCACCAACGACTACTCCGTCAGCTACATCCTGCACCACACCAACCGCGATCTCAATACGGCATATAAGTTCTCAGCCCTGTGGAGCGGTCAGGAAGGCTCTCTTCTGCTGTGGGCATGGCTGCTCAGCGGTTACGGCTTCGTGCTCCGCATCCGGCACAAGATCGATGTTCGCCTCTCGGCCTTTGCCTCTACCATCCTTGCGGGGATCCAGGTCTTCTTCCTGCTGCTGCTCAACTTTGCCGCGCCACCCTTCGCCATTCAGCCTGGCCCCGTCTCGCCGGACGGCTTCGGTCTCAATCCTCTGCTGCAGTACCCGGAGATGGTCATTCACCCTCCCATGCTGTACCTGGGGTACGTCGGCTTCTCGGTTCCCTTCGCCTTCGCCCTGGGCGCACTGATGATGCGGTATCCCGGCGAAAAATGGATCCATATCACCCGCCGCTGGACCATGGTCACCTGGCTCTTCCTTACCTGTGGCATCTTCCTCGGAGCACACTGGGCCTATAGCGTGCTCGGCTGGGGCGGCTACTGGGGATGGGACCCGGTCGAGAACGCCAGCCTGATGCCGTGGCTCACCGGCACCGCCTTCCTGCACTCGGTCATGATGCAGGAGAAGCGCGGCATGATGAAGGCCTGGAACGTCTGGCTGATCTTTTCGACCTTCCTGCTGACGATTCTCGGTACCCTGCTGACGCGTTCCGGACTTGTAAGCAGTGTCCATGCATTCGCACAGTCCTCCATCGGAAACTGGTTCTACGGTTTTATCCTCGTCGTCTTCGCGGTCTGCCTCTTCACCTTCTTCAAGCAGAAGGATCATCTGAAGAGTGAAAACCGCCTGGAATCGCTGGTCAGCCGCGAGTCGAGCTTTCTCTTCAATAACCTCATTCTGCTGACAGCCTGCTTCACCGTTCTGTGGGGAACGCTCTTCCCGGTCCTTAGTGAGTATGTACAGGGCTCCAAGGTGACAGTAGGCGCACCGTTCTATAACCGCGTTAACCTTCCCATCGGAATCTTCCTGCTCTTCCTGACCGGCATCGGTCCCCTGCTGGCATGGCGCTCCACTTCGCTGCGCTCGATTCGTCGCAACTTCGTTCTCCCCTGCATCGCAATGGCCGTTACCTTTGCCGTAGTGATCGCGTGCGGCGTGCGGCCCTGGAGCGCCGGCGATGATGCCCGGTCCGAGACCTTCTCTCTCATCACCTTTACCCTGGCCTCCGGCGTCATCACCGCCATCGCAGCCGAGTTCCTGCGCGGAGCCGGTGTTGTCAGCACGCAGACCGGCAAAAATCTTCTGGCTTCCGTCATTCTTCTGACACGCCGGAACACCCGTCGTTATGGCGGATACATCGTCCACTTCGGCATCGTTGTCATGTTCATCGGAATCGCCGGCGGAGCCTTCAATCAGTCGCACGAGCAGGAGATGGGCTTCGGCGACAGCCTGACAATCGGGAATTACAAACTCGTCTGTCAGAGCTTCACCCAGGACACGAACCCCAACTACGACACGGAATACGCCCTTCTGGACGTCTACAAGGGATCGAAGAAGGTCACCCAGCTTGCTCCGGAGCGCCGCTTCTACAACGCGAGCCAGACCACCTCGACCATGGTCGCGCTGCGCTCCACGCTGGCCGAAGACCTTTACGTCATCTATGAAGGTAAGAATCCCGAAACCGACAAGCCCATCATCAAGGTCTTCATCAATCCTCTGATGAACTGGATCTGGATCGGCGTCCTCATCGTCGTCCTGGGAACCTTCCTCGCCCTTGTCCCCAATCTCACGCGCGTTCCCGCCGAGGCGCGGGTAGCTGTTCCCCTGCCGGTTCAGGAGGCTGAGGTTCACCATGTTTAGCCGCCTCACAGTCCGGCGCTGGCTCCAGAGCGCTACCGTCTGCCTGTTGCTCCTGGTCATGCTGGGTGCGGCAGACTCAAGCTCGCGCTTTGGCCGCCTGGGTCACGAGATGGTCTGCGTCTGTGGCTGCGGACAGATCCTGCTGGAGTGCAATCACGTCGGCTGCCCGGACTCGGACCGCATGATCGGAGAGCTTCGACAGCAGCTGGCCTCCGGAAGCTCCGATACAGCCACGCTGAATTGGTTCGCTGCAAAATATGGGCCTACCGTTCTAGCCGCGCCCATCCGGGGAGGATTCGACAACGTTGCCTGGATCACCCCGCTGGCCGTCTTCCTGCTCGCAACCGCCGGTACCGGCGTCCTGATTACCATCTGGCGGAAGCGCACCAACCGGCAGATGATCGCCGCAGGAATGCCCATGGCGCCGCCGCCAATGGACGACGATCTGCGGGCACGCATTCGCAAGGAGACAGAGTACTGATGGGAGCCATTGCTGGAATCGTCCTTACCCTTGGCCTGTTCGTGTTTATCTTCTGGCCCGAGAAAAACATCTTCTTCCAGGCCGATAAGACTCGCATCGACTATCTGCGTGAGCGGAAAGACGTGATCTACGACAACCTTCGCGACCTGAACTTCGAGTATCTTGCAGGCAAGTACCCCGAACAGGACTACGCAGAACAAAGAGCTTCCCTGGAAGACGAGGCCGCCCAGGTCCTCGCCGAGATGGAAGCTCTGGAACAACGCGGAATGGGCGCCCGCGGGCGCGCCTGAATTCACATCATCTTTGGAACGTAGGCTTAAAACTGTGATCAGCTCATCTTCTTCCATTCGACGCCTCATGGCGGTCTTCGCCGTGACCCTTGCCTTCTCCGGAGCAGCTCTGGCCGATTCCATCACGGGGACTGTTACCAACAAGACCAACAATAAGCCCGCTGCCGGAGACGAGGTCGTCCTCATCCGCCTTGCCCAGGGGATGCAGGAGTCCACTCATACCAAGACGGACTCGAAGGGAAACTTCTCCATCGACCTTCCCGACTCCGGGATGCACCTGATCCGCGTCACGCATGACAAGGCAAACTACTTCCGTCCGGCGCCTCCAGGAACGCAGTCGATTGAGATGGACGTCTATGACGCAGCCCCCAAGGTCAAGGGCGTCACCGCCGAGGCCGATGTAATGCGCCTCCAGACGGATGAGAGCGGAAAGTCCCTGCGCGTGGTAGAGCACTTCTTCGTCAAAAACGACTCCAATCCACCGAAGACCCAGTTCGGCGACCGTCCTTTTGAGTTTTATCTTCCTCACGGAGCCATCATCGAAGGATCAGCCGCACTGGCTCCCGGTGGCATGCCGGTACAGGCATCCCCGACACCTCTCGGCGACCCCGATCACTACACCTTCGTCTTCCCCATCCGCCCCGGAGAAACGCAATTTCAGATCACCTACAGACTGCCCTATGACGGCAGTCTGAAGTTGTCGCCCAAGCCCTCCATGCTCTTCGACACCGTAGCGATCATGATGCCGAAGAGCATGACCTTTCAGGCAGAGCCGGGAGCAATCTACGCTCCTGTAACCGAAGAGACCTCGGCACAGACCTACGTTGCACGCAACGTCTCTCCCTCTCATCAGATCGGGTTTACCGTTTCGGGAACCGGTCAGCTTCCACGAGATAATGCCGCCGCAACCGCAGGATCGAACGGCCAGCCCGGCCCGGCTGGTGGCCAGTCCGCAGAAGGTTCCGCAGCGAGCGATACCCGTCCCGGAGGCGGCCTGGGCAATCCGCTGGACCCATCCGGCAAAGACGACCCCTGGTCGAAGTACAAGTGGTGGATCATTGGTGCGCTCGGCCTTGCAATGGCAGCCGGAGCCGGGATCATGCTCAAGAACCACCCGCAGGACGCAATCCCTGTCCCTGCAGCGCCATTAGCAGGCTCTTCGCCGCTGGCAACAACGGTTCCCACAGCGCCTTCGAACCTCCTCGCCACCCTGAAAGAGGAGCTCTTCGCTATCGAAACCGACCGTCTGGAGGGGCGGTTGAACGAAGAGGAGTACTCTGAGCAGAAGGCGGCTCTCGAAGTCGTGCTGCGGCGCGCGCTCGCCCGCAGAGAGACTTCATCGGCATCCG
Organism: Edaphobacter sp. 12200R-103; assembly: GCF_010093025.1. Lineage (GTDB taxonomy): Bacteria > Acidobacteriota > Terriglobia > Terriglobales > Acidobacteriaceae > Edaphobacter. Next base: position 838,487 of record NZ_CP048114.1, on the reverse strand, counting down.
CGTCTAAAGCAACAGAGGTCAATCCTCTGCGAGGCTGAGATGAATACACTGAAGTCGACATTCCTTCTGGCGCTGCTGACCATCTTTCTGGTCTTCATCGGAAGCTACTTCGGTGGCCGGAACGGGATGGTCTTCGCCTTTATCCTCTCTGTTGCTTTCAACTTCGGCGCGTATTTCTTTTCGGATAAGCTGGCGCTCTCGATGTACCGCGCACAACCAGTCACACGGGAGCAGCTTCCCCGCGTGTACCAGGTCGTGGAACGGCTCTCCGCAAAACAGGGCCTGCCCATGCCCAGCGTCTACGTGATTCCCAGTGAAAGCCCCAACGCATTCGCCACAGGACGAAATCCGCAGCATGCCTCTGTGGCCGTCACCCACGGCATTCTGAACCTGCTGGATGACGAAGAACTGGAAGGCGTACTGGCCCACGAGTTGGGTCACGTCCGCAATCGCGACATCCTGACCAGTTCCATCGCCGCTACGCTCGCCGGAGCCATCACCATGCTGGCGCGGATGGGCTACTGGGCCTCGCTCTTCGGCGGCTACGGCAATCGCGACGACCGAGACCGCGGCGGCGGCTTAACCGGCCTGCTCATGCTGATTCTTGCGCCCATCGCGGCGACTCTTATTCAGCTGGCCATCTCGCGCTCGCGGGAGTACGAGGCCGATGCGACGGGGGCAAAAGAGACGGGCAACCCCTACGCGCTAGCGCGCGCGCTGCAGAAGCTCGACAACTACTCACGACGCATTCCTTTGCAGGCTTCCCCTTCAACGGCGCATCTATTTATAGTGGCTCCCTTATTGGGAAGCGGAGGATTTGCGAACCTGTTTTCGACACATCCTCCAATCAAGGATCGTATACACCGGCTGATTGGGAGGGATCTGGTCTAGTGTTTGAAAAAATTCTTCGGGCTTCAAGACTGCTTGCCATGACCGCATGGGTGGGCGGCATTGCCTTTTTCGCTTTTGTCGTTGCGCCTGTGGCGTTCACCCACCTTCCCACTGCGCACGAAGCTGGTCTGGTGGTCGGAGCGAGCATCCGAATCCTTCATCAGATCGGGCTCATCGGCGGAGGCATCTTCTGCCTCGCGACCATCACCCTCTGGTTCCGCGCCGAAGTGCCTGCGCGGGTCGGCTTTGCCATAGAGATGGTACTCGCCCTGGTGATGCTCAGCGTCACTGCGTTCTCGCAGTACCGAATCCTCCCTGCGATGGAGCAGGACCGGATCGCGGCGGGCGGTGACATTGCGGTCGCAGATATCACCTCGCCGGCGCGCGTCCATTTCGAACGCCTCCACGCCTGGTCCGAACGACTTGAGGGCCTCGTTCTGCTCTGCGGGATCGGCGTGATCCTCGTCCTGGCTCGCGAGTCCCAGTGGCCGGAGACAGGTAAAATCAAAACCATATGAATCCTGGACCCATTGCGATTCGAGCGTGCGTGCTCGAAGGCTGTCCTGTGAAAGGCCGCGGAGAGAGTCTTCCCGCCTGGAACGGATAGCCGGATGCCATCATCATCGCTCTGGTTGAGCCTTACGCTTGGAGCCGTCGCCGGACTTGCGGACTACCTTGGCGGCTTACTGCTCGTTCGCCGTTCGCCCTCGGCGCGTGCACTGCGATACTTCGTCGCCCTCGGCGCCGGCTTCATGCTGGCTGCTGCCGTGCTGGAGATGATTCCCGAAGGAATTGGTCTCAGCCCACGCTGGGCACCCATTCTGGTTTTGGCCGGATACTGCGGCGTTCACCTGCTGGAGCACACCCTTGTCCCCCATTTCCATTTCGGTGAGGAGACGCATCATCATGAATTCCTCTCTGCCAAGACCAGCTACTCGGTGCTGCTCGGACTCGCGGCTCATACCTTCTTCGACGGCATAGCCATCGGATCGGGTTTCGTCCTCTCCCACTGGCTGGGCTGGGTCATCTTTATCGCCGTCTTTCTGCACAAGCTTCCGGAAGGATTCACCGTCGCCAGCGTCATGCTCGCCAGCGGCCGCGGAAAGGTGGCTGCACTGAACTCCGCCATGGCTCTGGGAGCCACCACTCTGCTGGGAGTTCTCGTAATCAACCTCAGACCGCACTGGGTGCACGCCGGACTTCCCCTCTCCGCAGGAGTGACCATCTATGTCGCAGCAACCGACCTTGTGCCCGAGATCAACCGCGAACCCGGCATCCGCATGGCGCTGATCTTCTTTGTCGGCGTGGCCGTCTTCTTTCTTCTGAAGTTGCTAAGTCCGCTTTAGGGCTATCTGCCTATATCTGAAGTCGGATCGCGGTCGCCCCCAAGATGCATGATGACGGTGGAATAGGATATGCAGCCGATTCGTCATATACCCTCCCAGCAGTCCCCCATGGGGGGCATCCGGAACAAAGCTTCTCGTGGCCTTATCGCGAGAAGCGGAGTCGAAGGATCTGCGGTCTGCTGGCCTCGGCAACAATCCCAAACCCAGATCCTTCGGGCTTCGGGCTTCGCTCAGGATGACACCTCGGGGAAGCGTTGGAGGCAACGCTTATATGTGGATATCGCTGCTAACTCGCAGTCTGCACGATAAGGGTCACATCGGCCGTGTGCCTTACCTGTTCCCCATTCGCCCCAACCGTAGTGCCGGTCACAGTGACAGTGTAAGACCTCGTCGTTCCCGGAACATCCGTTCCCGAGCGAACACGATCTCCACAGCCGGTTGCAAACGGTAACAACAGTCCCACCAGAAGAACAAGCAGCCGAACCGGTATCCTCTTTTTTCTCATTAGCGGAAGAATACCCACCACAAGCAGCGCCAACACGACCGGCGAGTGTGAACCCGAACTCGCAGCCGTCTTCGGAGTGGCAACGGTCATCGTCACAGTCGTCGATGAGCGTCCCGGAACGACGCTGCCGGGATTGAATGACGCCGTCGCAAGATCAGGAAGGCCGGAAGCCGAAAGAGTCACCGGAGCCGAAAGATTTCCCTGCACATTCACAACAAACGAGAAGTTTGCCGAATCCCCGGAATTGATCGTCTGTGTGGTGGTGCTGCTCGCAGCCAGGTTGAAGTCCACCGAGCCGCTCGGTGGTGTATTCACCATAAACAACATCGTTGGGGATTGGCTCGGCACAAAGTTGCGATCCCCCGAGTAGGATGCGACAAGACTGTGTGGCCCAATCCCCAAAGACGATACGACAAAGCTCAGATCGCCCGAGGCATCCGGTGCTCCCGCGGCGAGCAGCGTCGCCCCCTCACTCAGGATCAATGTCCCTGTCGGATTGCCGGAAGCAGAAGGATCTACATGAACCTTCATTAAGACCGGCTGACCGGCATCCGCGCTGCTGGCCGTAACTAGTGAAGCAGTCGTGGCCGTCAGTGTTGTCGTGGTTGCAGCCCGCGTGATCGTAAGCGTGGGGGCCACCGGCAAGGCATAGTTCCCTGCCGCCGAACCGCGCAGCGTCACGGCGACCGGATACTCGCCCGCATCGGGCCGCACGGGGAGGTTCACCCCATAGGTGGCATCCACACCTGCCTGATCTGCCGGCAGAACTCCGCTCAGACTGCCCTTAAGCGATGGAAGAGGCTCTCCATAGCTGACCGACGCCGGCGAGACGATCGCCGTAAGGGGGCGATGGGCGACGGCCACGGTAAACTCCGCGCTGTCCACCGCCGCATGAAAGGTATCGCCGCTATACTGAGCCACCAGGGTGTGGGCTCCCGACGCCAGCGTGGCAAGATCGAAGTCCGCCGTACCCTGGGTGAGCGTCTGTTGTGCAATAACAGAGTTTCCCACACTCCGATCGATCAATCGCACACTGCCAATCGCAGTCGTTGCTGACCGAACCGCCGCCCTCAGCGATCCTGAGCCGTAGACCATCCCAGCGTCGCCGGAAAACTCGACCGTAACCGGAGCCAGGCTGCCCGGTCCGACAATCGTCTGGACGATTCCCGTCGAAACCTGGCGGACTCTGCTGTTGGCCCCATCCGCAAAAACCAGATTTCCTGAAGGGGAGACGGTCGTCGCCCGGGGACTGTCCAGAGACGCAGATGGAGGAGCACCTCCATCTCCTCCAAAACCCTGCGTATCGTCTCCAGCGAACGTCGTTATGGTGCCCGTGATTCCGTCGATGCGGCGGATACGGTGGTTTTCGCGGTCCGCAACGAAGACATTCCCCTGCAAATCGACGGAAACTCCTCGCGGTAGAGCAAGTCTCCCCTGTATCGCAGGCCCCGCATCTCCGGATGCCCCAGCTGCCCCGGTTCCCGCCAAGGTGGTAATCACCCGTGTGGTGGCATCGATCCGGCGAACGCGATGATTGTGGCTATCTGCTATGTAGAGGTTTCCACCTGCATCTACGGCGATTCCCTGCGGAGAATCCAGCAGCGCCGCTGCAGCGGCTCCCTGGTCTCCGCCATAGCCCTGCACGCCGTCCCCAGCCACGGTGGTGATGACCCCTGTGACCGCATCGATCCGGCGGATGCTGTGGCTTCCCGCATCGGCGAGAAACAGATTCCCCTGGGCATCCAGCGCCAGTGCAACCGGGCGGTCGAGCGTGGAAACGGTTGCAGAGCCCCCGTCTCCTGACGATCCCGCCGTTGAGCCTCCTGCAATGGTGGTGATGACGCCCGTACCCAGGTCGACTCTACGGATACGGTGATTGTGGGTGTCAGCGATATAGAGATTATTTCCATAGACAGCGACGCCCTCGGGGGAATCGAGAAGCGCCGAGCTCGCGACTACACCATCGCCTTCGTAACCCTGAACACCCGTCCCTGCTATCGTGCTGATTCGGCCCAGCGGATCGACCCTGCGAATCGCATGATGCGCCGTCTCTGCGATGTACAGGTTTCCATCGGCGTCGAACGTGACCGCAGACGGAAGAAGAACAGGAGAGCCGATTGCAGGCTGCTGCGCGTTTGTAACCACAGAAAGCCAGACGAGCAGCAAGATGGCCGCCAGCCAAGACATCCTGTGATGACGTACAAGGTTGCTCTCAAGGTCCATGAACGCTTGCATCGAGCTTAAATGAGAGATGCTACCCGCCCCATACCATTTCAGGGGGATAGCATCTCTTCAACTTCGGGTTTCTGTAAAACAGGTGCCGCTACTCTGCCACCGTCCGGTTGCGCAGCGCTCCAAGCTTTTCGATCGTGACCACCATCTCTTCTCCCGGCTTCAGCCACCGCTGCGGCGTGCGCCCCAGTCCTACGCCTTCGGGAGTTCCTGTACTGATCACATCCCCCGCCTCAAGCGGCGTCATAGTCGAGATGTACTCGATCAGCGCCGGAATCTTGAAGATCAGATCGCTGGTATTCGAGTTCTGCAGGGTCTCACCATTGATCGCAAGCGCGATACTCAGCTTGTGGGGATCGCCCACCTCATCGGCCGAAACGATCGCAGGCCCCAGTGGAGTAAACGTCGGAAATGATTTGCCCAGCGTCCACTGCGAAGTGGCTAGCTGGATGTCGCGCGCGCTGACGTCGTTCACGATCGTGTAACCGTAGACATACTGCTCCCAGTCCGCAGCAGCGATCTGGTAGCCGGCTTTGCCGATCACCACCCCCAACTCCGCCTCGTAGTCCGGCTGGCTGCTCACCTTGGGCAGAATGACGTCAACATCCGGCCCTACAACCGAACTTGAGAGCTTCATGAAGACTGTCGGAACCTTCGGGACCGTCATCTTCGACTCTTCCGCATGGCGGGCATAGTTCAGACCCACTCCAAAAACGCGCGGCGGCCGCAGCGGAGCACGCAGGGTCACATCGGACAAAGCGACGCGAGGAACCCTATCCAGCTTTTCCGCGATCTCTGCCTGCGCACGCGCTCCCCCTTCGAGAATGGACAGTACGCTGGGATATCCCAGGCTCGTCAGGTCGGCAACTTCATCCCCGATCAGGACACCCGGCGTCGGAACATCGCGGCTCAAAAGTGCCGAAGAACTTTGCGCAGGGACGTCTCTCCCTGAAAACGTGACCAGCTTCATGCTTTCGCGCTCCATGCTTCGCCCTGGGGATAGGCGAAGCGGTTAAGAGATTCTTCCCGAATCTCGATACTGTATCCCGGTTCTGTCGGCATCATGTAGTAACCGCTTTGAATGCGGACGGGGGTTACGAAATGTTCATGCAAATGATCGACAAATTCGATGACTCTGTCCTCCATCGTGGCCGAGACGGAAAGATAATCGAACATCGAAAGATGCTGAACATACTCACATAGCCCTACGCCACCCGCATGAGGACAGACCGGAGTGCCAAACTTCTTTGCCAACAGAAGTATAGCGATATTCTCGTTCACCCCGCCCACGCGACAGCTGTCCAATTGCAGAACGTCCAGCCCCCCGGCCTGCAGAAACTGCTTGAACATAACGCGGTTATGGCAATGTTCGCCTGTGGCAATGCGTACCTCCGGAACCTCGCGCCGAAGGCGCGCGTGCCCGAGGATGTCATCCGGACTCGTCGGCTCTTCCATCCACCAGGGCTTCAACTCCGCCAACTGGCGAGTACGCTCGATTGCTTCCAACACCCCCCACTTCTGGTTCGCATCGACCATCAGCTTCCTGGTCCAGCCGATCTCTTCCCGAACAATCCTTCCCCTGCGAAGATCCTCCTCGGGATCGCCGCCAACCTTCAGTTTGAAATGGGTCCACCCCTCCTCAAGTGCTTCATGGCACAGGCGGCGAATCTTCTCCTCCGAATATCCGAACCACCCTACCGAGGTCGTGTATGCCGGATAACCCGTCTTGCGCAGATGTTCAAGTCGCTCGACCTTACCGTCGCGGGCGCTTTCGAGAAGCTCCTTTGCTTCGGCGGGAGTGAGAGCATCATCGATGTAGCGGAAGTCCACGGCTTTCAGCAGCTGGCAGGGTTCCATCTCCGACAGAAGCTGCCAGAGGGGCTTCTTCTCAGCCCGAGCATAGAGGTCCCACACAGCATTGATCAGGGCTGCGGTCGCCAGATGGATGACGCCCTTCTCCGGGCCCAGCCAGCGAAACTGGGTGTCATCCGTCATTTGACGGGAAAAAGCGCAGAAGTCCTCTGTGATGGAGGAGAGGGAGCGTTTGACGACATAACGTGACAGGTAGACAGCGGCTTGCACGACCAGATCCGTGCCGCGCCCCAGTGTGAAGGAGAGCCCGTGTCCCGTAAGCCCAGTATTCGTCTCCAGAATGCAATAGGCCGCGGAGTAATCCGGGTCTTTATTGACGGCGTCCGAACCGATATGCTCGCGCGAGGTGGGAAACCGCAGATCGATAACGCGGACACCAGTAATCAAAATCTCGTTCAAGGTTTCGACGTTCCCTTCTTTCGTATATGGCTTCAGATCGTGCTTACGCGGCAGTCCATCCGCCATCGATCGGAATCACGGCACCATTGATAAATTCGGCTTCCTTCGAGCACAGATACCGGACCAGCGAGGCGATGTCTTCCGGCGTACCCAGGCGCCCGATAGGCTGGCGAGCTACCAGCTCGGCGCGAACCTTCTCTTTCTCATGGGCGTGGTACCTGTCGAGATAGCCCTCGACAAACGGTGTCTGCACTGTTCCCGGCGCGATGCAATTGATTCGCAACTCTTTGGGATAATCCACGGCAATCTGCCGTGTCATCGCCTGAACTGCGCCCTTGCTGGCGCAGTAGGCAAACCTCTGCTTTACCCCTACAGAGCCGGCAACTGAGCCAATATTGACGATCGACCCGCGAGAGGCAAGCAGCAGCGACAACGCAGCCTTCGTCACCAGGAAGACGCTATGAACGTTGACGCGCATCACGCGGTCGAAGTCCTCCTCAGCCGTGCGCGAGATGTCCCCCACCAGTCCAATGCCGGCGTTGTTCACAAGGATGTCGAGCTTCTGGATTCCAGAGAATGCTGCTGCAATTGACTCCGCATTCGTCACATCCATTTTGACGGCGCGCGCGCCGGGAACTTCAGTCGCCAGCGATTCTGCTGCGGCGAGATCGATGTCCGCAATAACGACCTGAGCCCCGGCGCGTGCAAGCTCACGTATTGTCGCTGCGCCAATGCCGCTTGCGCCACCCGTTACGAGCGCAATCTTATTTTCCAAATAAAAAGGATTACTCATATATTGAAATACCACCATTCAAAGCATACCCTTTTCCCCAGCTGGAAGCCTAGAGTGTATTCACCTATGTCTCAAATTTCGGTTGCATTCACTCAGTAATGCATCCCTGACGGTCGATTCGGGATGAGGCAATCATTGCAGTTTTTAAGAGGTGTCATCCTGAGCGAAGCTTCTCATGGCCTCGCGAGAGCGTAGTCGAAGCATTGCAGCCTTTTGGCTCAGCTACCATCCCACACCGCAGATCCTTCGACTATGCGCTGGCGCGCTCCGTTCAGGATGACACTTTCGGCAAAGTATCGGAGGAAGCGGCCTTCCACCACGTTCCTCCTTTGCGAAGCTTGCTTCGCTGCGGCCTAATCAACATGATGAAGACACCCGAAGCTCAGATTGGGCCGGGAAGACAAAGGAGAATCGATGCGACGTTACTGCCTAGCTCTGGACCTGAAGGATGATGAGACTGCGATCGCCGAGTACAAGAGGTATCACCGGAAGATATGGCCGGAGATCAGGGACAGCATCTTCGCGGCAGGCATTCTCGACATGGAGATCTATCTGCTGGGTAGGCGGCTCTTCATGATCATGGAGGTGGCTGACGACTTCTCGTTCGCGGTCAAAGCTGCTGCGGATGAGGCGAATCCAAAGGTGCAGGAGTGGGAGGCCCTAATGGAGAGATTTCAGCAGGCTCTGCCCGAGTCAAAGCCGGGACAAAAGTGGGTCCTGATGGAACGCATCTTCAGCCTGCAGGAACAGCACGATTCCAGGACTGCCTGACGGAGCGACGTTGGGCGTAAGTATTCGAACTTTATGCATTTCCATCTCTGTTGCAGACTGATATGGTGATCAGCACAGGGAATTGAACGGGAGGCGATGGCCGTCTTTTTGAACGGACGATACAGCGCAGAAACGCAATCACCTGGATCTATCTCGATGAAGGACTCGAAAGGCTGAAGTCTCTTCGGCTGCGACTGCCTGAGAGGTTCGCCGCGTTTCAATATCTGATTGCCTATGACCCATCACGCTCCCGGCTCGTCTGCTGCGTCTTCTCCCGTTGGCCTGAAGGCTAACTACAATCGCTTCCTTCTCCTGGTGGCGGGGCTTGGCGGTCTGTTGTACGGCGTTGATGTTGGCATCATCGGTGGTGCACTGCCTTATCTGGAGGCCACCTCTGGACTCACGGCAAGCCAACTCTCCATCATCGTGGCTGCGGTGTTGCTGGGGAGTGTTATCTCAACTCTCTTTGCCGGATTGCTGGCGGACTGGATGGGACGCAAGGCGTTGATGGTCGTCAGTGGCCTGACCTTCGTGCTTAGCATCCCCATGATCGCCGTCGCCCACGGGTATGGGCCGCTATTCTTTGGCCGTCTCCTGCAGGGCATCAGCGGTGGCTTGATCGGTGTTGTCGTACCGCTCTATCTCGCGGAGTGCCTTCCAGCCAGCACCCGCGGCAAAGGAACCGCGGTCTTTCAATGGCTGCTGACGCTGGGAATCGTCTCCGCCGCTCTGATCGGTATCTACTATAGCTATCGCGTTGAGGCAGTCGCCCGCCTCTCAGATGCGGCCACGGTCTTCTCCTTCAAAGATCAGGCATGGAGGCGCATCTTCTGGGTCTCATTGCCTCCTGGACTCTTCTTTGTTCTCGGCAGCCTGTTTGTCGCTGAATCGCCCCGTTGGCTGCTGCTCCGGGGCCGCCGCGAGAAGGCTCTCGCTTCCCTGCTTCGCTCACGTGAGCCAGCCCAGGCCGAGATCGAGATGGAGGAGATCGAGCGCACCGTCGTGGCGAAGGCGAAGGAGAGCACTGGCAGCGCGGTTAAGGAATCTCTTCTGCGCAGGAAGTATGTCGTCCCCTTCCTGCTAGCCTGCATCATTCTCTTCTGCAATACGGCGACAGGCGTCAATTCGATCATCGGGTACAACACCGCGATCCTGCTGCAGAGCGGCCTCTCGGACCTGCAGGCTCACTGGGGATACGTGATCTTCACCATCGTCAACTTCGTGATGACGATCGGCGGCATGTCACTGATCGACCGCAAGGGCCGCAAGTTCCTCTTCATTCTGGGGACCTCGGGGATTATCGTCTCCCTGATCGGCGTAGGCGTGCTGTTCCTCGGGACGGAGAAGCTGAGCCAGGACTGCCGCGATGCCGTGCAGGCACGCATCACGCCCGATCAGACCCTGAAGCTCACGTTCACTCCGGCGGAGGCGCAGCGCCTGCTCGAATCGACCGGCAAGGCGGGTGCGATTGACAGTCAGCGCGCCTCGCTGGCCGTCATCTACTCTTATGGCGACTTTACTGCAGCGACAAGCTTTGTGCGCTCTGACGATGCAAGCGCCGCGCCCATCCAGATCGATCGTGCGAGCGCCGTTCCCACCAACAAGGTGGAGGCCTTCTTCAAAAATCCATTCGGAAATCTTGAGGCTGCTCAGACTGCTCCGCTCAGGATCGACCGCGCCGTAATCGGCCGGGTTCCTGAGTCGAGCCATGGGTGGATGGTAGCGATCGGGCTTTATCTCTTCATGTCGTTCTATGCGGTTGGTCCCGGTGTGGGAGTCTGGCTTGCGCTCTCAGAGCTGATGCCGACACGCATCCGCTCAAATGGCATGAGCATTGCTCTCGTGATCAACCAGCTGGTTTCGACGACGCTGGCGGGAATCTTCCTTCCCGTGGTCAGCAAACACGGCTATTCGTTTATGTTCTTCCTCTTCGCCGGATTCACCGTGATCTACTTTGTCGTGGTTACTTTCTTCCTGCCGGAGACAAAAGGTAAGACTCTCGAAGAAATTGAACAGTATTTCGAAGGCAGCCGGGCCTGATGCTATTTTTCCGAGTGGCATAAAAGTAGTTGTAAAACGAGTTACATACAACTTTCGTCACGCCGCTTATACTCTATCGAGAGTATATTGGCTTCGGTGATTTCGAACCTCAGGGAGATGAATGCATGCACGCTATAACCCGAAATCTGGCAACAACGTTCGCTCTGACGACTCTCTTTATAGTGGGAGGATGCAAGAGCTCGACGCCAGCAGCTCCGGCGAATGAAGCAAGCTCCCAGGCAGCTCCCGCTGCACCCCCGCCGGCGGCTCCTGCAGCTACTCCGGCTACGGCCCCCGCTTCTCCGGCAGCAGCTGCGGCGGCTCCAACACCCGCTCCGGCACCGGCACGTCGCGAAGCTGCTCCGGCGCCTGCGCCAGAACCCGTAAGGCTGACGGTTCCAAGCGGGACACGTGTTCCGGTTGTTATGTCTCAGACCATCAGCGCCAAGGCGAACAACGTAGGCGATTCGTTCAGCGGCGAACTGTCCTCTGCCTTGAGCACTTCCTCCGGCAAGGTTGTGTTCCCCAGGGGGACCCAGGTAGAAGGAACCGTTGTCGCCGCGAAAGGCCGTGGCAGATTTAAGGGCGAGGGCGATCTGGCGATCCAGCTGAGTTCGATCGGCGGGCATGAAGTGACAAGCAGCTCTTATCTTCGTCAGGAAAAAGGCAAGGGCAAGAGGACCGCTGGAATCATCGGCGGCGGCGCAGGCGTAGGTGCGCTGATTGGTGGTCTGGCCGGTGGCGGCAAGGGTGCTCTGATCGGTGGTCTGGCTGGTGCAGGAGCAGGCACCGCAGGCGCGGGTCTGACCGGTAACAAGGACATCGTCATCCCGGCAGAGTCCGTCGTAACGTTCACTCTGCAGTCTGCGCTTACGGTGAGTAAATAAGGTCGCGAGAACTTTGAATCAGCGAAGAGGCGTCCGAAGGGGACGCCTCTTCGCTTTTCCCCTTCTTACAGCCAGTAGACTGAATATCTATGCGTTTGAACCCTGTCTTTCTGTTATCCGCTACCGATGCGGCTCATTTTCCTGCCGAGCCAAAGACCCACGGACGGCCGGAGGTTGCGTTTCTCGGGCGCTCGAATGTGGGAAAATCTTCGCTCATAAATGCGTTGCTCGGCTCGAAGGAGGCGCGCGTCTCATCCACTCCGGGACGAACACGGGCGATTAACTTCTTTGCGCTCCACGAAGTGGCAGGAGGAAAGCAGAAGGCGGTTCCGTCGATCATCTTCGCGGACCTGCCCGGATATGGGTACGCGAAGATCTCAAAGTCAATCTCCGCCGAATGGCCGAAGTTCATCGAGCCATACCTGGGCGAGCGTGAGACGCTGGCGCTGTGCATCTGTCTGATCGATACCAACATTCCTCCGCAGACAAGCGATCAACAGCTGATCACCTATCTGAAGCAGGTCCAGCGACCGTTCGTCGTTGTCGGAACCAAGGCAGACCGGATTTCGAAGAATGTCCTCATGAAAAACCTGGCGGCGCTGAAGCGTGAGCATGAGATCGAGGAGATTCTTCCCGTCTCATCGAAGACGGGCGCCGGGATTCCTGCGTTGTGGGAGCGCATTCAGTCTGCAGCGGAGTGACCCTCCCCTCAACGGAACGGCAATTCGAATCTCCTCTGTTTGCCTGGCTTAGCATCCGATGCTTGACAGCCCTGCAGACAGCTTTTCCTCCTCCTGCGGGGAGAGCCAGAGGCATCGTTGCGGGGGCCGCTCACGCTGGAGGACCCGAGAAGCCGCCTCGATCCAGCGACGTCGCAGGCGATCCTCCGGCGGAAGCACCGTGAGAGCGACGGTATCGAAGCGGCGGAGCTGCGCCGCAGACTGAAAGAAAAAGGTTCGCATCGTCCATGAGCGGCTGGCGAGCAGGGGCTTGAGGATCGATGCCTCCTGCCGGAACCCGGTGTGAGGTGGATTCGCTGAGTCGTGCACAAAGTCCACCAGTTCGGCCCCGAGGGAGTGAAACTGCTCTGCAGCGCTCATGATCTTCGCTTCGGGAGCGAGAAAGCTGGAGAACAGCTGCGGTGCGAGTCCTCTTGCGAGGATTTCGTCGAGGGTTTCGATCGGAGATGCGTTCAGGGCGACAGAGAGGGGGGAACGCTTGCGAACCTCGTTCTTCATGGCGCGAATAGCTTCATCGAGGGAATGGACGACAAAGTCGACTGCGCCGGACCGAACGACATCGCGAATGTGATCGGGATTGCGGTCAATAGAGAGAGAGACTGCTCCAGCGATGTTGGAGGCGATGGGAAGTGCGGTTCCGGCGGATGAGAGTCCGAGAGAGAGGACAAAGGCTCCTCCCCAGTCGGAGCGAAGCTGGAGGAGCGTGGTACAGGCTCGCAGGGCGCTGGCCTGAAGGGATTCGCCAGAGGGATGAGAGGTCATTCGAGTTGATGGTATCGCAGTGTATCTAACTCAAGCCGTATCTACGGACAGGCGATCCTCTGCGGCATTTCGACGTATTCGTTTCCCGGGCTTGCCCGATCTGAAACGAATACGTCTTCCCCGCCGGAATGCCTGTACCAGGAGGGCAGAAAAGCAGGTCTCTCCACTTTGGCTTCGCCTCCGGGCGGGATGGTATTTTCTCAATTCAAGACAATATGCCGATACGTACAGGGGATACACAAAGGAACCCTGTCTGTAGTTACGATTTTCATGGGTCACGGTACTAAAGTTTGACCGCGCGCTGCCGATGAAGCTCCTGTACCGGAGGAGATTCGATGAGCTACACGAACGGAATCGGGAATTGGAAACAGGTGTTCCCCGCAGTTGCACCTGCCTCTGCCTCGCAAACGCAGCAGAGCGGCCGCTCACCAGCAACGGAACATAAGCCTGCCGCCACGGGCGCGCAGGATGAGGCGAAGCTTAGCTCGACAGGCGAGCTGGTGGCGCGCGCACTGTCGACGCCCGATGTACGGACAGCGAAGGTCGAGGCGCTGCAGAAGGCGATCGCCGAGGGAAGTTACAACGTCTCAGCGTCGGACGTTGCGGGCAAGATGATCGACTCTCTTCTGAGCTAAGAAGCGAGGGAGATCGATGTATGGGCTGGATTCTGGAGAGCACGCTGGAGTCGAATTTCTCGCCGCGAACGTGAGCGGCCACTCACGCTGAAAGAACGATTGATGCTGCTGATGCAGCGGGGTGCGCTCTGGCGACCGCCAGTCGGCCTTCTGCAGTATTACGACGCATACGGGAGTCAGAAGACAGAAACGCAGTGCACCGCCAAGACGAGAGGAACAGGACCGATGGGAACGTTAAACTCTGCACTGGCGCTGGCCCAGCAGGCCTTGACGGCCAACCAGACAGCGCTGAATATCACATCGAACAACGTGGCCAATCAGAACACTCCCGGGTATACACGCGAGGTTGCGACGTGGACCGAGAACGACAGCGTTACCATTGGGAACCTTACCCTGGGGACGGGCGCCAGCGCAGGAGCGGCGGTATCGCAGCGCGATCGAATTCTTGAGCAGCGCCTGCAACAGCAGATCCAGGTTCAATCGCAGAGCCAGACGCTGGAGGACGCCCTCAACCAGGTGCAGAGCATCTTTGCGTTGAGCTCAAGTTCCAGCTCGGCCAGTTCGACCGCGCTGGGTACGGCGCTGAGCAACTTCTATAACGCGCTCTCGTCGCTGACAGCGAATCCATCGGATTCATCGACACGGCAGAAGGTGATCTCGGCGGCAACCAATCTTGTAGGGGCCTTCAACTCGACCGCCAACCAGATGGCAGGCATATCGACCGACCTGGACAGGCAGGTATCGGGCTATGTGGATACGGTGAATGGTCTTCTGTCCACGATCGCTACGCTGAACCAGAAAATCTCAAGCACGAGCCCGAATACGGATGCCGGCGTGCTCGAAGACCAGAGGCAACAGGCAATCGCGCAGCTTTCGCAGTACGTCGGACTCGATCAGATTACGAACGAGGACAACCAGATTACCCTGACCACGACCAACGGAGCTGTACTGGTCAGCGGGTCCCAGGCTTACGCGATGAGCAAGTCGGTCGTGGGAGGAAAGACCGACATTGTGGCGGGAATACCTGCAACGGATGTCACTGCAGATTTGACCGGCGGAGCGATTGGCGGAGCCTTGCAGGCCCGGGATCAGTTGTTGCCGCAGTACCAGAATGCTCTGGACGAATTGGCCTTCGACGTGGCGACGCAAGTCAACCAGACCAATTCCCTGGGGCTGGACGGCAACGACAATCCTGGTCAGGCCATCTTTCAGCTTCCATCCAGCGCGGCTGGAGCTGCGGCTTTGATTGGCATGGCTACAACCGATCCGCAATCGATTGCAGCGGCGGCGGTAGGCGAGGGGGCGACCGGTACGGGGAACGCACAATTGCTGGCTGGACTCGGCAGCAGCGCAAGTGTCGCGGGGTCAACTCCACTGGATTTTCTGACCGGTCTGCTGGGGCAGATTGGCAATGCGGCGGCCTCGGCAGCCTCGGACAACACCACTCAACAGACCACGCTGTCCCAGTTGAGAAGTCAGAGGAATGCGCTGTCGGCAGTCTCGCTGGATGAAGAGGCGGCGAACCTGACGCAGTATCAGCGGGCGTATGAGGCTGCGGCTAAACTCTTCTCGATTACCGATGAGATGATGGCGAGCGCGCTGAATCTTGGCGTGACTACGGCGGTCTCGTAATGTGCAATTATTTTTGGGCAAACGTAAGATCGTGCAGCTCGGGCAAACCGCAGATCCTTTCGACTGCGCGGCTTTGCCGCTTCGCTCAGGATGACACTCTCTACTGTTCTGGGGTATGAAATGTCTTCCGGGAAATCCTGCAAACCCACCTTAGCTTCGCGAAGATGGGGCACCCGGTCTCGTGGGGCCTGAGGGCAAGTGGAAGCGCCTGATTGGCAAGCCTCAGATCCTTCGACTTCGTTTAGTGCGAAGAATGCACCAAACGTCGCTCAGAATGACACCTGTTTATGGCATTGAAGCCTAGTCCGTGCCAAAGAAAAAAGAGGACACAAGACGATGCGAGCCGATCCAACCTACTTCAATACGGTTGTGCTTTCACTGAACAATGCGATGAAGAACTCAAACGATCTTGCGGCCGAGCTTTCGAGCGGGCTGCGCGTTGGGCAACTCTCCGACGATCCTGCCGCGGCGACACAGAGCCTGCGGCTGGATGGGCAGATCTCGGCCATCGACACGTATGTGCAGACGGCGTCGAGCGTATCTTCGCGGCTGCAGATGATGGATTCTACGCTTGGCGAGGTGGTATCGCAGGTTACGTCGGCGATCTCGCTTGCAGTAGGAGCAGCCAACGGTACGCTGAACGGTGCCAACTTGCAGACAATCGCTCAGCAGGTCGCAGCGATCAGGGACAACGTACTGGCGCTGGCAAACACAAGCTATCAGGGCAGCTACCTGTTTTCAGGGAGCAAGGGAGACACTGCACCCTTCACTCTGGATACAACGAGCACGCCTGCGGTCGCGGCCTACAACGGCGATAGCAATGTGCAGACGATTGTCACACCAGGCGGGCAGAAGATACAGACAAGCCTGCCTGGATCGACCGTCTTCGGTTCAGGCAGCACGAGCATGCTGGGTGTGCTGAATCAGCTGGTGGCGGACCTGACCAGCGGGGCTCCGACCGCAATTATCTCGGCTGACAGCTCCGCGTTGACCAATGCTCTTGGCAACCTGTCAACGCAACGGAGTTTTTTGAACAGCTCCTTGAGTACGGTCGAGTCCACCAGCACGTATGCACAGACCCAGGAGGCGCAGATCAAGGTCCAGCAAGGACAGATGGTTTCGTCCGACCCGGCGAAGGTGGCGACCGACCTGAAGGCCAATCAGACGCAATACCAGGCGCTGCTGAGCGTGATAACCACCCTCCAGCAGGACGATCTGTTCCGTCATCTTCAATAATGCCGGGCTTAACGCTGCAGCTCGTTCAAAGCCTTGCGGGCGTCCTTGATTCTCTCTCCGTCGGGGGCCAGTCGCAGATAGTTGTTGTACTCTGCAATGGCCTCCTCCCGCTTTTTCAGTTTCTGGGCGACATAGGCAAGAGCGAAGTGGGTGTCCGGATCGGATGGAAGGTACTTTACCGCGTCCCGAACGCGAAGGTAGGCGGCGTTTAACTCGCCTGCATCGGCGTAGAACTTGGCGACCTTCAGGTCTTCGTCGGCCCGCTCTTCGTTGGTCTGCAGGTTTTGGACCTTCGGAAGACGGCGACGCGCGGTGGGATGTGGCGTTTCGCCAGTGTCGCCCCCTGGATTATCGGCGGAGGGTGCGTCAGCGGGATCGTCAGAGCTGGAGCTGCTCGAACTACTGCTGCTTGAGCTGTCGGACTCGGCTCCGGGCATGGGCGGAGCCGGCGCTGTAGGAAATGGGAACTTGTCGGCAGCAGAGGGAGGCTTGCCGGAGGGCGTGGGTGTTTCCGGTTGCGACTGCGATTTGGAGGGAGTTTGTTCGCCGGGGAACGGGAACTGTTCGGCGGCGGAAGGATCTGATTTGTCGGGATCTTTCTTGTCGGGGGCTGGCTTGTCGGCGACCGGCGTACAGGGAGACTGAGACTTGCCTTGTGATGGCGCTGGCGACTGGGGGCATGGAGGAGGCGGCGCCGGTGTCTTCGTCTGGGCGCACAGAGGCACCGTGAAGGCCATGACAAGCGCGAGAGCGTAGGTGAAAGTACGACTCATCCTCTGTGTTTAGACTACTCGTTCTGCGGGTTTGACGTCTGGGTGCGCGACTTTGTTATAGTCAGCTTGCCCGGCACGTTTGAGATGCAGACGGAAGGATTCCGATGCACCTGAAGTGTGCCGCGGAATCCCTGAATAAAGAATGAGTTTTCGATGATCCCTGGTCTGATGATCCGCTCCTCGTCTATCCACGCCGCCGGCTGTTATACCACGCGACGCATCCGCAAAGGAACAAAGGTCATCCAGTATGACGGTCCCCGCTTCAGCAAGCGCGAAGCCGACGAGCGGTACAAGGACCGCTTTATCACGTATCTGTTCAGCACCAGCGATGGAGGTGTCATCGACGGATTTGGAACGGCGATGTTTATCAATCATTCGTGCGATCCGAACTGCGAGACCGAGCACATTGACGACGAGATATGGATTATCGCCATACGCGATATCGAACCCGGAGAAGAGCTGACCTACGAGTACAACCTGCACGACAGCGACGATGACGATGCAGATTGCTACTGCGGGTCGGCCGGATGCCGGGGGACGATGTTCAGCGAAGATGAGGTAAAGCGCCGGGAGCGGAAGGCCCGGCGTGCCCTGAAGGCCTGATTCCGATCCGGACGCTACAATAACGAGATGCGGCAGTCGCCGCCTCGGGTGTTATGGCATACCAGGTTTTAGCGAGAAAGTACCGTCCCCAGCGCTTTGCCGATGTTGCGGGGCAAGACCACGTCACCGTGACGCTGATGAATGCGCTCACGCAGGGACGCATTGCCCACGGCTACATCTTCAGCGGTCACAGAGGCATCGGCAAGACGACGATCGCCCGTATTCTGGCGATGGCGCTGAACTGCCGCAATGCGATTGGCAGCCCGGAGCGGCCGACGGCAGAGCCGTGCGAGGTATGCGATTCGTGCGTTGAGATTCGGGCGGGAAATGCGGTCGATGTGATCGAGATCGACGCTGCAACCAACCGTGGCATCGACGAGATTCGTGAACTGAGAGATGCGGCGCGGTATAGGCCGGCGCGGGACCGCTACAAGATCTACATTCTCGACGAGGCGCACCAGATCACCGATGCGGCCTTCAATGCCCTGCTAAAGACTCTGGAGGAACCGCCGGACCACATCGTCTTTATGATGGCGACGACGCAGCCGGAGGATATTCCGCAGACGGTGCGTTCGCGCTGCCAGCACTTCAGCTTTCATGCGGTAAAGCTGGTCGACATTCTGGCGGAGATTCGCGTCATTGCGGAGAAGGAAGGCGTCGACGCGGACGGTGCCGCGCTGGCTCTCCTGGCGGAGGCGGGCGATGGCTCGATGCGCGATGCGCTTTCGATCATGGACCAGGCGATCGCCAGCGCTCCCGTAGAAGACGGGCGACCCCGGCTCGATGTCATGCAGATTCGCGAGCTGATGGGGACGGTGGCGAACAGCGTCTTTGAGCGCATCCTTCAAGCAGTCCATGAGAATCGAAGCGCCGAGGTGATGACGACGGCCAACGAGCTGCTGGATGCGGGCAACAGTCCGGCGCAGCTGGCTCGGCAGTTTGTGCGTTACCTGCGCAATTGTGTGGTCGCAAAGATTGCGGGAGCTACGGAAGACAATCCGGAGACTGAGCTGTTGCAGATCTCGACAGACGAGCAGCGGCGCGCTGCACGCTCGGCGGCACTGTTCACCGAAGAGGAGCTTACGCGCTTTCTGCAGGTGATGCTGCGCACGTTCGACGAGCTGGGTTACAGGCAGGAGCAACGATTTCACTTTGAGCTTGGTCTGCTGAAACTCGTTCATCTGCAGCGGTTGCTTCCAGTGGAAGAGATCCTGAGCCGCTTCCCTGTCTCGGGCGGCGGCGGAGCCCCGGCTGCTGCCCGGCCTCGATCCACTGCATCCCCTGTAAGTTCTTCGACTCCAGTCGCACGAGTCGCGCCTCCGACGGCTCGGCCTGTTGCACCTCCTGCGCCTGCGAGGCCAGCGTTTTCGCCTTTTGCCGCTGACCAAGGCCGCAAGAGCTTCGAGCAGCCTGTTGCAACACCTGTAAAGCCTGCCGAAACTGCCTCCGCAGCTGTCGCTGAGCCGGAGGTTCTGGTGCAGCCGGAACTGCCTTCCCTGCCTGCGCCGGCAGTTACCGTAGCCGCAGTGGACCCGGTGGAAGAGATTACCGCGGTTGAGGTCGCGGCGGACCTGTTGGGCATCGGAGCGGTACCGAAAGAAGTTTTGGAACCGGAGGCGGCTCCGCCTGCTGTTGTCGATCTGGCAGCCTCTGCTTCGTCCGGTCAGGACACGGACGAGCTCCAGCGGCTTGCGATCGAGGCGCTCTCCGAGGCAAAAAGCCAGGGGTCTGCGGCGGACGCTTTGGCGGACGCGGAGTGGAAGATCGTCGGGGATGAGATCCAGGTACAGACGGAGCTTTCGAAGACGATGCTGCCGATGGTCGTCAATCCTGAGGCGGAGAAGATCGTTCGTGCTGCGCTGCGAAGCGCCGGGGCCGGACAACTGAAGCTGTCGCTGTTGCCGGGTTCCGGTGGCACGTCTGCCGCCAAGAAACCTCGCGCGGCGAAGAGCGGCAGTGTGCAGGCCAAGGCGCTGGAGCATCCCGTGGTCCAGCAGGCGCAGCGACTGTTCAATGCCGAGATTCGCAACGTGATCGACCTCAGGGACAACGACTGAACCTCTTAGGACGAGAGAAGGGCTCAAGACATGGATTTTTCCGATCTTGCAAAGATGAAGGAGATGATGGGGCAGGCGCGCCAGATGCAGGAGCAGATGGAGCGCAAACTTGCGGAGACGACCGTTGAGGCCTCGAGCGGCGGCGGGATCGTCACCGTGACGATGAATGGCAAGAAGGAAGTTCTGCGGCTGAAGATCGATCCCACCGTCATCGGCAGCTCCACCAGCGACATTGAGCTGTTGGAGGACCTGATTACCGCTGCGATCAACGAAGCAGGAAGGCGGGCAGATGACGCGATGAAGTCGAGCGTCGCCAGCATGATGGGCGGCCTGAACCTGCCGGGGCTTACCTAGTGTCGCGATTCGCCGAACCGATGACGCGGCTGATCGATGAGTTGCGCAAGCTGCCTGGCATCGGCACCAAGAGCGCTCAACGGCTGGCCTTTCATGTGCTGCGCTCGTCCCCTGAAGATGCGGCAAGGCTATCGGACGCTATTCGCGAGCTTAAGGCTCGGCTGCTGCTCTGCTCTACCTGCAACAACATCACTGATGTCGATCCGTGTTCCTACTGCACAAACGCGGTACGCAATCAACGGCTAGTGTGCGTGGTGGAAGAGCCGACCAATATCGCGATCATCGAAAAGACGCGGAGCTTCGCCGGCGTCTATCACGTACTGCACGGTACGCTCTCTCCCATCGGGGGCGTGGGGCCTGAGCAGCTTCGTATCGCCAACCTGATGACGCGGCTTCCCGGCCTGGATGAGGTTATCCTTGCGACCTCTCCCACCACGGAGGGAGAAGCTACGGCGCGTTATCTGGCTGAGGAGATCCGTCGTGCTGAGCCACAGATCAGGGTGACGCGTATCGCTACCGGAGTTCCCGCAGGCAGCGATATCGAGTACGCGGACGAGGTCACGATGTCGCGCGCTCTGGAAGGCCGCCGCGAGTTCTAGATCTTCTTTAAGCAGTGTTCACATCCCACAGATATAAAAGCATCATGAACACATCGATCAGTCGCCGCGGATTTCTTCGTCAGAGTTTTGCCTTTAGCGCCCTGGCGGGACTTGGATCGCTTCCCTCCCTCGCAAAGAACTTTGCGAATGGCAATGCATCTTTCAACTGGCTGATGATCGGGGACTGGGGATACGAGCGGCCTGCCGGACAGGAGGCCGTGGCGGAGGGCATGCGCTCCTATGTGAAGCAGCACGCGATCAAAGCGGATGCCCTGCTGATGCTGGGCGATAACTGGTATGGAGACCTCACCGGAGGCGTCGACTCTCCACGGTGGAAGACACACTTCGAAGATCTTTACCCGGGGTCGATCTTCGATTGCCCGGCGTATGCCGTGCTTGGAAACCATGACTACCAGCGAATGCCGATGAGCAAGGTGGATGCCGAGCTGGCCTACGCGAAGCGCGGAGGCACACGCTGGAAGATGCCTGCACGCTGGTACAGCTTCGAGTTTCCTTCGAAAGACCCGCTGGTCACGGTGATTGCGCTTGACAGCAACGTGCCTCATGCCAAGGCGCCGCAGGCGAACAGCGTGAATTTTACCCTGACTCCTGAAGAGCAGGCTGAGCAGCTTCGCTGGCTGAAGGCGGAGCTGGAGAAGCCGAGAAAAACACCATATCTCATCGTCATAGCGCATCATCCGATCTACTCCAATGGACCGCATGGCGACCACAAGGTTCTGATCGCAGACTGGGATCCGCTACTCCGGGAGCACAAGGCGCATCTGTATCTCGCCGGGCACGACCATGACATGCAGCACCTTGAATTTGAAGGACATCCGACTTCATTCGTGCTGTCCGGAGGAGGAGGCGCAGACCTGTACACCCTGAAGATTGAAGAGGCCCAGCGCGGTCCATATGCGGCGAAAGTATATGGATTCAGCCATCTTCAAGTTGCAGAGGACAAGTTGACTCTTCTGCACATGGATCAGACAGGCCGCGTGATCCATGGGTTTACCAAGACGCCGGATGGAAAGGTCGACATTCTCCAGGGCATCGTGGCCTGATCGCGAGCAATGCACTCGATCTGAGTCTGCTGACTCAGCCACCATCCGGGACAGCAGATCCTTCCCTTCGACTTCGTTCAGGATGACACTCCGAGATGTATCGAACGACCTTCACGAGGCGATGTATGCGAGAAGATTAGACATTCTGCAAACTTGCACCGGTCATTTCCGTCGGCTTCCTCAGGCCGAGCAGTTTGAGGATCGTCGGCGAGATGTCGCGCAGGCTGCCGCCGGGGCGGAGGATCTCGTGATGGCTTGCGTCGCACTCGTCCGCGACCAGGATGAACGGCACCGGATTGGTAGTGTGAGCGGTATGTGGGCCGCCGGTTATGGGATCGATCAAAAGCTCGGCGTTGCCGTGATCGGCGGTGACAAGGAGGGCGCCGCAGCGCTGTTTGACGGCCTGATAGATTCGGCCCAGCTGCACATCCACTGTCTCCACTGCGCGGACAGTCGGCTCAATCTTGCCCGAATGCCCTACCATGTCGGCATTGGCGAAGTTGACGATGATGACGTCGAAGGCAGTGTCATTTACAGCCTTGATGACTGCGTCTGCGATTCCCGCTGCTGACATCTCGGGAGCGAGATCGTAGGTCGCCACCTTCTGCGAAGGGATCAAGACGCGGTCTTCGCCGGGGAACGGCTTTTCGATGCCGCCGTTGAAGAAGTAGGTGACATGCGCATACTTTTCTGTCTCCGCTACGCGCAGGTTGCGGAGATTAGCGTCGGCCATGACGTGGGCGAGCAGATTTTCCATCGACTCCGGCGGAATGACGACAGGCACTTTGAAGTTTTTGTCGTACTGCGTCATGCAGACATAATGAATATTCTGAGGCGCTTCGGGCCGCGGAATCTCCAGATCAAGTTCTGCTGCACTCGGCAGATCGTTCGCATTGCTGACCGTAAGGCCACCAGGAAGATCGCAGTTACGGCCGAGGACGCGGGTGATCTGACGTACGCGGTCCGCGCGATAGTTGAAACAGATACAGACGTCATTGGAACGGATGAGGCCGACAGGTGCGCCGTGCTGGTCGACAACAGTAAACGGAGGGATGAACTCGTCAGTAATTTCGTTGTGATAGAGCTCACGAACGCGCGCCAGCGGGTCGGGATAAGCGCCTCCCTGAGGATGGCCGGTGACCATGGCATCGAAGGCCTGACGCTCCTTTTCCCAGCGAAGATCGCGATCCATCGCATAGTAACGACCGGAGACAGAGGCGATTTGTCCTACGCCAATTTCGCGAATCTGCTGCTCCAGCCCCTCGAGGTAACCGAGGCCGCTGGTGGGCATGGTATCCCGGCCATCCATGAAGGCATGCACGAAGACACGCGTCAGCCTGTGCTTTGCCGCCAACCGCAGAAGAGCATATAGATGCCTCTGCTGGGAGTGCACACCACCATCAGAGACAAGACCAAGGAGATGAAGAGCGCGGTTTTCCTTCGCGGCAAGCTCGACGGCCTTGATCAGTGTAGGGTCCTGGAAGAAGCTGCCATCGGCAATTGCTTCGTCGATCCTGCTGATATCCATGCGGACGACGCGTCCGGCGCCGAGGTTCAAATGACCTACTTCGGAGTTCCCCATCTGGCCGTCGGGAAGCCCGACAAAGTGATCGCTGGCATGAATTAGCGTATTGGGAAACTGATCGAGAAGACGATCGTAGTTTGGTTTGCGAGCCAGGGCGATGGCGTTGCCATGCGTGTCAGGGCGATAGCCCCAGCCATCGAGAATAGTCAGTACGAGAGGTTTGTTAGCCATTGCTGAGTGAAAGGATAACAAGAGTTGGCGACAGAGGTAGGAAGTCCGAAAAGAATCCGTCCAACGGGCTATTCGATATCGATCAGGACGTCATCGCCTTCCACTCTCAGAGGAATCACATCGACACGCTCGTTCGGGGGGAACTCAGCCTCTCCGGTCTTCACATGAAAGGTCCAGGAGTGCCAGGGGCAGACGACGCAATCTCTCTCGATCCATCCCTGCCCCAGCGGACCACGGCGATGCGGGCACCAGTTGTCGAGCGCGAAGAGATCTCCGCCGACGTTCGCGAGACATACGGCGATGCCTTCCACTTCAGCCTCTATTACGTTTCCCGGCGCCGGAGCTTCGGCCAGGCTGCATAACTTAACCCACTTCGCCACTCAACCTCCTCTGTCTTCTTCATGCTACCGGTTCGATTCGCAGAACGTTGAGGTGCTAAAGTCGTAATTAATTTCTCCGATGCATCGTCCGTCCCGAAGACCTTCGTCAAGAACCCAGCCGCCTGAAGTGGTTGATGGACGCTGGCTCCTGAAAGCAGTCGCAATCGTCGTTGTCAGCGCCCTGTTGTGCACCTATGTGACACTTTGTCTGCTGTTCTACGTGGGACAGTGGCAGCTGGTGCTTCATCCGGTTCGCACGACCACCCCTGCGCCGGAGGGACTGGTCCGGTTTTCCTCTGAAGCCACGGGGCAGCCGCGACTGGCCGGCGAGTGGCTCCCGGCTACTTCCTCCAATCGCTACAACCAGCTTACGGTCCTCTTCCTTCCGGGAGGCGACAGTACTACGGCGGCTTTCTCTGCAACTCAGACTTCTCTCAGGGAAATTGGGGTCAACGTCTTTACCTTCGACTATCGTGGCTATGGCAGAAGCGGGGATGGACATCCCACTGAGAAGAGAATGCGGCAGGACTCCCGGGAAGCCTGGGCATATCTCACCACCACGCGGCACATCCCGGCGAACAGGATTATTCCATACGGAGTTGGAGTCGGAGCTTCGCTGGCGGCGAGCCTCGCGGGGGAGCATGGAGAAATTCCAGCGATCATCCTGGAATCCCCTTATACGGATCTGCGCGATGTCATCGGAAGAGACTCCCGATTCCGATTTCTCCCTTTCAGCCTGCTGTTTCATGAGGACTTTCCACTACGCGATACCTTGTCGAAGCTGCAGCGTCCCAAGTTACTGCTCTTCCGCGAGGGCGCAGAGGAGCCGGAGGCATTCCGGGTGGCTACCGCGCCCAAGTCGATACTGACGTTGAAGACGAGTTCCGGAGAGTCCTTCTCCGATGGAGTCTCCCGATTTCTCAAGGAGGCTTTGCCGGTATCTTCCGTGACACCGGCGTCGAAATGAGCGACTGATCCGGGCAGGTTTAAGCTAGCCTCAAGCTATCCCTCTCGAACCTGAAGGACGATATGTCTAAGACATTGGATAACTTACAGCCCTGGGGCGCCTTTTTTCTGCGACTTATCCTGGGCGCCGCAATGCTCTTTCACGGCTATAGCAAGGTATTTCCCGCAGGCGGCTTCCATGGCGGAAACACCTTTGCGGCCATGGAACGACACAGCCGGTTCGTCGCATCGCTTGGTCTTCCATATTGGATGGGTGTTGTCTCGGCACTGACGGAGTTCGTAGGCGGTGCTCTTATCCTGACGGGGTTGTTTACCCGGTTTGCAGCCATGATGATCAGCATCAACATGCTGGTCGCTGTCGTGATGGTGACCCGCCATCATGGTTATGCTGGATCGGAGTACTCCCTGGCCCTGATGGGAATTGCCCTGATGCTCGCCTTTTATGGCTCGGGAGTCTATTCCCTGGACCGCAAGATCGGTTTTGCCTGAGCGGTTTTCTCCAATGGATTCAGTTAAATGGCGAGAAGGCCTCCGGTACTCTGGAGGCCTCAAAATGGGTGGGCACTGGTATTGCGGCTGGGTGAGACTGAGGCTGTGGGAACTGCTAACCTCAGCGCTTGTTGTTATACCCAATAAGACGCCGGCTACCAGGAAAAGTTGTGTGGATTTTCCACTTTTTTGAATATTCACAACATAAAAATTCTAAAAATAGAATTTCCTGGTCATGCAGAACACTTCAAATCGAAGAACCTATTTGTTAGTTAAACCGTTTATTTTCAATCTAAAACTTCACTAATCTCATAAACTGCCTAAGGATAGCCCCGCTAAAAGGCTGCAATATCAGCAACAGCGTTGTAGATATCCTGAGCCTGCGGCAGGATGACGTCTTCCAGGAGAGGCTGATAAGCGACGAAGGTGTCCATGGACGCGACACGGCGGACGGGGGCATCCAGGTCGTGGAAGAGCTCATCGGCGATGCGGGCTGCGATCTCGGCTCCGTATCCCCAGCTCATCATGTCCTCGTGGGCCACGATGACGCGGTTGGTCTTGCGGACGCTTTCCGCAATGGTCTCCCAGTCGTAAGGAGAGAGGCTTCGCAGGTCGATCAACTCGACCTCAATTCCTTTGTCTCTTTGAATCTTCTGGGCAGCCTGCAGGGCTCGCGGAACTACGGCGCCATAGGTGACAACGGTGACGTGTTTGCCAGGACGAACAATGCTCGCTTTGCCAAACGGAATGGAGTACTCCGGGCCAGGGTAGATGCCTCTGCCGAAGGTTTCGCGGTACAGCCGCTTATGCTCAAGGAAGAGCACAGGGTCGTCGCACCGGATAGCCGTGCGCAGCAGCCCGAGGGCGTCGAGTGCGTTTGATGGCATGACGATGCGGACGCCGGGGGTGTGGGTAAAGATGCTTTCGCCGGACTGCGAGTGGTAGATTGAGCCTCCAGTCAGATAGCCCCCGATCGGAACGCGAATTACCAGTGGGCAGCTGAATCCGTCATTGGAGCGCCAGCGCAGGACGGAGAGTTCGTTCCGCATCTGGTGCATCGCCGGCCAAATATAGTCGAAGAACTGAATCTCAACGACAGGCTTCAGGCCACGTACGGCCATTCCGATAGCCCGTCCCACGATGTTCGCTTCCGCAAGAGGCGAGTTCCAGACGCGATCGTTTCCAAATTCGAACTGCAGGCCGGAGGTGAGCTTGAAGACTCCCCCTTTGCCCTTGATCTTCCCTGCCCGGAGCGCCTCGTCGCGCGTTGCATCCGCTACGTCTTCACCAAAGACGACGATGCGTGGATCGCGGCGCATCTCGTCCTTCAGGCAGACGTTGATCAAGTCAGCCATGGTGCGCTCGCTCTGATCCGGCGTGTTCTCGGGCTGCCGATCGAAGCTCGGGTCCAGGGGAGTCAGGTGCTCGGAGTAGACGTGGCGCAGGATCGTATCAGGGGTGGGAAGCGCGGCTGTGACGGCCTTGTCGGCTGCGCGCTGCACCTCCTCATCCACCTGGCTCTCCAGTCGATTGATGCCATCCTCGTCCAAAATGCCTTCGCGCAGCAGCCATAGTTGCATTCTGGAGATGGGATCCCTCAGCGCATCGGCCTCAAGCTCCGCCACCGTGCGATAGAGGCGCTCATCATCGCTGAGCGAATGCGAATATGGGCGAATGACGTGCCCGTGGACGAGTGAGGGGCCTTTGCCTGCACGGCAGTAGGCGACTGCCTCAACCATGGCGTTGTAGCTGGCGATGGGATCGGTGCCGTCCACCTCGGAGAAGTGGAAGTTCGGGAAGTTTGCGATGAGGTGCGAGATATTGCCGCCAGGCGTGTTCGCTTCGACCGGGGTTGAGATGGCGTAGCCGTTATCTTCGACGACGAAGAGGACGGGAAGCTTACCGTTGCTGGCTGTATTCAGCGCCTCCCAGAACTCGCCCTGGCTGGTCGCACCCTCTCCGATGCCGACGTAGGTCACCTCGTCGCCATGGAAGATCACATCCTTGAACTGGCGATAATCTCCATCGTGCTTCGCCGCGGCTTCGGGGTATCTAGCAAAGTAGCGTCCTGCTTCTGCGCAGCCGACGGCATGGAGGCACTGGGTGGCAGTCGATGAAGACGGACTGACGATATGAAGCTTGGGGCTGGACCAGTGCGACGGCATCTGGCGCCCGCCGCTGGCCGGATCGCTGGCAGCGCCTACGGACTGCAGGAGTTGATCTTCAACCGTATCGCCGAGTGCGAGGCAGATAGCGCGATCGCGATAGTAGGGAAAGAACCAGTCGTACCCTGGACGCATGGCCATTCCGGCGGCGACCAAGAGCGCTTCATGACCTGCACAGGATATCTGGAAGAAGATCTTCTGCTGGCGTTTGAGGACGATCTCGCGATCGTCGGTTCGCCGGGAGAGATACATCAGCCGGTAGAACTCAACCAGCTGTTCGCGCGTCAGCGTAGTTCCGCTGACCGCTCCGGCCGCTTTCTTCTTTTCCGCTACTCCACTTGCAGACTGACGAGCCATAAACATTTCCTGGGCTGATATGAAAACTCATACCACCGAAGAAGATTGTACCGGTTATAGATGGAATTGACTTGTAATGGGAGACATCGCGATCTAGCGAATTCAATCGATGCTGTCAACTGAGTCAGTAGCCAAAAGTCTGGCAATACATGGCCGACGGCGCATGTCTGAGCATCTTTCGAACCTGCGAAAGAATGTCTCTGCCGGAGCGGGGTCGAAAGACGTCGCAGCCTGCTCCGACAAAGAAGTAAGAATTTGTTTCTACACAAACAAGGGAGCCAGCACGAGCGTGATGGTGGCAAGCAGTTTGATGAGCACGTGAAGGCTCGGCCCCGCCGTATCCTTGAATGGATCGCCGACAGTATCGCCGACAACCGCAGCCTTGTGGGCTTCGCTCTTCTTGCCGCCGTACTGACCGGTCTCGATAAACTTCTTGGCGTTGTCCCAAGCTCCGCCTCCGTTGTTCATCAGCATCGCCAGCAGAACACCGGCGATGGTTCCAACCATTAACAGACCGGCGACGGCCTCGGCTCCCGCAAGATTGACCGGGTGTCCGGCGATGGCTGGTACGGGAAGAATCGAACCCGGAGCGTAGGCCATGGTATCGGCATGATAACTGGAGCTGAAATGGCGGAAGATCAGACCGACTGCCACCGGAAGACCGACGGCCAGCAGGCCTGGCACAACCATCTCGCGCAGTGCCGCGCCGGTGACGATATGGACGCAACGTCCATAGTCCGGCTTCGCTGTCCCCTCCATGATGCCAGGGTTCTCCTTGAATTGGGCTCGCACGTCCTGCACGACCATCTGGGCCGACCTACCTACCGCCTTGATGGCCATTGAGCTGAAGAGATAGGTCAGCATCGCTCCGAGCAGAGCGCCGACGAAGACAGGAATCTGGGCAAGATTGATGTTGGTGAAGCTCCAGCCGGAGGGCATGTATCCCCCCGCCGCCATCACCTTGTCAGTGACGATCGCCTTGATCTCCTCGAGATAGGCCGAAAAGAGAAGGAAGGCCGCCAGCGATGCAGACCCGATCGCGTAGCCCTTGGTAAGCGCCTTGGTGGTATTGCCGGCAGAGTCGAGCTTGTCGGTGCGCTCGCGAATCTCGTGCGGCTGATGCGACATCTCGATGATGCCGCCAGCGTTATCCGTGATGGGGCCGAAGGTATCCATGGCCAGGATATAGGCGGCGCAGCTTAGCATACCCATGGTGGCGATGGCCGTGCCATAGATTCCCTTCTCGTACTCGCTGATGCCGCCGATTCCTTCGAGGCCTCGGACGCCGAAGTAGTAGCTCAGCAGAAGTGCCGCTGAGATGACGATGACAGGAAGTGCCGGGGTCTCCATCCCGACGGCGAGACCGCTGATAATGTTGGTCGCAGGCCCGGTGAGTGAGGCCTGCGCGATCGACTTTACGGGGCGATAGACCGACTCGGTGTAATACTCGGTGATCCAGACGAACAGAAACGCAGTGGCCAGTCCGAGGACTCCGCAGCCGAGGAACCAGATGGGCTGTACACCTGGTCCATTCAGCATGGCGTAGACCGCTCCGGCAAAACCGAGCAGCGCCAGTCCGGAGGTGACATAGAATCCGCGATTGAGGGCGTGCATGGGATCTTCCTGTTCGCCGGACTTGACGACGAAGACGCCGACGATGCTGGCGATCAGGTTGATGGCGTGCACAATGAGCGGAAACAGGATGCCCTTGATGCCGAAGACGGGATAGAGTGCCGCCCCCAGGACCATGGCGCCGACGTTTTCGGCGGCTGTTGATTCAAAAATGTCGGCACCGCGACCCGCGCAGTCGCCCACATTGTCTCCGACCAGATCGGCGATGACTGCAGGATTCCGGGGATCGTCCTCGGGGATTCCAGCCTCGACCTTTCCGACCAGGTCAGCGCCAACGTCAGCAGCTTTGGTATAGATGCCGCCTCCAAGCTGGGCGAAGAGGGCGACGAGCGATGCTCCGAAGCCGAAGCCCACAAGCTGGTAGGGTACAGCCCGGGGATTATCGAGGCCACCGAATGCTAGAAAAAGGACCCCGATCCCCAGCAGGGAGAGCGCCACGACGACCAGGCCGGTAACCGCCCCGCCCCGCAGGGCCATCTGCAGTGCCTTGTTCAGGCTGGAACGGGCCGCCGAAGCCGTGCGGATGTTGGCGCGGATGGAGCAGTACATGCCGGTGTATCCCGCCAGAGCCGAGCAGATAGCGCCCACCAGGAAGCTCACGACGGTCTTTACCGCGTAAGGGGCCATGCGGTCCGACATGTGATAGCCGATAAAGAGCACGATGGCGAGGATGACCGCAATCGCGCCGATGGTGCGGTACTGCCGACGAAGAAACGCCTCTGCTCCCTCCCGGATCGCGTTTGAGATCACCTGCATGTCCGCCGTTCCCGTATCGGCGGCAATTACGGTCCGCGCCAGAGCGATGGCGGCAAGCAATGCCAGCGTCCCTACCCCGAGCGCAATCCACAGCCAGATTCGTCCATCCGGTTCCACTCCCGTCACAGGCGTTACAGGAATCTGCGTGTGCAACGCCACAGCCAAAAGGCTCACAACCACCATGCAAAGGTCTCCTTGAATCAACAAGCTTCTTAGTCAGCGGACTTTCCTGGGTTTGCTCCGCAGAGCGGCCAATTAGAGCATGTGGCCCCGAACAGGGTCAACGTAGGGTCAGATGCAATTTCCCGGCGTGAGCCTGTTTGATAAACCAAAGTAATAGCACAGGCTCAAACCGCGTCTACGGCGGTTGCATATTCCGCCGATCTGGAGATAAGCCAACGGGGCTTGAGGTTTTGCCATGCGGTCTTTTCTTCTTTCGGGCCTTCTGCTGACTGCTTTGTGTCTCGGATCTCCGGCCTCTGCGCAAAGCGGCGCGACAGAGAGATCAGCGGACATTGTTCCTGGTCGCTACCTGCTGGTGTACCGCAACGGCGTTATTCCTCAGGATGCGAATGCGCATATCCAGGCGGCCGGCGGACATGTCATCGAGCGGCACTCCAGATTCGGAATCAGTACCGTCGAGGTACCGAATCGCACGATAAGTCCCCGGGCGGCAGAGAGGCCCGACTCAGAGACCGGTGATGCGGCTGTCATTGCAAGCCTGAAGGCGCAACCCGGTGTGGCGTATGTTCTGCATGACCGCCTGGTAAAGGGGCACGGTCTACGAATCCGGGCGATACCTGATCCGGTTTTCTCAGTCTCCGTGGGCGCGGGTGCCTTCGACACTTACTACAACTCTCCGCAGGGCTGGGCGGTACGCCAGGTTGGGGGGTACGGAGGCGATATTCCCGGAGGCCCAGCGCACGGTCCCTGGAATGTGACACGAGGCAAAGGGGTGCGAATCGCGATACTGGATAGCGGAGTCGATGCCAGCCATCCGGATTTGGCGCCCAATCTCGCGCTGAATTTGTCAGAGGTCAATCCTGCGGAGATGCCGAGTGTATGTGACGACGGTACACCGCAGGACCAGGATGGGCATGGAACGTGGACAGCTTCGCTGGCGGGGGCGGCTCTCGGTCCCGGCACCGGGAAGATGGTCGGGGTGGCTCCGTCAGCAACGATTCTGAATATCAAGGTCCTGGAGAGAATGCCAGCTGCCACGGGCGCAGATGACATGGCGCGATGCAATGCAGGCGAGGCGACAGGGCTGATGAGCTGGGTGATTCAGGGGATCGACGATGCGATTACGAACAAAGCGGACATCATTTCGATGTCCCTGGGAACCATCGTCGATCTGTCCACAGGTGACGGGGCGGGACTCAAGGCCGTCTTCGATCAGGTGACAGCTGCGGCCGCTCGGGCCGGAATCGTGCTGGTAGCGGCGGCAGGGAACAGCGCCACAAATCTCTCCGATCCGCAATATATAGAGCTTCCAGCGCAGGCACAGAACGTGTTGGCTGTAGTGGCCTCGACCAATCCGGACTGCCGGGAGAATGTGGTGCCAGGATCGGCCTGCGTCTCCGGTCCGGTCTCACTGGCGTACTACAGCAACTATGGCGCTCCGCTGAATGCGGTGGCGGCGCCCGGCGGCAGCTATCCTTCTGGAGGAGATATGGTTGTCAGCGGCTGGGTTCGCGGCGCCTGCAGCTCCGGAATTCCAGGGACCGTCTCCGGTCTGCCGTCCACTTCCGGACACAGTTTTGGCTGCTTCGATGTGGGGCATGCGGAGTATGTTCAGGCGATCGGAACCAGCGCCTCCGCTCCTCTGGTCGCCGGAGCAGCGGCGCTACTTCGAGCGGCACATCCAGACTGGGACGCGGCGACGACGATCAACTATCTTCGAACCGTGGCGCTTCCGGCAGATTCTTCGCTCCAGTTTCCCCAGGTCACGGTAGGCCAGGCGTTCTCCGTTCCATAACGGATGAGCGACCAAGTTAACCTTTCATCCGATCTTTGACACTACGAGCCAGCTTTTCAATCTCTTCAGCACGCTTGCTGAGGTCCGCCGGAGAAAGCTGCTTGTCTCCCTGCACCTGCTGCTTTAGCTCATCGACCAGGCCGACAAGTTTCTGTGTGTCGGATTCGATTCGTTTCTGTCGCTCGTTATTGCGTGTCCGCGCCTGCTGCTGGGCGATGCGCGAGTTCAGAATATCGGAATTTCCCGATGCGTCCATCGGACCCATTGGCATTCCTCCCATCGGAGGATAGCCTGTCGTTCTGGACGGCGATGAGGGCAGAGGAACGGCAGGCACCATACCGCCACTTCCCTGTCGTTGAGCGATGATCATGGAGCCTGCCGCCAGAAGCAGTACTCCGTTTGCGGTCAACCATATGCCCCTCATATGGCCTCCTTCCCGCCTTTCGTTCCGTTGCATCCGGTCCAAGGACTGCTGCATGCTGGAAGGACAAGATCCTCCGCCCGAAAGCGAGATGCCAGTATCATGCTCCATCTAGCCTCAGCCATGCAAGGTATCCCTCAAGAAGAACGTCTTTCTTATGTCTTTACTCATGACTGGCATCACTACATCATTGTTTTCGTTCGGGATAAAGCTCCGAAGCTGATCGCCATCCTGATCATTGTCTTTGTTCTGTTGAGGGTCCTGAAGTTTTTTGTAACCCGACTCCAGAAGCGCGCGGACCAGCAGGTCGCAAACTTCCACAGGGCTGCCCAACTGCGCACCATGGCTTCTATTCTCCGCGCGACCTCTCTGGGCGTGATCGGCTTCCTCGCCTTTCTGCAGGTGCTTACGATCTTCAACATTCCCTATGAGCCCCTGCTGGCCTCTGCAGGCATTCTTGGGGTGGGCATCGGCCTCGGTGCGCAGTCCATCTTCAAGGACATGCTGAATGGGATCTTTATTCTTCTGGAAGACCAGTACAACGTCGGAGAGGTCATCACCATTGCGGGCCTGAAAGGCACCGTGGAAGAGCTCTCACTGCGCAGCACGCGCCTGCGCGACGGCGATGGAACGCTGTACGTGATTCCGAACAGTCAGATCGCAACGGTCGCGAATCAATCGCGCGACTTCTCTGTCGCCCAGCTTTCGGTCTCTGTGGATGCCAGTGCAAATCCAGATGGCGTGATGAAGATTTTGAAGGACCTCGCAGAAGCTGTGAGGAACGATTCCGCCTTTCGTGACATCGTGATCTCAGACCCCGATGTCCTCGGCGTCAATGAGATTCGTGGGCGCGAGGTGATCTACCCGATTAATATTCGCGTCCGCGCGAATCAGCGCGATGGTGTGCTGAGGGAGCTGCGGCGCAGAATCATTCTCGCCTTCGAGAAGGAAGGTATACCTCTTGGAATCTCGTCAAATATGCTCATCATGCAGAAATCCGATCCGACAGCGCCTCCGGCTGCTTCTACCGTGGCGAGCTGAAGAAGGAGTGTTTCGGGAGATCCCGCAGGGCGTTGAGTGTCACGCGAGACCGCAGATCCATCGACTCCACTCAGGATGACATTTTTTGTAGGGATTCGATGAGGGTAAACCGCTGCATGCGCCATTGGCTGCGGAAAGCATTCCTTTCTCTCTGGATTTACCACGAAGATTGGTCTCTGACATGATGGAAAGACAATTTTCAGGGATAATCTCTTTGCACGAAAAAAGGAGCTATGGATGATCTCCAGACGAAAGTTTATCGGCCGCGCGTCTGCGGCAGCAGCATACGCAGCCTTTCAAACCAGAGTGTCCTTTGCGACACCACTGAATCTGCCGCTCGGGATTCAGCTTTATTCAGTACGGGAGCAGCTTGCGAAGGACTATGATCCGACACTGGCCGAGGTAGCCAAGGCAGGTTATACCGAAGTGGAGGCCGCCGGCTTTTATGGAAAGAGCGCGGCAGAGGTAAAGCAGTCGATGCAGAAGGCGAAGCTGCACTGCGTCAGCTCACATCATCCCTTTGGCGATCTCCGCAAGAAGTTTGACGAGATTCTTGCCTTCAACAAGGAATTGGGTACAAAGTACATCATCTGCTCGAGCCCGGGGCCGAAGGATCCGACTCCGGGAGCAAACGGCAGGCCGAAGCCGATGACCATCGAAGACTGGCGCTGGATTTCAGGCCAGTTCAATGAGTTTGGCGCGAAGACCAAAGCTGCGGGAATCACTTTCGGTTACCACAATCACATCCACGAGTTCGATCACCTGGACGGCGGCATCCCATACATGGAGCTGCTGAAACTGACCGATCCAGCAAAGGTAACGCTGGAACTGGATTGTGGCTGGGCCACAGTGGCTGGTGTGAAGCCGGTAGACCTGATGCGTGAGCATCCTCATCGCTTCTCGATGCTGCATGTGAAGGACTTCAAACTGGGCGGCGGCGGACCCGAGAGCGACAAGGTGACCGAACTAGGTAAGGGCGATATCGATTACCGGCCGATCTTCGCTCAGGCGGCTAAGACCCAAAGCCTGAAACACATCTTCGTAGAACAGGAAGCGTTCGATGTGCCGTGGAAGGAATCGATCAAGATCGACGCCGATTATCTGAAGGCTCTGAAGGTATAGGCGAGGTAAATCGCAGATCCTGAGCGAAGGGGCTCGCCTTACGGCGAGCCCCTTCGCTCAGGATGACACCTCTGTATTTTTGGAGTTTACGTCGTGAGCGTGCAATGAACTGCTAACGCAGTCTGTGGGGCTTATGCCACATCGCGCCAGTCGAGGATGACTTTGCCGGAATTTCCGGAGCGCATAGCGTCGAAACCCTGCTCGTAGTCGCGCCAGTTCAGCCGGTGGGTGATGACGCCGGAGATGTCGAGCCCGCTCTGCAGCATGACGGTCATCTTGTACCAGGTCTCGTACATCTCGCGTCCGTAAATTCCCCGGATGGTGAGTTGATTGAAGACGACCTGGTTCCAGTCAATCGCGATCTCCTCAGACGGGATACCCAGCATGGCGATCTTGCCGCCGTGACTCATGTTACGCAACATCTCGCGGAAGGCCGCTGGATTTCCGGACATTTCAAGACCGACGTCGAAGCCCTCCTGCATGTGGAGTTGCTTCTGAATCTCCGTAAGAGGTGTGGCTCGAGGATCGACGGCTAGGGTTACCCCTACTTTCGCGGCGAGATTGCGTCGGTACTGATTGGGATCGGAGATGACAACATAACGAGCCCCGGCGTGACGGGCAACGGCGGCTGCCATGATGCCGATGGGGCCGGCTCCTGTGACGAGGACATCTTCTCCGAGAACGGGGAATGCCAACGCGGTATGGACGGCATTGCCGAGAGGGTCGAAGATGGCGGCGATCTCGTGATTGATGCCGGGCGCGTGCTGCCAGATGTTGGACATAGGCAAGACGATGTACTCTGCAAAGGCGCCGTCGCGATTGACGCCCACCCCCTGGGTGTGGGCGCAGAGATGGCGGCGACCAGCGAGGCAGTTGCGGCAGCGCCCACAGACGACGTGTCCCTCGCCGCTGACGAGCTGGCCGACGGCAACGTCGGTGACATTGGAGCCAAATTCGACCACCTCGCCGACGAACTCGTGGCCGATCACGAGACCGGGGCGGATAGTGGAACGCGCCCAGGCATCCCAGTCGTAGATATGGAGATCAGTCCCGCAGATGCCGGTATAGACGACGCGGATTTTGACGTCATTGATGCCAAGGTGAGGTTCAGGAACATCCTCAAGCCACAGGCCGCGCTCGCTGCGGCTTTTTACAAGTGCCTTCACGGAGTCTTTGCCTTTCTGCTGCAGGGATCCATTGAGTAGCCGGATGGACTGAAGATGTACGACAGCCGATCGTTCCGCTACAACTTCCATTCTAATAATGGGTTAGACCCGGAGGATTCCAGGCCGTATAGACCATTTGACTTAGATGCAATTGGATAGAGGCATTGTAGGATGATCAAAAAAGTTTTACGCCGGTTTTTGAGATGCCACCAAAGGCCTGGAAGAGCTAGGATTTTAAGAGATTCGGGTAAGAGGAGAACGCAGGATGAGCACGCGCTGGAGCCGGAGAGAGTTCGTACAGTGGATGGGTTTCTCGTCGATCGCTTCAACAGGCATGGGCACTTCCCTGCTGGCAGAGACGAGCGCTGGGAGCCAAGCAAAGTTCGCCTATGTTGCAGCGAAAGATAGCGCTGATGAAGGTATTCATGCCTATGCTGCAGGAGCGCGAGGGTGGCGCAGGCTGCAGACGGTTGAGAGCGCGCGCCCTGTGTCCCTGACGTTGTCCGCCGACCGAAAGATTTTATATGCGGTCAACGAGATTGACTCGCACAAAGGGCTTCCGGTGGGGACCGCTGAGTCCTATGCGATCGAGGCCGATGGCAGGCTGCGGCTCCTGAATCGCAGGGAGCTGGCGCTTTCGGCGATTCGCCCCCGGCATGCCGCAGTTACTCCCGATGGCCGCCAACTGGTGGTCGCAGTGCGTGGAGGCGGAGCGTACAACGTACTTCCCCTTGAAGAAGACGGAAGTCTAGGACGGGTGAGCGCGATTCTGAAAGAGGTGGGATCGGACCGTGCCGCCCAGGGCCGAAGGGCTGAACCCCGGATGGTTGCCTTTGACAAGGCAGGACGGATCGTCACGGTGGACGGAGGAACCGACCGGCTGAGCGTGCTTTCGTTGGACCAGGGCGGCCTGGCAGCGCAGGAGCGCGTAGAACTGGAAGCAGGCTGTGGTCCCACCCAGGTTGCGATGCATCCGGCAGGCAAAGCATCCTATGTCATGCACAACGAGGCGATCGTCTGCCACAGCTACGATTCTTCGACGGGAAGGTTTTCCGGGGAGGCGCAGCGCCTTGCCTCCGCGGGAGTCGCCGGTCCGGCCGCATTGGCGCTTCATCCTTCAGGACGTTTTCTATATGCCTGCGAGCGCGGCGGTGGTATACGAACCTGGAATCTGGGCGAGAGCGGCAACGTTCGTCGTTCACTGGGAGTACAGGTCGAAGAGATGGGCGAGCTGAGCGCTCTTCACGTCGCTCCCGATGGCCGGAGCATCGTAGCGATGAATCGCAAGAACGGCACGGTGCAGCAGGTGCAGATTGATGCTGGCACCGGAACGATGAGCGCCGGCAGAGTGCTGACACGCGTGAATTCGCCAGCCAGCCTGGTCGTGCTCTACAGTTAGCCTTACCACTTCAAATCGAGGAGATCGAACGATGGTAAGGATCTCAAGGCGCAGACTCCTGCAGGGATCTGCCGCTCTTGCTGTTACAGCGCATCCGCTGGCTTCGTTTGCGCAACGGGCCACAAGTCATACTCTGTTTGTCGGAACGCAGACCGGCAAGGGCAGCAAGGGGATCTATGCCTACAACTTTGATTCCGCTACAGGAGAGTTGATCCAGCGCGGGCTGGCGGCGGAGGCGGACAATCCTACCTTCCTTGCGCTATCTCCGGATAAGCAGTTTCTGTTTGCAGCGAACGAACTGGACGAGTACGAAGGCAAGAAGAGTGGCGGCGTCTCGAGCTTCAGGGTGGACCGCGGAACCGTGAAGCTGACGAAGATCAATGAGGTTTCGGCAGGCGGACCGGGGACATGTCACGTCAGCGTTGACCACACCGGGCACTGCGCCTTTGCTGCGAACTACGGCGGTGGAAGTGCGGCGTCGTTCACAGTGGATAAGACAGGCCGGTTGAGCGATGCAGTCTCGTTCTTCCAGTACAGCGGACATGGGCCTAAACCCCAACAGGCAGGGCCGAGAGGACACCGCGTTACCGTCTCGCCGGACAACAGGTTTCTCTTCGTCAACGATCTTGGACTGGATGAGATTCACGTGTATCACCTGGATGCGACGACGGCGAAGCTGACCCCACAGGTTCCTCCCGCGTGGAAGGCGCTGCCGGGTTCGGGGCCGCGGGCACTTGTCTTCCATCCAAACGGGCGATGGGCGTATTGCGCCAATGAGGTAGGGTCATCGGTGAACGTGCTGGACTGGGATGCAAAGAAGGGCGTGTTCGCAACAGCGCAATTGATCTCGACCGTGCCGGAGGGCCATACCGGGCCCTCAGCTCCGTCGGAGATCATCATCGATAAGGCCGGGCGGTTTGTTTATCTGGCCAACAGGCTGGACGATTTTATGGTGTCCTTCTCGGTGTCGCCTGCGGATGGCAAACTGACGTTGATGGAGAGGACGTCGTGTGGAGGAAAGACTCCGCGACATATTGCGCTCGATCCTACCGAGCGCTGGCTGCTGGTCGCCGACCAGGTCACGGACAATCTGGCGGTATTTTCCCGTGATCCGAAGACAGGAAAGCTTGCGAACGGCGGCAAGAGCTTTCCATTGTCGCGGCCGCAATGCATCGTGTTTCTGTAGATCCTTCGCCCGATCAACAGGATGAAAGCAGAAACGCCCAGCTTACGCTGGGCGTTTTTCTATTCTGCTGTGCCTCGATTAGTGGCGGTTGTTGTCGGAGGGCACCGTCGGACGCGGCCCATGCGCGAAGCTCGTCCAGCGATAGGCCTGGTCGGCGTGCGGGCTCGGGGGAGCACCGTACTTGTCAGCTTCCATGCCGTTGAGATCATAGACGATCTTACCGTCCTTCAAGGTGATCTCAGCAGTCAGCTTCTTCGTTCCATCGACACGGACATTGTCCATATCCGTGAAGCCAAAGTGGCCGTTTTCAAGACGGAGAACGGCGATATCGGCGACCGAGCCGACGGAGAGGTTACCCAGCTCCTCATGCTTGATCTCGCGCGCCGGATGCGAGGTCATCTCAGCGATAACCTGCTGCAGCGATTGACCGATCGCCATCATCTTGCTGGCGACATTCAGCTCGTCCTTGGTAGCGCTGTTCATGCTGCCGATGTGAAGGTCCGTCGAGAGGGAGTCAGGGATGAATCCATCCTTGACCATGGGAACGGCGAGCGAGAAGCGGAAGCTGCCGCCGCCGGTACCGGTGTCGAAGATGATGCCGCGCTTGCGGCCCTCAATGAATGCCTTGCTGGGGCCCATGGTGACAGGATCTTGCTCGTTGCGCAGGCCGGAGTACATGTGGGTGTAGATGTCGCCGGGACGCAGCTTCTTGGTGAGCAGATCATAGAGCGGACGGGTCTTGGGGAAGTTCTCGCCGAAGTCGACCATTACGGGAATGTTGGCCTTGGTTCCGGCAATGACAGCTTGTTCAACCGGGGTCCAGTCAGGACCGGCATAATGCGCCGTCTTGATGCCGACGACGATCTTCGGATACTTGAGGGCCATCGCTGCAGTGGCCGCACCGTCCATATCCGCCTTATTATTCTCATACTTGGCGCCACGCATACCGGCGCCCACGATGTTCAGCATGACAAGGATGCGGGTCTTCTGCCGGTCAATGATGCGATCCTTGTATTCCTCAAAGTTGCGCCAGCCCGCGCAACCGGCATCGACCACTGTCGTAACGCCAGTACGGAAGGTAAAGCCATCAGGACGGATGCTGTTGTCGCCGGCGTAGGACCCGCGCTCTCCAGGGACCAGAAATCCGTGGAAGTGGATATCAATGAGGCCAGGGGTCACATAGAGGCCCTTCACGTCGATGGCCTTCAGAGCATCCGTCGCTGCGATATGCTGCGCGACCTTGGCAATCTTGCCGTCCTTGATAGCGACGTCCATGACCGAGTCGACATGGTTCTTGTCGTCGATGACGTGGCCGTTCTGCAGGACCAGGTCATAGGCCAGGTTAGGCGCCTGGGCAAAAGCATGGACGGAGGCAGCAGCGAGCGAGAGCACTGCGCAACAGGAGGCAATAGTTCGGGCTACTCGGTAAAACGGACGATTCATGGATCTCCTTAATTCGAGCACTGTGGAATCGGGCCGATTGCGACCTTCTCTTCAG
Source organism: Edaphobacter sp. 12200R-103 (assembly GCF_010093025.1). Taxonomy (GTDB): domain Bacteria; phylum Acidobacteriota; class Terriglobia; order Terriglobales; family Acidobacteriaceae; genus Edaphobacter. The sequence goes on along the minus strand of NZ_CP048114.1, from coordinate 797,984 downwards.
AGAAGGCCCCAATTATGCCGTATGTCTATGTGGTTCGGGAAGGGTCAGGCCTTTTTAGCTCCGCTGAAGATTTCAACCAGCCGATCAGCGATGTACTTGTCTTCACCGTCCTTGAGCTGCCACATCGCAAAACCAAAGACTGCCGGATCCTGCTGACGACGATGGCGCTCCTGCGGATGAGCGGGTGCATCAGGATTGCGACCGCGCATGCCAGCAGCATCGGCGTTCAAGCTGCCGATGCCAACGGGCTTCGTTTCAGCGAGCTGATGTAAAACCTCCTGGGAGGTGATGTTCAGCTTCGTCTGATCGATCTTCCAGCTGTAGTGCGGGGTGACATTGCCAAGAGCGTTGGGGTTGAACTGCCGCGGAAGAGGAGTAACGCCAAACTTTGCGACCGCCTTGGAGATGACTGCGGCGCGATCATCATAGCTCTTTACGACGGCATCATAGTCTTGGTTGACGAACATCTCGAGCGCCTTGAGCGCGGCAAAGATCTGTTCCTTGCCAACCTTGCAGGCGCGGCCGATGCGATCTTCCTGCGGGCTCATATTCATCTGCGCCCACCGGACGAGCTTCTCCTTGCCGATGAGGAAGCCGGTCGACTGCGGTCCGCAGATGTCCTTGCCGCCAGAAAAGGCGACGAAATCCCAACCCTGCGCCGGATACTCCCACAGACGCTCCTTAGGAGGAACATCGGCAGAGGCATCGTTGAAGGTGTAGATGTTCGCCTTGCGGGCGATCTCGATCATCTCGGGGCCGCTGACCTGGCCGCGATCGGACTGGATGTTGATGTAGTGCATCGCCAGCGTCTTGTCGTTGATGGCGTTGATCATCTGATCCTTGGTCTCGACTTCGATGAGCTTGACGCCTGTCTGGCGCACCTGATGATCGAAGTTGTTGCGGTGAGCCTTTTGGATAAGGACCTCGGTCTTGGGAAAGCCTGTGAGGTCGGGGCAGGCCTTCATGCGCGGTTCCAGATCTTCGGTCAACATGCCTGCATAGGCACAGACGGTGCCGGCAGCAACGCCACCGGTAACCAGGGCGGTGTAGCCGGAGGGCAGCTTGCAGAGCTTCTCGATATAACGGCCGGCGGCGACCTCGAGCTCATTGATCATCACGAAGTGCTGATTGCCCTGGCGCATCAACTCCATCACTTCGGGCTTCATCACGGTTCCGCCGATGACGGTGACGGTGCCAACGATATTGACCAGCGGAGTTACGCCCAGTTCCTTATAGACATCACCCGTCGAGCCCAGACCGCTCTTGATGGGAACGATCGCATGACCGTCGACGCCGTGCTTCTCGTCTTTCTTTTCGGCAACGGCCGCACGTGGTGCCATCAAACCACCGGTTGCAGCACCAAGTGCGGACAAAAAGGAACGACGGTTCCAACGGGACTTCAAGATCATTTGCAGCTCCTGTTCATTTGTTAACTAGTTCGACGAAGTGGAAGGTGGATTGACAACCAGAGCGCTGCCAACGAACTCGACCAGGGAGTCGCCGGGAATCCAGTCCACTGCCATGAAAGCACGCGAAGGAGCCTTGCCTGGGCTAAAGTACGTGCCGTAGATCTTGTTCAGCGCTTTGTAGTGCTCCAGGTAGGCGTCAAAGCGCGCTTTCCCCGTAAGCACAGGTACACCTTCAGCGGAAGGCAGGCAGATAAACACTTGCATATTCAGGATGTTATCCATGGAAGAGCCATTCCGCTCCAATGACTTCTTCAGGGCGTCCATAGAACGGCTGACGTGTTTTTCGAACGGATCGGTTACGGTCACATGGTCTTCCTTGGAGTAACCATCGTTCGAGCCTGTTCCGGAGAAGTAATAGATGCCGTTGTGGACGTGATTTCCATGCGGACGGGGGCCTGCAGGAGCAGGAGCGGGTGCCGCCGAAGGCTGCTGGCCGAAGATGCGGGCGCTACCGGCGGTCACTGCCGCGAGGGCCGCGAACTTTCCAAAGAACTTACGTCGCGAGTTGTTCTCCATTTCTTTTCTCCTTTGCGATTCCTATCTGCCTTGGAGTCGCCTGCTAAGTCGTTGACATTATGAACATTCACCTTGAAAGAATCCACCCGGAGCGAAGACTTTCCTTTTGGAGCAGCAGCGACGGCATTTGGCGGCCAGGATTCCACGCAGGTGAAGCTGGCATGCCGAGTACGACACAGTGCAGATGGATCTTATTTCTGTGGTCGAAATCATAGGTTTTACACAGATCCGTTGACTACAGGCAAATGACGTATTTCGCATAGGCTAAATGACCTACCCGGCCAGAGTCGTTTCTTCGATGGAAGGCTCGGTAATCAGCGGCCGCTCCGGGTGCACCGTAAGCCAGCAGATTGCCCCGATGACGGCCAGAATGGAGGCAATGGCAAAGGATGTCGTCCAGCCATAGCGCTGCGCAACCCAGGGAGTGAGCGATGCGGTGACGGCGCCGCCGATCTGTCCGCCGGTATTCACCAGGCTGGAGAAGACGCCTGAGCTCTTACCGGCGATATCAACCGAGACTGACCAGAAGGAGCTTTGGGAGAGGTAGAGGGCGCCGGCGCCTCCAGCCAGGATGAATCCCGCAAGCTGCGGGCTATGAACCTGCGATCCAAGCACGAGAAAGACAGCGGTGAGGATAAGGGCGACGGCAGCCAGGCCGCAGCGTCCGACGCGTAGACCATATTTCCCTGTCAGGCGGTCACTCAGCATTCCGCCTACAAGGCAGAAGAGCGTCATGGAAAGGAACGGAAGCATGGCATAGCGCGCGCTGGATTTGAGATCGAAACCGCGTACCTGGGCCATATAGAGAAAGAACCAGCTGAAGAAGATCCAGGCCACATAACCGAACGCGAAGTAGCCTACCATCAGCGCGGGAAGATCCCGGCGATGGAAGATCGCACGCCAGGAGATTTGCGTGCCGGAGTGCTTGGAGTCGGTCGCTGAAGTATTTGTCGAATCGTTATAGGCAAGGCCGTCTCGAATTTCCACAAGCTCGCGAGCAGACATGGAAGGATGTTCTTCAGGGGTGTCGCGTGAGAACTGCCACCATACGGCACCCACGATGAATCCCACGATAGCGCTAAACCAGAAGGCAGCACGCCATCCATGATGTGTAATCAGCCAGGTGAGCATGGGGGGTGTAAGACCACTGCCCGCTCCTACGCCGGCGAAGATGAGGCCGTTGATGAAGCCCCGCTCCTGGACAGGAACCCATCGGGCGACAAACTGGTTGGCTGCGGGATAGATGACCGATTCGCCTGCCCCGAGAATGAAGCGGATGCCGATCAGCAGCACTACCGCATACGGAAGCCGGGACGGAAGCAATGCGGTCAGAACCGTTGCTACTCCCCAAGACATGACGCCCAGGGTGAGCACCCGGCGAGGCCCAAACTTCGCGGAGAGCCACCCCGCAGGAATCTGGAAGCCGGCGTAACCGATCAGAAAGGCGCTGAAGATCCAGCCGAGACGCTGATTGCCAAGTCCATACTCTGTGCTGATCTGCAGGCCAGCGATTGAAATGTTCGTTCGATCGAGAAAGGCGACGCCGCTCAATACGAACAACCAAAATGCTAAGAGATACCGTACTCTCATCCAACGTTCTAACATCCATCAACTCCAACGGCGGCCGGGGTTGCGCCGCACTTCCTGATCGAGAGATCAAATCATCCAACTATGCGTCCAGCGGCGAAACGTGCGTGCCGTCTACGACCTAACCATTGCTACAGCCGGATGAAGGCCGGCAGCAGAAGGTTTATGCACTTCTAAGCTGAGCCCGATCTTTCTCCAAAACCTCATAGCTTTCATGCCGAGGAAGAACGCCGGCGATGATGCCTGATAAGTTGCTTTTGTCGCTGCGAGGAGCTATGTGGAGGAAGACCCGCCTTCCGCTCTCAATGTAGAGATCGTTCACTCGCATGATCGGAGCATGGGCCTCGTATCTGAACGAGACATTTTGCATCGCGACAGCAAAGGACATTGAAAGCACTCCATCGGAAATCGGATTCTTCTTGAAGTGGCCGGATAAAAGCGCACCACTTCAAGAGAGAAATCAGAGCTGAAAATTGCCGAGGGGTTCTTTCGGGCAGCGGCTAAGCCCCCGGCTCACGACAGGAAAATCGATTTATCTCAGCTATTTTCAGACAAGCGAGGGCATGCGTCATCGGCCCTGTGGTTCAGGATGAAAATAGGCCAAATTACCTATCGGATCAGGCTCGAACCGCACTCCACTGGGCGTCACCATACTCGCCCATGTTGACGGTACCGGATATATTCCCGCCGGTGACAGTCCCCTTGAAGTTGCAGTGCAGAGGATTTCCGCCAACCGGCATCACGCTGTGGAGCTCGATCTGGTCGCCGTGGACAGCGCCCTTGAAGGTCGCGTTGTAGATCTCACCGTGATGTTCTCCGGTGACCTCGTTTCCGTTCTGTTTCAGCACAAACTTCTGCTCTCCCGTTCCACGCAGATAGTGGATGGTGACCGCCCAGGTTCCCTTCACTGACGCCGGCGTACCTGTTGGCACAGGGGGATTCGGATGCGAACCGGGATGAGTGAGAATCTCATAGAGAGCATCCGCGATGGTCTTTTCGTCTCCTGCCTGCATCATGTAAGACGTAACGCCGATGGAGCTTTGCATCATGTCAGGCCGACGTCCCTGGGCACCGATCAGAGCAATGCGCGGATTACCTTCATCCAGGCGAGCATTCACTTCCGTTCCCGTGATGCCAACCTTACTGGCATCCCACGTGATCTTGAGAGTCGCGCAGCGATTGGAGAGGTCCTCCTGTGCAGGAATGACCTGCGCAGTCACGTTCGGGATTCCCTTCACTTTGTCAGCGATGTGCTGCATCCAGCCGAGCCACTGCGCCTGTTCGGCTGCATGATCCCGCTTGTACCACTGGCGCACGGCGGCTAGCAGACCCATCGCCTCTTCCTTGCTGCACTTCAGCGCACGGCCGTAGCAGTGGTGCGGGGACGCCTGATAGAAGGCCGCCTGGCATAGATCCTTCTTTCCGAGCATCATGCCGGAGGACTGGGGACCACGCATGCACTTTCCACCTGAGTAGCCGACGAGCGAAGCTCCTGCTGCAATATGAATATTGGGCTTGACCGGCTCTTCTGCGGCAGCATCGACAAAAACGGGAACATTCTTTTCGTTCGCGATCTTGCAGAGGGCACTGATGCTCATAGGCCCGGAGGTCGATTGCGGCCCGGAGAGAATGTAGACCATTGCAGTACGATCAGAGAGCTTGGCGCGGAACTCCTCCGGCGAGTCCACCTCAACGATTTCGACGCCACACATGCGTACGCCAATGTCATAGGGGTTGCGGGAGTGCTTGGGGATGATGACCTGATCTTTTTTCTTGGTGTAGGGGAGCGCCTGGCACTGTTCAATGTCGGTGCCAGCGATACATGCGATGGTCGCAAGACAGATGGCGGCGGCGCAACCCGTGGTGGTGATCCCCCACTCCGCTCCGGTCAATTCTGCCAGCTGCGCGCCAATGCCATTCATCATCTCGTCCAGATGCACGAAGTAAAACGAGGCATCGTACATCGCCTGCTTGACCTCGGGCAGAGAGCAGGAACCGCTGATGATGGTGTAGGTTCCACGGCCATTGACCATAGGGCGAACACCGATGCGCGTAAACAGATTGTCCCCCATGTCGTGGTGGTGAACGAGGGTATTTGCGGCAGCAGCCTGATCCCCCGCTGGACGGGCGCAGCCCACAATCGGAGAGACCGCAGAAGTGGCTCCAAGAGCCGAAAGAATGCCGGACTGCTTGAGAATCTCTCGACGAGACCATTTTCCATTGGTGAGCGATGACATCCTGCGGCCCCTCCCCGAGCCTGAAAAGATTTCGATTGAATGCAGGGTCCGCGCAAAAGCAGACCCTGCTTGAAACAGCTCAGATATAAGCGATCAGGTCAATCTCGACCAGCGAATTGCCTGGAATTCCAGCGGCCGGGGACACCGTCGTCCTGACCGGAGGGATGCTTCCCCAGTTCGCAGTAGCGTACACCTTGTTCATGGCATCGTAGTCCTTCAGATCATTCAGATAGACGTTGACCTTGAGGACCTTCTGCATCGAGGAGCCAGCGCTGATGAGCTTCTTCTCCAGTTCATCAAGAACGTGCTTGGTATGCTGCTCGATTGTGCCAGGAAAGTGCGCTCCTACGCCCGCGAGATATAGCGTGTTTCCATAGGAGACTGCTCCGGAGAACAGCGGGCGCTTGCCATCCGCTGAAGGGGCCGGCGCGGGATACGCCTTCTTCTCGAGTTTGCCGGTTCCCTGCGCGGAGGCGCCTTTGACTGCAACCGCTCCACCAGTGACAGCAACTGCGGCTTTGGCAGCATTTTTAAGAAGACCTCTTCTTGATTGTTTTTCCATACCTGTAACTCCCTCGGATAAATTGAAGATCAGCCCTCATTGTAGGCGCGATTATGCTTTCTTGAGGGCGGCACGGATCTGTCGTCCTACGATCTCAGCCTCACCGGGCTGAAGCATCCAGGTACCGACGACGAGAGCGTTAGGACATGGAGGCATGCCGTTCCCCCCGTGTTCGCTACCAGTCGCAGGATTCAGCTCAATGGAGGGATCGAGCGCGCGAAGCTTCGCCTGGACTTCCTTCGGAGTTATTCCTGTGACAGCGGGGTCGTAGCTGATGATGAGGTGAGGCACGTGGTTTGCGACCTCTGGCGTAAAGATGGTTGCCTTCACCGTGGGAACGCCTTTCACAATGTCCCTGATAACGTCGGCGCGGCGGGTGAACTCCTTCTCCATGGATTCGTCCGACTGTCCGAGCAGCCAGTCAACGGCAGCGACCATGCCGACAATCTGCTCCTTGGCGACCTTCATGCCGCGGCCAACGCCCTCATAGGGATTGTTGTTCAGATGAGCCAGATCGATGAGGTGCTTCTTGCCGAGGAGGAGTCCTGCATTCTGAGGTCCCCGAATCCCCTTCCCGCCGGAGAAGCAGACGAGGTCGAAACCCATTCCGGTGTACTTCCAGAGATTCGAAATAGGAGGCATATCGGCGGCCGCGTCGATATGACAGGGAACGTTGTGCTGATGGGCGACCTCAAGCCACTGCTCATGGCCAATCTCACCCTTCTCCGCAGCGTTGAAGAAATTTGTCATCACGGTCTTTTCGTTGAACGCTCGCTTGTAGTCGTCGAGTGTTTCGACTTCGACGATCTTGGCTCCACAGAGAAAGATGGCATGGTCATAACCATAGCGATGCGCCTTCTGAACGATGACCTCGTTCTTCATGGGACCGACGTTCTGCGGGATGTCCTCGGGCTTGCAGTTATTTGCCGAAGTGATACAGGCAGCAGTTGCCAGCGTAAGAGCCGATGATGCTCCACACGAGACCAGAGCGCCTTCGCAGCGCAGCTTCTGTGCGAGATACCCCCCGGAGCGAATCTGCAGGTCATGCAGATGAACCGGATGTTTGGCGGACTCATCGACAGCGCGCATCACCTCCGGCGGCATCACGGCGGCGGTATACATCGTATATGTGCCCGCAGCATTGATCATCTTCTTGACGCCGAGTTTGGCGTAGTAGTCGACGGCCACGGAACCACCGGACGCTGCTGGCGCCGCAAGCGCCTCCGCAGAAGACACAAGGGGCGCTACGCCAAGCATTGCCAGCGCGGACTGGGACCACTGCAGAAAACTGCGACGCGTAAGAGAGCCGGGAGTCGGTTCACTAGCCATCGAAGAACCATCCTTTCGGTTAAGACAGAATTAAGAGTATCTGAGGGGGTGAATTGTAAAGGCAAAGACCATCAGAACCCAAGAGTCTTCGATTGTCATAGGCCAAGTGATCAAAAGAAATCTATGACAAATGCCGTAGATTGCATCCATTCCAAACTGCAACGCACCTTGGCTATGTAATTTACTCCAGACTGGCAGAGATCAAGCTCCGGTGGGACAGCAATCGGATCCCATCGACACGAACGCGGCAGGTGAAGCGAGGGAAACAATCCTGAGCCCTCTTTACCTGCCGCGTCCGTTTATGAAATACCGCGAATGTTATATTCGTCCGAACTGTTTGACTGCCTCCACGATGGAGTGGAACTTCTCGATGTAGGGGTACATGGCATGCTCGCTGTTATCCAGCTTTTGGGCAAGGACAAGAATCTCTGCCGCATGAGCCCGGGGCACAACAACCACTCCATCCTGGTCAGCAACGATAATGTCGTTGGGGTTGACCTTCACACCGTCGCAATCGATGGGCATGTTGGAGCCGCCGAAACGGTAGTGGCTAACCGAGGTGGATGGCACCGGTCCCAGGGCATACACAGGAAAGCCGATCTTTTTGAGCTGGGGAAGATCGCGAACGCCGCCGTCGACCACTGCTCCCGCGAAGCCCCGTGAAGCCATGGCTGTACCCATCAGACCGCCCATGCCGGCAATATCTGCACCGTCATCGATCTTCATGACGTACACAGAACCGGGGCCGCCAGTGTCGATCGCACTCAGCATCCCCGAAAGAGCGTTGGGATCTTTATTTTCTTCTTTGACCAGTCTGACGGTGAGGGCAGGCCCGGCGAACTTGGTCGGAAAGATGGACTGCATGCGATGGGACATGTACATCTTCTGGTGCAGCGCCTGCTCAATGGCGTCGGAGACCGAAGCCGCTTCGACGTGGCGGTATGCCTCGATCATGCCGGCAGGATCTGCAGCGTACTCGGCTGCTGTCTTGGGCGCATCTGCCCGCACGATATGGGTGACTGTCAGAGCACTGGCACACACTACGGCGGCTATTGTTAGCGTGCGGAGACGCAGAAACCATGAAGAAGAGACAGAACTCATTTTCGCTCCTGGAAACATAGTACTGGATGTAAGACGAAAAAAGCCGCCGGATAGGAATCCGGCGGCTTCCAGGGTTGAAGGGTTAGAAGTTGATCTTGCCGGCGATCTGCAGGACGCGAGGATCGGTCTGCGTGCTGGTGATCGTTCCGAAGTTAGCAGTGCCAAGCTGCGGATTGCCCGACGAGTTCGGGTTGCTCGGATTAGCGTGATTGAAGAGGTTGAACGCTTCTGCACGCAGCTGGAAGGTCAGCCGTTCATAGATCGGGAAGTTCTTGAACATGGAGAAGTTCACGAGCTCCCGGCCAGGACCGTGCTGGTCGTTGCGGTGCAGATTGCCATAGGTGTAGTTGGCTGGCATTGCATAAGCAGTTGCATCGATACAGCTGGCAGAGGTTCCATTGCGAACCACGAAGCCAGCTGAGCAGGTGTTGGTACCGGTCTTCACAAAGTTCGGACGCTCCGTTCCACTGGTACCCGTGTTCGCTACGTCGGAAGCGAGGCCAACGTTGAACGGCATACCAGTCTGGAGAGTCAGGATCATATTCGCCTGCCATCCTCCAGCCACAGCACGAACTGCATAGTTGTGTCCGGAGAGTTCAGGAAGCTGATACAGAACCGTGGCGACGAAGCGGTGACGAATATCCCAGTTCGAGTTGCCGTAGTCTGCATGGGTGTCATAGGGATTCATGAGATAGCCGCCACCGTTCGCGTCGTTGGAGGTATCCAGGTTATGCGACCAGGTGTAGGAGAGATTCATGCTAAGACCGTGATTCATGCGCTGGCGCAGGATGGCGGTCAGGCCGTTGTAGGTGGAGTATCCACCATTCTCGATCTCGCGAATCGCACCGAAGTTCTGGTTGGGGCGACGAGAGTTGACGTTTCCGGGACCAGGTAGCGGCTGGTTAGGCTGGGCCGAGAAGTCCAGATGGACAGACTTGGAACCCAAATATTGCAGCTCGAAGGCGGCATCTTTCCAGAGCTCAACACCGGTATCGACGTTCCACTGGTACATACGCGGAGTCGGCAGCCTGTAATCGTCGGTGAAGACCGAGGTGTAGCACTTCGGAGTTCCAGGAACACAGGAAGCCGGCGGCGTGAGACCACCGCTGGGATTGTCAAAGGTGAGGGTCGAGAACGACGGGTCCGCGTTATAAGTGGTCGTATTGGCCAGCGGATAGTTGCCGCTCGCTAGCGTGAAAGCATTCAGATGGTTCGGGTTGTAATAGATTCCACCGCCACCGCGAACCACAATCTTGTCAGTCGCGCGATAAGCGAAGCCCAAGCGAGGAGCCCACAGGTTGTTGTTTGGACCAGTGAACTGGAAACCAGGAGTGGGGGTGAAGTCGGCACCATTAGTGGCATCCGTGGCGGGAATCAGAGCCGTGAAATCACGGTTCAGGATCCGCGCATTGCCATTGAGGGAGTAAGGAATGGTCGGCTGTTCATATCGGATGCCATAGAGCAGCGTGAGCTTCTGAGTTACCTGCCAATTATCCTGAACAAAGTAACCGTTACGCCAGCTGCCCACCGATCCCTTCACCTGGAAGGTTGGAGTCTGAACAGCTGAGGCAACACCTACGGCCATATCGGCAAGAGCGTTCCCGCCTCCGGTATAAGCACCGGTAAAGGTGAACTTACCGCGGGGATCGTTCTGAGCGGCACGGCCAATGGTCATGCGACGGATGTCGGCGCCTGCCATAATGCTGTGCTTACCCTTCGTCCAGGTGATCTGGTCATAACCGTGGATGGTGCGGTCATCCTGCTTCCAGTTAGTGCCCGAAGATCCAAGGCCGAGATAGCCAGCAGGAGAGATCGTGGGGATACCTGGGTTGTTGTTGTCCACGTCTGCCGTAAATCCGGGGATACCGAGGTTAGAACCGGCGTCTTTCTGGCCGTTCTGTGCAAATCCGTTGTTTACATCGCTGGTGAGCACATTGAAGCCCAGGCGGAAGTCGTTGATGAAGCTGGGAGTGATGATGTGGGTGTAGCCGATGACGCCGTTGCGATCCGTCGTTGGGGAGTAGCTGTTTGAGGTCGGTACGGCATTTCCCTGAACAAAGGTGAGCTTCTGCCAGAGGAAGCGACCGAAAAGACGAACATTCTGTCCGACATTATGGTCGACGCGATCGAGAGTCTGGTTCTGAACAAGCTCCAGGGGAACATAACCGTTGAAGTTGTTGGACACACCCGCCTGGGTCGGATCGGGATAGTACTGAAGCAGTTTGGCTGCGACGGGCGAGAGAGGAATCCGGTTGTTGGGGTAGGGGGTACCGGTAAAAGGATTATGGAGCTGCGGGAGCTCGGAGAAGTCTCCAGACTTCATCTTAAGCGTGGGTACCGAGCCGATGCTGAGCTGCTGTTGATACTGACGCAGACCTTCATACGACCCCATAAAGAAGGTCTTATCGCGGCCATTGTAGAGGTGCGGGATAACCACAGGTCCGCCAATGACACCGCCAAACTGATTGAAGCGCATCTTCGCCACTTTGGCGGTGCGCGATGCAAGCCAGGGCTTGGCGTTCAGATAATCATTCTGGATGTAGTCGTACGCGGTTCCATGCAGCGTGTTGGTGCCCGACTTGGTATCCGAATTGATGTGAATACCCATGTAGGCGCCGTACTGAGCGGTGTAGTTACCGCTCTGAATCTGCACAGCCGAGATTGCGTCCGGATTCGGAGTGACGGGCGAGGACGAGATGAGCGAGTTCATGATCGTGATGCCGTCAAGCGTCAACGAGTTCGTGACCTCACGCGTACCGGCTCCGATGTAGTTGGCTCCGGGAGGAACGCCCGTGAAGGACGTCTTCGGGCCCTGGATTACGTTCGACGCAGTCGTAGCGAGATCCATTACACGACGGGTATTGATCGGAAGATTGGTCACCTGGTGGGTGTCAATCGTATCTCCGATGAGGGCGTCGTCAGTGGAGAGGGCCGGGGTGGCAGCCGAAACCGTGATCTCGGTGTCCTCAGAGCCCACGCTCATGTTGAAGTCGGTACGGGCGGCCATGTTGAGCTGGACGGTTACGCCGGAGCTGGTGGTCTTCTGGAACCCGCTCTTTTCAACGGAGATGTTGTACGTGCCGGGAGCTACAAACGGAATGGAGTAGTAGCCTTCTCCATTGGTGTCTCCGGAATAGGAGACCTTTGTATCTCGATTGACACCGGTGACGTGAGCGCCGGCGATAACTCCACCTGTCGCATCGGTCACTGTTCCGACCAGCGAGGTATTATTTGCGACCTGGGCCATAAGGGCCAACGGAGTGGCCAAGAGAGCCAGACAACAGAGTAATGCTCTTTTCACAAAAGACTCCTATTATACGAACGTGATTGCCTGCTCCGGTTGAGAACGAGCAGACAACACAAAGTTAAGTTTTGCGGGTTGTACAGGTTCCGAATATTTAGGGTATGACCATTGGACCCCCATTACGGCGTCCTGTCATGAGGCAGTTGACGTGCGACCTATTAAGGCTAATGCCCTAGAAAAATCATGCCTCTAAACCCTGCTTTCATTGCGTTTTGCAAAACCGAGGATAATCGCAGATTGACCTGCGGTCTGGCAAGCAATATTTTAAACGAGAATTAATCCAGGTGGACCAAGCCTCTTTGCAGAGCATAGATGGTCGCCTGGGTACGGTCTCTTGCGCCCATCTTGTCGAGCACAGAGCTTACGTGGATACGGACGGTCTTTTCGGCGATTCGAAGCTCTTCCGCGATCTCCCGGTTGCTTCTTCCTTGCGTGATGCAGGCAAGGACCTCCGATTCGCGCGGGGTCAGCTCGACCGACGGCATACGTTCGGCGAGCCTGTCGAGGGCGACATGCGGGAGATAGCGCAGACCGCGATCTACATTTTGAATGGCATTCAGCAGCTCTTCCCCGCTCGCGTCCTTGGTCAGATATGCCATGGCTCCGCTGCGAACCGCACGATAGATATCCTCGCTGCCACGATAGTTTGAGAGCACCACGATACGCGCTGATGGAAATTCCTTGCGCAGCTCGACAATGACCTCAAAACCACTGAGGCGCGGCAGGCGCAGGTCGAGCACCACAACATCGGGTCTGTGCTGGCGGTACATGGCAATCCCGGCTTCTCCGTCGCAGGCCTCACCGATGATGCGAATCTGGGAGTGGCCTGAGAGGACGGAGTGAAGGGCCATGCGAGCGAGGAAGTGATCCTCGATGAGTAGAACGCGTATCTGTTTCATATCCCGATCCAACGTATGACGTGATGTTCCTGATTTGTAGGAAGCTGCATTGCATTGAACGGAACCCAGACGCATACCTCGGTTCCGCCTCCGATATTTGACTGCAGGCGGAAGATTCCGCCCAGTTTGCGTGTTCGCTCTTCCATCACAGGAATGCCAAAGTGTCCATGACGGGATGGGGAGCGCTCGGAGGACTGAAACCCTCGACCATCGTCGCGAATCGAAAGATTGAGCGCATCGGAATCGTACTTGAGCCGTACCGTAATATTGCTTGGTCTGGCATGACGAATGGCGTTGGTAATCGCCTCCTGCCCGATGCAGACAAGATGATGGACGCAGCCAGGCGGCAGCGGAGGTTCATCACCTTCAACGTCCAGTTCCGTGGAGATCTGCTCCCGCAGATGATTGGCAGACAGGGTGCGAGCGAGCGCCTGCGAAAGCAGATTGGTCATCTCATCACTGTCGCGAAGGTCCCAGATGATTCGCCGTGCTTCGGCCTGGCAGTGCGACACCATGCTCCGCGCAAGGTCGCAGGATTTAGCAGCCGGTGTCGTCGCAAGATCGGAATCGTGGAACAGCTTCGCCGTAGCCTCAAGCTGCCATGAGATTGCTGCGAAACCAGCCATCAGAGTGTCATGGCATTCGCGCGCGATGCGGTTCCGTTCTTCGAGGACGATGCCGATGTGTCCCTTGATCATCTGGACCCGGCGGCGATAAAGATAGGCGGGCAGAACGATTGCCACGACCAGAAGCGCCAGATAGAAATACCACGTCTCGTAGATCTCCGGCTTCTCTCCTACTGCCAGGGTTACGGCGTGCGAGACCCACTGGTTCGTCCTGGGATCCCGCTCCTGAACCTCAAAGCGGTAGTTGCCAGGATTGAGCTCGCTATAGTGCGCGGCGCGGGCGTTCGTATTCTGCCAGTCGGCATCATATCCCACCAGCCGATAGCGCACCTCTGACTTGTTCGAGCTGCCAGGGGTAGCTTTGTCGAAGAGGATTACGATATCGTGCTTGCCTCCTTGAAGCTCGACCGGAGGCGCTCCGCTGGAGACCCAGTTGGAGATGTCGTGAATGGAAGTGGAGGGAGATTTTTCAGCTAGGTAAGTCGTGGAGGATGCCGACTGTGCGGGAGCATCTCCCTGTGCCAGCGCCGAAGGATAAGCGGGCAACACGAAAGACAAGGCAATACAGCCCTGAGCGATGCGACAACAAAGGGGTCGTGCAGCGCGGCGTCTCGCGAATAACACCGCGAATGCCATTCCGGTTTGAAGGCGTTGGAACACTATGTTATTACCGCATCACAGCTCAATGATAACTGCAAGAAAAGATCTCATACAGCCGGAACCTCATCATCGAGCGGGTGTTCGGGATGCACGGTCATCCAGCAGATCGCTCCGATCATCGCCAGGATAGCGGAGACCGAAAAAGATGTGTTCCATCCATATCGCTGCGCAATCCAAGGAGTAAGAGAGGCCGTAACCGCACCACCGATCTGCCCTCCCATATTCACCATGCTGGAGAAGACTCCGGAGCTGCGACCGGCGATATCGACCGAGACCGACCAGAAAGAGCTTTGCGAGAGATAAAGGGCTCCAGCGCCACAGGCCAGGATCACGCCGGCCAACCGGGGGCTGTGGACTTGGGAACCGAGAACCAGAAAGATCGCCGTAAAGATCAGAGCGACCGCAGCCAGACCACACCTGCCCAGCCGAAGGCCGTATTTTCCGGTCAGACGGTCGCTCAGCACTCCACCCGCTAGACAACACACTGTCATGGAGAGGAAAGGAAGCATAGCGTACTGCGCACTCGACTTCAGATCGAAGCCGCGAACCTGAGCCATATATAGGAAGAACCAGCTGAAATAGATCCAGGCGACATAGCCGAAGCTGAAGTAGCCGACCATCAGGGCGGGCAGATCGCGGCGGTGAAAGATAGCCCGCCAGGAGATCTTTGTTTCGCCTGAATGATTTTCTGCCGCGGGTGAATTCATCGTGCCAAAGGACAAGCCGTCGCGGATCTCTTTCAGCTCCCGTGGATCCAATCCTGGTTGCTCTTCCGGGGTGTCACGCGCCAGAAGCCACCAGACGGCTCCGACGGCAAACCCGATCAAGGCACTGAACCAGAAGGCAGCACGCCAGCCATGATGTGTGATCAGCCAGGTGAGCATGGGAGGGGTCAGTCCGCTTCCTGCCCCGACACCGGCAAAGATCAACCCATTGATAAACCCGCGTTCATTCATCGGGACCCAGCGCGCCACAAACTGATTCGCAGCCGGATAGATGACCGATTCCCCTGCGCCTAGGATGAAACGAATTCCGATCAAAAGAACGACCACGAACGGGATTCCACTGGGCAGAAGTGCCGTGAGGGCGGTGGCCACTCCCCAGGACATGACACCGAATGTCAGGACCCGGCGCGGGCCAAACCGCGCTGCCAGCCAACCGGCAGGAAGCTGGAACCCCGCATAGCCAATTAGAAATGCGCTGAAGACCCAGCCGAGGCGCTGGTTTCCCAGGCCGTATTCGTTGCTGATCTGAAGGCCGGCAATCGAGATGTTCGTTCGATCAAGAAAGGCCACGCCGCTCAATACGAACAGCCAGAAGGCCAAAAAATATCGAACTCGCATCCAACGCCCCAAAGCACCCTCACTCCCCACGGCAGTCCGGTTTCCCCTCTCGCAAAAACGACGATCCTCGACGAAGGTCTTCATAAAAGACTCCCTCCGATGCGAATAAGGTCAAACCTGTATGTCTGACTGGAGCTTGCCAATACTATACAAAATCCCATAGAGAACCCGCCCTATTAATCTGGGCGGGCTCATGGAATCGATCGATAAGCGAGCATTTCTAAGCAAATACCAGGCACATCGGCTTGCCTAGAGGAAAAGATTTTGCCGTCTTTGCAAGGCGGCCCGTTCTGAGGTCACGGGCAAAGACGGCGATATTGTCTGAATCCTGATTGGCGATCAATAGCCAGGCGCCCGTTGGGTCAAGCGCCAGGTGACGGGGTCTCTGTCCTCCACAGGAGGTCTTTTCCAGGAATGTTAACTTACCGTCTTCCGGCGAAACCGTGAATGTGGCCATAAAGTCATCCAGCCGACTGGTGACATATGCAAATCGGGTCGCGGAATCGAAGACAATGTCGCCGGGGGCACATTTGCCCTGATAGCCGTCCGGAACCAGAGATACATCCTGGATGGTCGTGAGCATGCCCTTCTGTTTGTCC
Source organism: Edaphobacter sp. 12200R-103 (assembly GCF_010093025.1). Classification (GTDB taxonomy): domain Bacteria; phylum Acidobacteriota; class Terriglobia; order Terriglobales; family Acidobacteriaceae; genus Edaphobacter. Next base: position 781,752 of record NZ_CP048114.1, on the reverse strand, counting down.
CACTCCAGCACATTGACCGTCGGTTTCAGCTCATTGACGCAATAGACCCACCGGCCATTCGGATGAAAACGTAGCGCGCGAGGACCGTACCCAGCCTTCGCCCGCCAGAGAGGCGGATCATGCGGTGCAAGCTTCGCTGTCTTCGCGTCGAGTCTATATATATGGATAACGTCGAGTCCGAGATCGTTGACGAGCAGGAAGCGGTTGTCGGGTGAGACCGTGACGCGGTGCGCATGCGACCTGCGCTTCGGATTCTCCGGATCCGCGGTGTATTGGAAGAACGACACCGGCTCGCTGAGCCTTCCATCCTCGTCCGCGAGAAAAGAGACCACACTGCCACCACCATAATTTGCAGCGAAAACACATCGGCCAGTGTGATCTGTCGTGATATGAGTAGGGCCGCCACCCATTGAGGGAGACTGGTTGATGGCTGACAGCGTCTTCTGCTTTTTGTTGAACGCAAAGCCGGAGACAACCCCTGTCTGCTTGCCCTCAAACTGACGAATCTCATTGACGCTGTAGAGATGAGATTCATTAGGCGTCAACGCGAGGAATGTCGGATTGTCTGACCGTGCCGCCAGAGCAATCTTTTCAAGCTCACCCGTACCGGAATTAAATCGGTAGGTATAGATACCCTGGCTGGTGCTGGGGGCGGAGGTCATGGTTCCAACCAGAAGGAGATGATCACGCCCCAGGCCCTTCGCCCAGCCGGGCAGAAAGTGGAGACCAAGAGCTGCAGCGGAGGAACTTTGTACAAATTGACGTCGGGATAGGTTCGGCATTTACTCTCTCAATGATATTTTGGATCTAATTGGCCGGAGCCGTGAACTGATACCGAATCGTCCATGTGCCAGTCTGGCCGGGTGGAATATTCAGATGGATGTATCCCTCGGGGCAAATAGTCGTTCGGGCTGACCAGAAATAAAGACGTGAAAGGAGAGAGTCAGACGTCTGTCTGACAGAGACCCCTGTGCTGGTATCTTCCACCGTGAAGTCATAATCTCCAGGCTTATCGGAGTAGCCGGTCAAGTAGCCGGCGACTCCTCTATGCGGCCCCAGCGGCTCGGTAAACTTCAGGTCTTTGCCTTCAATCCTGCCAGCCTCGCCCAACGGATCAACCGGCTTGGGTTCGAATTGGAAGTGCACCACCATGTCAGGCCCCGTAGGTTTGCCATCCAGCATAAAGAAGTCGTGATCGTAGACGCTGGTATCGATCGTCTTCGTCCCAATGTTCTTCAACCGGTGCTCAAGCGTCATGACGGCGTTGTCCTTGTCGAGTTTCAAGACCTTTTCGTAGATATACGAGTAGCCCTGAGGCCCATGGAGAATCTGGCGAAAGACAATGGAACGGGATTTCGTTTTAACCGTCCATTTGCCTGTATCCACGATCGGGTATGGAAATCCGAACTGATAGGGCTTCTCACTGACCTTGCGGAGTACACCTACCCCGGGTTTGACGAAGGTCTCTCCGGGTTTAGCCTCGTCGTAACCCAGCGCGCCGGCGGGCACGACAAAGGTTCCCCGTGGTCCCGTCCGTCCCTCAGGCCCCCCGCTGCTGCGAAATTCCTCGACCGGTCCGGTGATGGAATCGTTCTTCAGCGGATCGTAGCCTGAAAACCATTCGCCGAAAAAATGATGGCCATTGACGGAAGCGCACCCGATTACCCCGGACCAGTCGAATCGCGAGGAGCGATAGTAGCCATTCTTCGCATCCGGAAGAAAGACAAGCACATCCAGCTTCCCGTTGGAGAGCAGATGCTTGGGGTGATCGCCATGTGGCACGTCCGCGCATGGCGAAACCTTCGCTGCCGCAGCATGAGCCTGCGATACCAGAGCCGCCGAGACCAGCAGGCTATACATACTCCATCTCACCGGCCGTGAATGGCGCCGTATCCAAATGCTTGCCTTGCCGGACATCGTGACCTCTCTCATGTTCTTCTGCCATCGCCTTGCTCAAAAAGGTTCCCAAGTCACAGATTCGGAGCAATTTTCTTCCTGCAAGGCGAGCCTATACATCATCCATGATGAATCCCTCCTCTTTCATAGGCCTTATGGCCTAATTTTTCTGAGAGAGAGTGGTCCATCCTATCCACTTGAAATGCGAGACCCTGGAGACTCTATGAGAGGCCAATTTGTGCATAATCCCCCAGCAAAACTCTCTATGAATATAGAAATGTCCCGACAGAGGTAAACGCTGGGAATCCAAAACAAAGAATTGATCCATCCACATTTTTATATTGGAGATTATTTTCCTATTGACACTTTCATTTTGAGAAATCTAGAGTTCTCTGGCGAGCAAAAAGCCCGCCCATCCCCCGGAGGTCACAAATGAAACACCTGAGAAGCGCTCCCAAGAAGCGTGTCTACCCGCATGGCAGAATTCGTTTTCTCACCTACAGCCTTGTGCTGCTGCTCGCACTTTTTGCTCCCTCGATGCTGAAGGGGCAGACGGGCGGCGAAGCAGGCATTCAGGGAACGATAACCGACTCGGAAGGCGCAGCCATTCCAAATGCAACCGTAACAGTCACGAATACTGCCACCGGGATTGCCCTTACCAGGCAGACGACCGGCGAGGGTTTGTACACTGTCTCCCCCATTCTTCCCGGCAGCTACACCGTAAAGGTGCAGGCAGCGGGCTTCAGCGACTATGTACAGAAAAATCTGACCGCGAATGCGTTGGTGATGACACCGCTGAACATCTCGATGAAGATCGGCGCAGCGGATACGACCGTCGAGGTGACGGAGGCTCCGCCGCAACTGATCACCACGAACGCCTCACTTGGGCTAACGATCGAGAACACTACCTATGCCAATCTTCCGCTCGCCCTCAATGGTCAGCAGCGCGATCCAACGTTCGTCGCGCAGCTCTCGCCGGGAGCCACCAGCGGTGCGCGTCTACCCATCATCGGCGGAACCGGCAACTATCTTGGCCAACTTTATCTTGATGGACTTCCGGCGCAGACTGTCAGCCAGCAAGGCGACAATCGCCTTGTTTCGCAGTCCCTCTCCGTCGATGCGGTCGACCAGATCCAGATCGTTACCAGCACGCCGCCTGTCGAGTATGCAGGCGCCGGTGCTTCCAACTTCACGATGAAGTCCGGCTCACTTGCCTATCATGGCTCAGTCAAGGACTTCATCCGCAATACCTCGCTCGATGCCTATCCCTTCAGCGGCAAGATCCGTGACGCTTCTGGCAAGATGCGGCCCAAGCCTGTTGATCACCAGAATGAGTTTTCCGTCACCTTCGGCGGACATGTTCCGGGCACCAAACGCGTCTTCTTCTTCTTCGCCTATGACAAGTACCATAACCGCACGCAAGCCACCCCCCAGAATTTCACCGTTCCTACCGCTCTTATGAAGAGCGGCGACTTCACCGAGTTGAATGGCGCTGGCGGACGTACCGGAACCGGTCCTGACAACCCTGCCTTTCTCTACGATCCCACGTCGACGACCTGCTCTGGGAACGTCTGCACACGCCAGCCCTTCCAGGGACTGAAGAACGGCGTGCCCACCAACAACGTCATTCCTGACAGTTACATCTCGCCTATCGCCAAGGCGCAGCAGCAGTTCCTGCCCGATCCCACCAATCCCGGTTCGCTGGTCAATAACTATACTGCTGGCCTGTCGAAGGGTTTCGACAATCATCTCTACAACTACCGCGTTGACTTTCAATGGACTGAGAGACATCGCATCTCTACGGTAGGCGCGCTCGGTACTGTCAAATATCTCAACAACTATGGCCTGCCTTATCTTCCGCAGCCCTATACCGGGGGCGACCTCGCCACGATTTCACCCAAAATCTTCGACGACAGGATGCTTACACGATCAGCAACACGATGGTGAATCAATTGAAGTTCGGCTACGTCCGCTTCTTCCAGAACATCCAGAACTCCACCCAGAACGAACCCGACTTCCAGATCAGCAAGCTGGGAATCACCAATCTTCCTGCCGGCCAGGCCGGACAGAACTTCCCGGCCGCGACGTTTGCCGCGACGACCAGATTTGGGACGCCTATCCAGACGTGGCAGGCGGCGCAGGGTACGACTCCAGGCAACAGTACTGCAACTCAGGCCACCATTCCCAATAACTACTCTCTGGTGGACAACCTGCAGTGGGTAAAGGGTGCTCATACCCTCAGCTTCGGCATCAGCATCCAATGGCAGCAGATCAACAATGCCAATCCCGCCACCTTTACCGGCCTGCTGAACCTCCCGTATACCGCGAACTCTACCGCGAACTTCGGCAGCAACTCCAACGCATTAAATTCTGCAAACACCGGCTACTCCTACGCGAGCTTCCTACTGGGAGCTGTCTCTAATCCTTCATCGCTCGCCCTGCAGTACGTCAGCGAGGTTGGAGGGCGTTACCGTACGATCGCGCCCTATGTCTCTGACACCTGGAAGGTCAACTCCAAGTTCACCATCGATGCCGGGCTACGCTGGGATTATCTCCCTCCTTATCACGAGGTGAAGAACCGCTGGAGCTTCCTGAATCCCAATGTCATCAATCCTGCCACCGGAACACCTGGAATCCTCCAGTTTGCCGGCAACCAGGGCGACGGAGTAACGAGTTGCAACTGCACAACTCCTGTTCAGACCTACTGGAAGAATTGGGGTCCTCGTGTCGGCATCACCTTCGCTCCTGATGACAAGACTGTCTTCCGCGCCGGTATCGGCCGTGTCTACTCCCAGGGCGGCGGTGTTGGTGGACGCGGCGGCGCCTTCAACGGAACTGGCCAACTTGGCTTCAACAGCAGCGCGATCGCCCCTACAGAAATAACCACAGGCGCAAACGCAGGTCCATCGTTCTATCTGAACAACAGCTCCTACTTCCAGTCCATCGGCCGCGCCAATACGGCGCTTGGCTATACCTATCCTGGAGCTCCTACACCAGGAACGGCAACTCAGATCTTGAATGCAGGACACTATGTAGGTCCCAACGGTAAGGTCGTCAATGCTGCCGGCCTCTCCTATGCTGACCCCTATTTCTCCGGCCGCGCACCCAACTTCATGTTCTATAACGTCGGCATGCAGCGTGCACTTACCAATAACCTTACCCTGGGCATCAACTATGTCGGCAACCAGAGCCATCACCTCATCAACTCCACGAACAGTGGCACGGGAAGCGCTCGCGGCCAGTGGACCAATCAACTCGATCCTGTCTATCTCGCCGGGCTGGGCGGTCAGGTTTCCGCCACCGGGAATCAGCCACTGTTGACGGCTCCTGCAACGCCGGCCAACGTCGCCAAGGCACAGTCTGTCATGCAGGGCGTCAAGATTCCTACATTCTTCCAGGCAGCTGCTTCCGCAGGCGATACGACCGCTACCATCGCTCAAGGTCTCACTGCCTTCCCGCAATACAGCGGGGTGACGGATACCTGGGGCAACGTGGGTAACTTCTCCTATAACTCGCTTCAGGTGACGCTGGAACAGAGACTCTCTCACGGCCTCACCTTCCAGTTCAACTACACATGGTCGCGTAATGTCGGTGACGACGGAAGCTTCCGCAGTGGATTTCCTATTCCAGCGGCCGCTATCTCCGGCGGTACGCAGAGCTACGGCCAGGACCGTATCGATCGCTCCCAGACCACGGTTAACAGCCCGCACGTCCTCAACTGGTTCGGCGTATGGACCCTTCCCTTCGGGAAAAACCACATCGGCGGAGCCAACATGTGGACACGCGTGCTGGCCAGTGGGTGGCAGCTCTCCGGCATCTTCACCTACGCCTCTGGCACCCCAGCTGTCATTACTTATGGCGGCTGCACCACGCCCAGGATGGGGCAATGCATGCCTGACCTGAACCCCAACTTCGCAGGAAGTGCCCGCATCCATGGCAGCTACGGCAACAGTCCCGGCGGCCGTCTTGCATCCAATCTTGGAATATGCGATGTCGGGAAAAAATGCTCCGCCATCACCTACTTCGACACCAATGCCTTCAAGGCTCCAGACAACATCTCGCCCGCAGGCGTCAATCCCATCAACCTGATCGGCAATGCTCCGCGCACTGGCGCACTGGGCCTGATCAATCCCGCGTCATGGAACCTTGATACGTCGGTCAAGCGTTCCTTTGCTTTGCCACGGGAAGGCATGGCATTTGTCGTCGAGGTGGACGCATTCAATACCTTCAACCACGTCATCTTCGCTAACCCTAACGCCGTCTGGGGATCGTCCAATTTTGGCACCATCACTTCGGCAAAGAGCACCTACAATCCGCGCGCATTTGAGCTGGCCGGACATTTCACCTTCTAAAAGGTATCTGGCGAGAGTTCTTCTTCTCTCGCCAGATCTTCCATCTGAGCAAAACGGAAAGGAAACTTTGAATGCAGTTCTCTTCTGCACGAACGATCCTGGTCACCGCATCTATCGTCGCCCTCTCATGTCCTCTCATCCTGGCCCAGGCACGTCCGGACACCCGCCCGCCCGACAAAATGCCGACCCAGGAAGAGTTGAAGAACCCGCCCAAAACGTGGATCGACAAAGACACAGGGCATCGCGTAACCCGGCTTACAGATGAGCCCGGTTCGGCCAGCTTCTACTTCAACGTCAACGGCTACACGCCGGACGGCACGGAGATGGTTTATACCACCCCCGATGGGATTAATGTGCTGAATCTCAGGACCCATGCCACTCGCAATGTTGTGAAAGGCAAGGTCCGCACGATGGAGGTGGGACACAAGACCCCGTCGATCTTCTACATCAAAGCAGAAGACAACACCATCTACAAAACCAACGTCGACACTGGCGAAACCAAAATGCTGGCGAAGGTTCCACCACGTGGCCGAGTCATTACCGTAAACGCTGATGAGACGCTCGCCGCCGGCACCTATGACGAGGTCGATAAACCCAACGAACAGTTCGGACGCAATGGCGGCAAGGTGACCAGCCCCAGTAGTCCCCAGACCAGTCCATTGGAACAGGCAGCCAACAAGGGCGAGATGATGGAGAGGCGGCTGGCCGCCCGCATTCCGCTGGTCCTCTTCACGATAGACCTTACCGGCAGCGCAAAAATTACTCCCTTGCTCCACAGCACTGACTGGGTCAATCATCTGTTGTTTTCACCGACCGATCCGACATTGCTAATGTACTGCCACGAAGGTCCCTGGCAGAAGGTAGACCGCATCTGGACGATTCATACCGACGGAACGCACAATCAGCTGATGCACCAGCGGCATATGCCGGGTGAGATTGCAGGCCATGAGTTCTGGGGAAAAGATGGCGAGACGATCTACTATGACCTGCAGACTCCCAAAGGGGAGGATTTCTGGCTGGCATCCGTAAATGTAAAGACGAACAAACGTATCTGGTATCATCTGCAGCGCAATGAGTGGTCCATTCACTTCAACGTGAACAAGGATGCAACGCTGTTCACCGGAGACGGTGGCGATCCTCGTCAGGTCGCTAAGGCGAAGGATGGCGAGTGGATTTATCTCTTCCATCCGGAGATCCTGAAGACAAACGGCATTACCGACGATAGCTGGCCTACGCCGGGAGTCTTCCATGCCGAGCGTCTGGTGAACATGTCGAAGCACAACTACACGCTGGAACCAAACGTCAGCTTTACTCCTGATGGAAAGATGATCATCTTCCGCTCGAATATGTTTGGCCCGACCTATGTCTTTGGCGTCGACATCAGCAAAGAGCCGTAACACACTCCAGAAACAAAGTGACAGGCGGAGCGCTACAGCGTGCTCCGCCTGTCACTTTTTGTGCAAATCATCTAAGGCTACGGCGGTCCGTTCTTCACATCTCCAGCAGAGCTTCTTTGTCTTCCGTGAGTGTTCGATCAGGTTTGTCTAGCAGCGCACGTCCTCCCGCACCTGCCCATGTCGTTGTCCATCGGCGGGACACGATCAGCATCATAGCCAGGACGCACACAGCCAACACCGAATAGATCAGAAATCCCACCGCGTAAGATCCCGTGTGTTGTTTTGCCTGGCCAAGCAGGTTGGGCAGGATACCTCCACCGAGGGCTCCAATCTCTCCGATCATGCCGCCAGCAACGGCTGTTGTCGTGGGCCAGCGGAGCGGAACCATCTGAAAGGTTGCGCCGTTCCCTGCACCGAGCGCCGCAAAGCAAACCATGAAGAGAAGTGTCGTCATTGCAAGCGGTGGTGATGCAAGGAAACCAAGAAATCCAGCAACAGTAATAAGAAAGACCACGAATAGCGTATTGATTCCACCGAAACGATCTGCAAAGTATCCTCCAGCAACTCGAGTAAGCGACCCCGTAAGTGTTGCGAGCACCGTAAGAGAGCCAGCCTCAATCTTCGATACGTGAAACTGCGAGTAATAAAAGGAGGGAAGGAAGGTCGATAACCCCAGGAAACCGCCAAATGTGATGACATAAATCATGTTGAAAGCCCACCCGTCCTTATCCCAAAGACAGGACAGGTGTTGCCGCAGTGTCTGATGTTCGATGTCCGGTGGCTCTTTGGCAAAGACGATCATGACGATCAGCGGCAGAAGCATGGTGAAGGCTGCGAAACCGTAGACCTTTTGCCAGCCAAAGTGCTGTGCCAGCCGCGGCGCAAGCAGAGCCGCGAGTGCGGTTCCGCTATTGCCCGCTCCTGCTATTCCCATTGCCAAACCTTTGTATTGCTTCGGAAACCATCCCGACCCCAATGAGAGCGCTACTCCGAAGCTCGCACCCGCGATGCCCAGCAGAACTCCCATCGCTAGAACTTCATGAAAGGTATTTACAAAAAGAAAGCCGTACAACAGAGCAACAACGATTGCCGACATCTCAACGATAGCTGCGTTCTTACGGCCGATATATTGCGACAGAACACCAAGCGGAAAGCGCATCAACGCCCCTGCAAGCGTCGGAATGGAGACCATCAGTCCAATCTGCGCAGGAGTCAGGCTAAACTGTTCGGAGATAAATGGCCCCATCGCTCCGTTAAGCACCCAGACCGCGAATGAAAAATCAAAGTAGAAAAATGCGCTGAGCAACGTAGGTGGGTGGCCAGACTTTAAAAATGCCTTGAGATTCGCCATGAGTATGATCTCCGTTAGTTTTGGGGAATGGCTTATTTGAGTTTGCAGCTATGAATAACGGGCGGCAGACGAACGGCGATCGCGCGCTACAGTCTTCTCGACACGAACGGCGCACTGCTTGAAATTGGGTTCTCTTGAGATCGGATCGAACGCCCCAAGAGTAACAATGTTGGAATTCGTCTCTGAGAAGTGAAACGGCATGAATACCTGCCCTGGAGCGACGATTCCCGTGATGCGCAGCTCCAGATCGGAGACAGACCCTCTACGGCTCCTCACGGTCACGCGGTCGTGCGGCTTCAGATACAGCCTCCGCGCATCGGAAGGATTCATCTCCAACCAGGCGCGAGGAACCATGTCGTTCAACAACTCAATGTTGCCCGTCTTGGTTCTGGTATGCCAATGCTCTACGGTACGGCCCGTATTCAGGATGAAATCGAACTCAGCATCAGGCTGCTCCACGAATGGATCACAGGGAACGACGTGGATACGTGCACGTCCGTCTTCTGTGGCAAACCGTCCATCACTGTAAAGAGAGGGGCCTCCCCACTGCAGCCCGTTCGCATCCTCGATGTCCTTCCATGTGAATTGAGAATAGTCACACATGCGTCCAGATGACACGCGTTGCCATTCAAGGAATGCATCGTGAGTCGATACCCATCCGGGATAGAGCTCCTCTTTGACGCTAAGCCGCGATGCGATATCCAGGAAGATATCGAAGTCCGGCCGTGCTTCGCCCGGTGGAGGCACGGCGCAATTAAGTTTAGAGACGCGGCGCTCGGAATTCGTATAGGTCCCTTCCTTCTCGCCCCAGATGGCGGCTGGAAGAACCAGGTGAGCAAACTCACTGGTAGGAGTGGGATGAAAGCCATCCTGCACCACCAGGAACTCGACGGAACGCAGGGCGTATTCCAACAGGTTATAGTTCGGAAACGATACCGCTGGATTGGTTGCAACAAACCACAGCGCTTTAATGCGCCCCTGTACGGCAGCTTCGATGATGTCGGGATACGCAAGTCCGCGGGCAGTGGGAATACGATCGACAGGAATATTCCAGATCCTCGCCAGATCTTCACGATCTTCCGGATTGTCAAATTTACGATATCCAGGTAATGACGCTGTAAAGCCTGATTCACGTGTGCCCATCGCGTTGCATTGGCCTGTGATGGAAAATGGAGCAGCACCAGCGCGGCCGATGTTTCCCGTAATCAACGCAAGATTGTTGATCGCAGCTACAGTTACAGCGCCCTGAGTGGAGTGATTCACCCCCATCGTCCAGCCGATAAATGCTGCTTTGGCGCGACCGTACAGCAGTGCCACATCGGTCAACTGCTGCTCACTCAATCCTGTGACAGAAGCGACATATGCCGGCGTGAAGGTAGAGACGAACTTTTTGAACTCCTCAAACCCTGTCGTATGTCGTTCGATGTAGTCGCGATCAATCAGACGTTCTCTGATAAGAATATGCGCAATTCCGTTCAGTAGAGCGATATCCGACCGCGGTTTTACCGCAAGGTGAATATCAGACATCATCGCGGTCTTCGTAACTCGCGGATCCACAACAATCAGCGTGCGCGGTTTTGTTCCAGGAGAGGTCCTGTCCACGCGATGGCAGAGAATAGGATGATTGTCCGCGATATTGGAACCGATCAGCAGAATGACATCTGCCGATTCCATATCGGCATAGGAGCCAGGCGGGCCATCTGAGCCGAACGACAATTTGTAGCCGGATACAGCAGACGCCATGCAGAGTGTCGTATTGCCGTCGTTGTTGCGAGTGCCGAAGCCAAGCTGCACCAGTTTACCCAGGGTATAGCACTCTTCCGTGAGCAGTTGGCCAGTGCCCACAACGCCAAGCGACTCTTTCCCATGGCGCAGTTGTATCTCCGAGAAGCGCGCCACCATCGTGTCGAGGGCCTCATCCCATGACACAGGCGTGAGAACCCCATCTTTACGTAACAGTGGCTGACGAGCCCGGCCAGGTGCATCCAGAACATGGTGTTCAGAAAGCCCCTTGGGACAGAGCTTGCCTCGATTGACCGGATGATCTGGATTTCCGCGTACCGCAACCGCCTTGTTGTCACGAACTCCTACCAGCATGCCGCATCCTACGGAGCAATAACCACAGGTCGTCTTGACCCACCGTTCTGCTACACGGGACTCTGAGATGTGGCCATAGATCGGGTCTTTCGCATATGCATACTTTTCGCGGTTAATGTCGATTCCTGCGAAGCGCTTGATGCGCCGAACGAATGAACTCTTCATGCGTGCACCTGCCTTACAAAGGTGAGCGCCATATTCAGGGGAACAACCGAGACGAAGAAGAGATAGCGTGACGCAATAACGCCGGCCAACGCTGCGGGCAAGACAAGGAATGGCAGACCTATCATCATCAGAAGCACGGCCAGACCGACAAAAGCGAAGCTCACTAGAAATGTTCCCCGCAGGCTGTGGGTATTCAGCAGGCCGCAGCTTGCACGATGTTCATAGGTTCGCGACGCTCGCAACCTTAGCACGCGTATTGCCTGGTTAGCTCCCCACAGGACAGCTGACAGAACAAGAGTCCAATAGAGATCTTTATCTACCATAGAAGAGACAAACGTCAGCCGGCTGAGCCATAGCACGCTGTTGCTGAGATAGATGATGGCTGGTAAAGCCGCACACCCCAGCAGTAGAGCACTCAGCATAAAGTCAACAGGGGTATGATTTGTGTTCCAGGCAGGACGGGCTGGCACAAGATACAGCCGCGCACTTGCAAACAGTCCTGCTATACCGATCATTGGCGTTGCGAACCGCAAGGCAGCAAGAGTACTGATACCGTGTGGCAGCAGCCCAAACGCAGAGAGCCAGCTTGCCAATGTGAGCGCAGCCAGAGACAGAAAGAACAGCCCGAAGAGCAGGACCTCGCGGGAGAGCCACGAGCGGCGCCACATCTTGAGCGCACGCCAGGCGTACGCAGGTCGTCCCAGATGGAAGACCGAGATATTGAGTGCAAAAGCGGTCAACGCGAAGATCAGAGTAAGAGCAATGCAGTTGAAGCGGCTGGAAACAACCGCAACAAACAGCGATCCCACCGAGAGCTGGATCAGGGTCGTCAGCCATACCAGCGACCAATGTGCGTGCTCAAGCCGAAGAGTTTCGATATCAACCCGGTCGAGGGTTACAGTGGAGCCTTCGGGCAGCGTGATTCGCGTGGTCGAGAGGGTGTGTCCAGCATTCGGCATCCCCGGAGCATTTGCATCAGCGTGATCGCTGCGCCACTCGAGCTGGTCTACGATCTCAATCTGAATTGCATTTTCCGGGCACGAATTGACGCAGGCAGGCTCCATGCCTGAGGTGAGGCGCCCATGGCACATGTCGCACTTCCCCACCACTCCTCGATCAGCATTGAACTGCGGTACTGAATAGGGGCAGTTCCACACACAGTATTGGCACCCTATGCACGCCTCTGCCGAATGCAAAACAATGCCGGTCAGAGGATCTTTTGTATAAGCATTTACGGGACAGCCTCGAAGGCAGTCTGCGGAAAGGCAATGATTGCACCCCATCGACAGGTAATAGCGTTCGGTGTGTGGCCAGACGCCACCTTCAATCTCACCAATTCTCCGCCAATGCAGATCGGCGGGGTTTCCATTCTGCTCGTTGCACGCTACTTCACATGAGCGGCAGCCGATACACTTCGTCATATCAAAGTGAAAGCGATATTGTTCGCCCGGCTCCGGAAGCCTTCCGGGAATCAGCGACGAAGGAGCAACCTTGTCTATCGATGCTGCCGCGCTATCGTGGCCGCTGCCGTCGATCAGGCGCACAATAGCTGAATGCTCATCGGAGGTAGCGAGTTCGTAAAGTGGCAGTGACATTAGCGAATTCCTCCACGAGCGGCTGATTGATGTTGATTGATACTGCAATCTAGTAAACGTCGCGATGATACCGATGCTGATCTTTCAAAACCTGCATGTATTCGCTTGCGGCATCCGGGCCTCTTCCGCTGTGACTCTCAATAACCGAGTGAAGTGCAGCGTCAACATCTTTCGCCATCCGAGAGGCGTCACCGCAGACATACACGCTGGCTCCCTGCTCCAGCCAGTCAAAGAGTTCACGCCCCTTCTCCTTCATCCTGTCCTGCACGTAGATCTTCCGTTCCTGATCCCGCGAGAACGCAAGGTCAAGACGCGTAAGGTGCCCATCGGAGTGCATCTCTTCCAACTCATCCCGATAAAGAAAATCCGTAGCTGCGGAACGTTCGCCGAAAAACAGCCAGTTCTTGCCCGTATGATTCAGTGCGCGCCTCTCATGCAGAAAAGAGCGAAACGGTGCTATCCCGGTCCCCGGACCGATCATGATCATCGGGCCGTTACTGTCCGCGGGAAGACGGAAACGCTTATTCGGATGGATGTAGACCGGAAGCCTTTCACCGGAGCTTCTACGATCGGCCAGTAGTGTGGAACAAACTCCACCGCGTTCCCGGTTATGCGCCTGATAGCGAACTACGGCCACCGTGGTGTGAATCTCCCCTGGATGAGCTGCCGGACTGGATGAGATCGAGTAGAGCCGCGGCGTCAGACGTGGCAGCATCGCAACCAGGTCTGCAGGATCGCGAAGGACACCGGGGTAATCGTGTAGAAGGTCGATTAGTCCCCGATCCCAGGTATACTTCTCCAGTTGCTGCCGCTCAGCAGCCAGCAGGTCAAAGAGTGGCTGGCACTGACCGATCGTGGCATAAGCCTCAATCATCTTCCTTGTCAGGCGAGTGATCTGCAGATGGTCCAGCAGGGCGTCGAGCAGAGTTGCGGTTCCACCCTTCGGAAGCTTCACGGCTATAGATGCGCTGAAATTCAGATGATGGAGGATATCCTCGACTAGTCGGATGTCATTCTGCGGAATTACTCCACAGGCATCGCCCGCCTCATAGCTCACGTTAGCGTGGCGGATATCAAAAGCCAGATGTAGCGTCTGCTTGCTGGAGATCTCATGCGTCAACGCACGCTTCTCCATGAGCGGGGCGCTGTAAGGATTATCTCGGTTATAGCTGGCAGCATTCATCGCGGCTGACTTAGCCGGAGCGGCATCAAGATGAGTCGATGGCGCAGTACGGGCCGGGCCTGCAGCCACAATGTCATCGAGGCTTCGATAGAGGGAGGTCTTCCACTGTTCAAAGGTGCTCTCATAATCAACGTCGCAGTCGGCACGCTCACAGAGCCGCGTACCTGCTAACGATGCGAGCTTGTTGTCGAGGTCGATGCCGAACTTACAGAAGTGCTCGTAGTTTGAGTCGCCAAGCGCCAGCACAGCGTAAGAGAGATTCTCACAGCACGGGAAATGTTCCAGACAAAGCTGCTCGTAGAAAGGCCGCACAGCATCGGGGGCCTCGCCCTCGCCATACGTACTGCCAACAATAATGGCGTACCGCTCGCCCAGCAGCGTTGCCGAAGCGTATCCTTCGAGCGAAGACAGAGAGGTAACGTGTCCCTTCGCCTTCAGCTCCCTGGCCAACCTGCGGGCCAGCCCTTCTGCGGTTCCGGATTGTGACGCATAAAGCACCGCGATCTTAAGCGACCGAGGGGGGTCAGCCGGTGGAGCAGCCGCAGGAACGCTGGAGTACATTCCGGCTAGAAATCCATTGAGCCAGCTTCGCTGCTCCGGAGTGAAGGGCGCATCTTCAGGGATGTAAGGAACCATCTGCATAGCTATGCTCTCTCCTCGTTGCAGAACGTCTGCAGTGCTGCGATTTCGTGACGACGGGTGAAGTGAAGGAATGTCTCATCGGAGTGACGCTCGACGAAATATGCAGAGAAGAGGCCCTCCAGGAGCGGATAAAGTTCATTCGCACGAACGGCGGGAAATAGTTCGCGCCCGACCCCCTGATCGCCATCAGCCCCGCCACCGACGACAACCTGGTAGCCTTCTTCCCCTTTAACCTTCACTGCCATCAGGCCGATATCGCCAACATAGTGCTGCGCACAGGAGTGATGGCAGCCGGTCACATGCAGGTTTACCGGCTGATCTAAAATCGGAAACCGCGCATCCAACTGTCTGGCCAGTTCAACCGCGTGTAGCTTCGTATTTGCCGCAGCAAAACGACATCCCTGATTCCCCGTGCACGCTACCGTCCCCCGCAGTACCGCACCCGCACTGTAATCGAGCCCTGCATCCTGAATCGCCCGCATCGCGGCTGGTAGATATTTTTCCTGAATATTGGGAACGATCAGGTTCTGCCATACGGTCAGTCGCATATCTCCGGAACCAAAACGTTCCGCCACATCTGCAATTGCCCGCATCTGGAGCACCGGCAGGTTGCCTACAGGAACCACTACACCGATGTAATACAACCCGGTCTGTGCCTGTCTATGGATGCCAATATGGGCCGAGCGATCGACCACATTGCGTGGGTCGCACTCCGACTGAGGTACCCGAATCAGGGGGAACGACAGCACCTTTTGGGTCTCTTCCAGAAAGCGGTCGACTCCCCACTGATCGATGAGATATTTCAGCCGCGCCTTCTTGCGATTTGTTCGGTCTCCATGTCGCACGAATACCCGCACCATAGCAGCCGCTACTGCGACCACCTCCTCCGGCCGAAGCAGCAGACCGCAATCGCTGGCAAACTGCCGATGGCCTGTAATTCCGCTGAGCATTACCCGAAAGTAAATGCCCGATGGCACACTACTCGACTCGGCAACGCGCACAGCAAGGAAGCCAATATCGTTTGTGTCAGTCAGCACCGACACCGTACCGCCATTATCAAAAGCAATGTTGAATTTACGAGGAAGCTGATACATCTCCGGAGAGTTCGTGATGTACGCCTGCATAGCCTCCGCCAAGGGTGCAACGTCAATCAGTTCGTTGGGGTCTATCCCTGTCAGCGGAGAGGCTGTGATGTTCCTTATGTTGTCCGCCCCGGATCCGCGCGATGTGAGGCCCAGTGCCTGGACACGGTTGAGCACGTGGGTGATATCGCGGGGTTGAAACCCCCGAAGCTGAATATTGCTGCGCGTCGTAAGGTCAGCCCGTCCACAGCCGTACTCCTCCGCGAGCTGTGCAAGCCCGCGGAGCTGGTGGGATGAGAGACTTCCGCCAGGCGTTCGCAGACGGAGCATGAAGGAATCCTGTGCCGGGGCAACATGGAATAGCCCAAAGTATTTCAGGCGAAACTTATCGTCTTCGCTGGGCGCCTGGTTCCGGCGACTGTACTGCAGCATTTTTTCCCAAATCGTGAATGGGTCTTGTTCATACTTCCATCGCTCTTCGCGAGCAAGATCCGTGACAGGCGTGTTATGCCACATCTCTTCTGCAGGAGCAACAGCGAGATTTCGTTGGCCCGCAGAGGGATCGGCAGTTATCAATCCATCCGCTGTCTCACCTGCAAACGGAATTGGGCTGCGTTGGCATACACCAGCAAAAAAGCCCTGCAGATAATGCTTCTGCTCTGAAGTAAATTCCCCTGATTGGGGTGCAGCAATGGTGCCCATAACGATGCTCCTTGCATTGCCTGTTGGTTTGGGCATGGTGCCCGTCTGAACAGTTGAGCCGCGCCACATAAACGGAGTCAGGCGCATAGATTCGAGAGACATCGCAGTAAACACCGCGAGTCACGATCGTGCTCTTCAAGGAGCTCTGGAAATAATTTTGGAGTTATAAGCAGCTTCGCACATCAGGAGGTGCGGGCCGCAACTAAGAACGCCATCAGGGGGCGTTGCACTGATAGTAGCGATAAACAGCAGACCATGCAAGCAAAACTTGATGGACTGTGAAATCGGGCTTGCCGGAATCGTCAGGCCGTGCCACGATACGTTATCTTCTCTCAACAATTTGGCACCTTGACGTGCCATAGGACGTGGCAAGTGCTTCGGCTACCACCTTCTGTGGACGACCGCTCTGCCCCCTGAACCTGTCCCTTTTACCAGCTGTAGCGCTTGCTGGCGCTCTGGACTACGCGCAACCGCAGCCAGCTCAAGCGATGAATGCTGCGAAGGGATACCGTCTCGCCATCTCAGGAGGAAAGAATGTTCCGACACAGCATTATTCTCACAAGCCTCTTGTGGTTCAGCAGCACTATCGTTCTCGCACAATCGGAATTCTTTAAGGCATGGGAGAGCCGGGTACGATCCACTTCGGCGCGCCAGCCGGCATGGGTCGTTCCCGTATTTTCTCCATCGGCCGTCATCGTTCAGCTGGCTCGTGTTGATTTCATGCACCAGTACACCTCAAATCATGCGGAAACCTGGAACTACGGAGGAGGCAAAGGCGTAAACCTGATTCCCTTCGCACGCACAGAGATTGACATCAACCTCCCCGCCTATCTTGAACACAACTCCGCGACAGTGCGGGACGGCACCAGCGATTTCTCCGTAACGGCCAAATATCGTATGTTTGCAACTGCAGAAGGTGGAAACTATTCAACTGCCGTTCAGGTGGCATTCTCTGTACCCACCGGCAGCTATAAGAACGGCGCCGCGGTTTCTACCGTCACACCTACATTCATTGGAGGCAAGGGTTTCGGCAACCTGGCCGTGCAATCAGGCCTCGGAGCCGTACTTCCTACGAGTTCTTCCTCCACCATCGGACGGACGATTCTCTGGAATAGCGTAGCTCAGTACAAACTCGGAAAATATTTCTGGCCGGAGATTGAAGCCAACGCAAGCTACTTCCGCGGCGGAGCAAACGACGGAAGGAGCCAGGTCTTTGTGACACCGGGAGTTATAGTCAGCAAAATCCGCCTTCGTCCAGATCCTGGTAGCCGGCTGGGACTGGTCTTCGGCTCAGGCATACAGATCGCCACCTCGCATTACCATAGCTACAATCACAATCTTATTCTTACCGGACGGCTCACTTTCTGATTGAGATAGCATCTGCGTATGTGAGGACAGCGCATTTTGCGCCGTCCTCACTGCACAGTACAATCGGATTCATCTCCACTTTAAAACACATTCCGCAAGGTATTGCTGCTCCTGCAAGGGACAACACCAGCGATTGAACAAAATGGAGGAACAAGGTGGCACACGCAAGCTTCAAAGGACTCCGTATACTCTCGCTGGAGTCCCGTAGGGCCAGGGAGGTGGAAAAGTTAATCCGCACCTATGGCGGCGAAGCCTTCGTCGTACCCTCCATGCGAGAGGTTGGACTTGAGTCAAACGAGGAGACACTGGAGTTTGCTCGAGGTCTTCTTCGCGGCGATTTTGACCTCGTCGTATTTCTCACAGGGGTTGGCGTCCGAGCAATGCTCGACATCGTCGAGCAACAGTTTGATCGAGAAGAGTTCATTGGAGCTCTTCGTAAGGTCAAGATCGCTGCAAGAGGAGCAAAGCCAGCCACCGCACTCCGAGAGCTTAAGGTTCCCGTGCATGTCATCTCTGAGGAACCAAGCACATGGCGGGAGCTGATGCGGGCTATTCGCGAAACACTTGGCGAAAACCTTGCCGGCATGCGAGTGGCCATCCAGGAGTATGGTGCATCCAACCCCGAGTTCCTTGCAGAACTGAGCGGCTGCTGCGACACGCTATTGAAAGTTCCTGTATACCAGTGGGCACTTCCGGAAGACCTGCAGCCTTTGCGAGATGCCGTCTCTGCTGTCATCAACGGCATGATCGACGTCATCCTGTTCATGACCGCTGTGCAGGTCATTCACCTGTTCAACGTCGCGGAACAGATGGGCGTCGTCGATTCACTGAGGGCATGTCTGCAGTCCAACGTGGTTCTGTCCATCGGGCCAACCACCTCCGAAGAGCTGGCGCACTATGGCATCCAGCCAGACTTTGAGCCATCGCGGCCAAAGATGGGATTTCTCGTCAACGAAGCAGCGCAGTATGCAAGTCGTTTGCTGGCTGAAAAACGAAATCGGAAGATCGAAGGGGTCTATACGGCAGTCCCTGAAGAGGAGAACACGCCGCAGGCAGTGCGCCGCGTAGCACTTTCTACACCTACGATGGCAGGCTTCCGCGACGGTTTGCAGGAGATCGATTTTCTGCACGAGATCAGCAGCCGTATCGCAGCAGCCGATTCCCTGCACCTTGTGCTCGATCGTATCGTGTCTTTTATCTCCGGCGTCATTCCCTGCGATTCCTGCTTTATCTACGTCCTCGAAAACGACAACCTGGTGATGCGCGCCTCGAAGAATCCTCATGCCGATCTGGTCGATCATGTCGGGATACAGATTGGGCAGGGTGTCACCGGCTGGGTCGCGAAATATCGCCAGCCCGTAGCGCTCGCCTCCGGAGCATCCAACGATCCTCGTTTCAAAGCATTCAAAAACATCCCGGAAGATCACTTTGAAGCGATGCTCTGCAGCCCCATCATCTGCGCAAACCGAGTCGTAGGAGTCATCAACTTGCAACACAGGCTCTCTTACAAGCACTCCACCCATGAAGTACGCCTGCTCTCCACCTTGGGTTATCTTGTCGGAGCCGAGATCGAACGCGCACGCCTGGAAACGGAAAATTCTCAACTAGCGAACAGACTCGAGACGCGAAAAGCCGTTGACCGCGCCAAGAGCGTATTACAACGAGACCTCTCTCTCAGCGAAGATGACGCCTATCAGATGATGCATCGCGAGAGCCGTCAACGCAGGAAATCCATGCGCGAGATCGCAGACGCCATTCTGCTCTCAGAAGAACTCCGCCGCAATCAAAACTGAATCTGGTTCGCCCCGGTTACAAGCAACTTCACCGTGTGGGTCGGATCACAGAGTCGCTTCAAATTGTCTGCTACATTTCTTCTATCGCTCCCTGCTCTGGCTCAATGATGCGTCCCGTAAAGCTGCTTTTCGGCCTCAGAAAACGCACCAGCCACTCTGCAGCAGCGGTTGAAACCTGCTCCAAGGCGCCTGGCTCTTCAAACAGGTGGGTCGCCCCAGGCACCAGAACCATACGCTTGTTTTCACATCCCAACTGATCCAGTGCCTGATGGTTCCTCTGGATCACCGCCTCGTCCCGCTCGCCCACAATCAGTAACGTCGCCGCGCGAACGCTACTGAGATCCTCTCCTGCAAGATCAGGGCGGCCGCCGCGCGACACCACCGCAGCCACAATGCCCGGCAGTCGCGCTGCAGCTATAAGCGCCGCAGCGGCACCCGTGCTCGCTCCGAAGTAGCCGATTGTCAGATTTCGCGACTGCGGATTCTGAGCAATCCATCGAGTCACTTCGATCAGACGTTTCGCCAGCCGTGGGATATCGAATCGCAGTTCTGCCGTCTTGCGATCCACCATCTCTTCCTCGGGTGTCAGCATGTCAAACAGCAGGGTCGCCAATCTCCTGGACTGCAGTTCCCCGGCCACAAAGCGATTTCGTGGGCTATGCCGACTGCTTCCGCTTCCATGAGCAAATAGCACGATGCCCTGCGCATTCTCCGGAATATTCAGGATTCCCTCAAGCACTACATCGCCCGCCCTGATGCGAATCTCTTCGTCGTTCTCGGCAAGCAATCGAGCCTTCTCAGGGTGATTCTCTGGAGCTTTCCCTGCTGCCACTTCTATCTGCTCCGCGCGATGCAACAGGCTTATTACTTCCTCGTCGGAGGTCTGAGGAAAATCGCGATAGAACTGACCGACAGCATAGAAGTCACTGGGAGCATAAAGAACTGCAACATCATTCACAACTCCTCGAAGCCAGTTCACAGTTGTAGCCGGAGCTACCGGGGCGGCAATGACGATCTCTTTTGGGTTCATCTGGCGGAGTGCCTGGACTGCAGCATAGATACTTGCACCCGTCGCAATACCATCATCGACAAGGATGACAACCTGCCCAGCCACCGCGCGCTCCGGCTGGCTGGGCCGGTACAGCTGAGCACGCTCCTCCAATTTCTTTCTCGTGTCCTGCGTAATGCTTTCAATCTGCTCCTGCGTAATTCCCATGGTCTGCACAATATGCTGATCGAGAAAACGCCCCTCGCCCGCAGAAATGGCGCCAAATGCAAGCTCCTCATGGCCGGGAACACTCAGCTTCCTTGAAAGAAAAACGTCCAGCGGCAGATGCAGAGCCTCTGCGATCTCAAACGCAACAGGAACACCCCCTCGCGGGATTCCCAGAACGACCGCATCCTGCCTCCCGGAATATCGCAGCAATTTCCTTGCGAGTTTCTGACCGGCATCCGTTCTGTCGCTGAAGATCATTTCGATTGGCTCCAACGCAATCGCTTTCGGCCCTTTCCTCCTTGCATGTCGCGTATCTGCACCATCATGCCAGCTACTTGTAATGGTGTCCCGCAGCTATTTGATTCAGATGCAGATCTGCCTCTTCGAGAGAGGATTCATCGCCATCGACAGCGAACAGCTCAAGCCCAATGCATCGAAACAAAGGGTTTCGACGGGAGCCATTACCCTCGGGTTTATGTGCCCTGCTCGAACCTCATACGGCATCCCACTTGCCGCCAGATGTTCAACAAAGTCAATCGAAGCTTCAAAGCGTTCTTGCATCGAGCCTTGCTGATCGCCTTGAAGCCTAAAACGCGCGATGCAGACTCCAGCCGTACCCTCCTCCGATAGATCAGGGTGGATGAATCCAACATTCCTTGCGGCGATGACCGGGTTCAGTCCGAATAGGGGTGGTCGTCGTTGCTGCGGATTGACTGGAAGAGGTTCGCTGGCGGCTGAGGGTGTGACAACGTTTGACCACCGGTGCTTGAGTGATGGTGGGAGCCTGCGTTATCACGGCTTCTTGTTTTGCATCATCTTTCGATTTAGTGGGGGATGCAGCCGTTATTGCAGCTAGGACAGAAGCTCCAACTGCTGAAAGACCATTCCTTGTTTTTGGAAAGCCAGTCGAGCGATGTCATCTGTCTTGAAAACCAATGATAGCTCTTGCCGAACTTTAGCATGGCATGTCCCGCATATAAGTTGTTTCAAATGCGATGAGCAACCACGTTATTGGGGTATACCCCAACTTCATATCTCGACCGGGGTGGACAGAGGAGCCTCCCTGTGCCTGAAGCTCGGGGTGGGGTCTATAACTCGCAAAGGCGAGCTGAAAAGAAGTGACTTTGATTATTGGGTATATTCTCTTCCAACGTTCGCCTAAGTTATTACAAAATATGAGGCGATGGCTCCTGAGGTAGGACTCGAACCTACAACCCTTCGGTTAACAGCCGAATGCTCTGCCATTGAGCTACTCAGGAGTGTCTGTGGAGCACGTCGTCAGACCAACGCGCTGCGCTTTCATTGTTATAGCAAAAGCCGCTATCGCGGTCAAAGGCAAATCGTTCTTCCCTAACAGCGGTCGTGCAAACCCATGCCCCGCAAACAAAGAGCCCGGAGGAAGCCGGGCTCTTTGTTTGCTTCATCTATTTGTCTGGCTAAAGTTTGTAAGCCTTCTTAACCAGGTTCACGGTCAGGTCTTTCACCACCTCAAAAGCCTCATCTTCATCCAGCCGATGCTCCGCCACCAGCCTCCCCAGGAACGCGCAATCGATCCTGCGCGCGACATCGTGTCGCGATGGGATCGAGAGAAACGCACGGGTATCGTCGTTGAAACCGACCGTATTGTAGAAGCCGGCCGTCTCCGTTGCCAGTTCTCGGAACCGCATCATACCCTCTGGCGAATCATGGAACCACCACGGCGGCCCCAGCTTCAGGGCTGGATAGTGCCCAGCAAGCGGAGCCAGTTCGCGCGAAAAAGTAGACTCGTCCAGCGTAAACAGGATGAAGGTCAGCCTTGAATCGTTGCCATACTTATCCAGCAGCGGCTTCAGACTGCGAACGTATTCCGTAGGAGAAGGAATATCCGCTCCCTTATCACGCCCGAACTTCTCATAAACCAGCTTGTTGTGGTTTCGGAAGCTTCCCGGATGAAGCTGCATGGTCAGCCCATCCTCCACCGACATACCCGCCATCTCCGTCAGCATCTGCGCCTGGAAGAGTTGCTGCTCCTCGGGCGTCGACTTGCCCGACAGAACCTTCTGATACAGCGATTCTGCAGCAGCATTGTCCAGATCAGCCGTTCTCGCCGTCAGGTGACCGTGATCAGTCGCCGTAGCTCCCATCGATTTAAAGAAGGCGCGACGGTTTCTAAGCGCGTTCAGGTAGCCCTTGAAGGTCCCGATATTTTCGCCCGCAATAGCACCCAGCTTCTCAATATTCTCGACAAAGCCCAGGTACTCCGCATCGACCACTCCATCAGGACGGAAGGTCGGCAACACCCTGCCGTTCCATCCCGACTCGCGAATCGCCTTATGGTATTCGAGCGTATCCAGCGGCGAATCCGTCGTCGAAAGCACCTCGATCCGGAATTTTTCGAACAGAGCGCGCGGCCGGAACGCAGGTGTGTCCAGCGCCTTGGAGATCGTTTCGTAATACTCGTCCGCGTTGTCTGCATTCAACCGTTCCTTCAGGTCAAACAGCGTACTGAACGAATAATCCAGCCAGAGTCGCGTCGGTGTCCCGCGGAACAGATAGTAGTTCTTTGCGAAGATCCGCCACACCTCTCGCGGGTCCGCCTTCTGCTTTCCGTCCACCTGTGGAATCCCCAACGACTCCAGCGAAATTCCCTGGGAGTACAACATGCGAAAGATGTAATGATCCGGCTGGATAAACAAGGCAGCCGGATTCGGAAATGGCTCATTCTTCGCAAACCAGGCCGGATCCGTATGCCCGTGGGGAGAAAGGATCGGCAGATCGCGTACCGTCTCATATAACCGCTCTGCTACGTTTCGCGCTGCAGGCTCGGGGGGAAATAACCGCATAGAGTCAAGCATTCAAAACACCTCAAAACTTCTTCTAAACCAACCATTAAGCTCGTTATACCGCGACCGGCCGCAGTCACGTTTCGGTCTCAAATCTCAGCAACCAGAAGCCTACCAAAAATGCCTGGAAGTGGTCGACCAATTGAGACTGAAATCGAATAGGGGCTGCAACTTATGCAGCTTACTTAATGGGAAGAGGGCGTCCCGTTGGGACGCCCTCTTCCCATCTACCCGCTTCTCTCAGGTTATGGAATGTAGTAACGCATTCCAGTGAAGAACATATTGTTGTCAGCCTTCGGAGCTCCTCCGACGCCGGTCCACGCTGTACGCTGCAAATAGCTGTACTGGAACTGATACTGTAGCCGTCCGTACTGCGGGCTGTTGTATACGCGGAAGGTGAGTCCGCCTGTGGCTTCGCTCACGAGTCGCGTCGCCCCCAGGCAGTTGGCCGGGGCTCCGGGGTTGTATCCACTTGTTCCCGTCGGAATCGTCTCGACACTGCAGCCCATATTCGACGAGGTCGGGGGAGCATAGCCGATCAACTTACCTTCAGAGCCCGGCAGTGTGCTCATGTAGTAGGTACGCTGCGCATACTCTCCACCGTAGTAGCCAAAGAGGTCCAACTTCTTGGTTGGATGCAGCTCTACTGAGAACAGGCCCTGATAATTCTTGATGGGGGCCAGCGTTCCATCCGGATGAATTGTCGTATCCGGAAGGGTTGAGCTGCCATAACGGCCTACGCCCGTCCCGCCCAGGAAGTGAGCGCCAATATCGGCATATTTGGTTGCCGCGACGCGCCCGTTCACAAAGAATCCACCTGCGGTCTTGGTGTCATTCTGAGCTCCTGCCGCCTGTACCTTCCCATCCGGTCCAATCGGATAGTAACGGTCACGGAACCATCGAACCAGTCCGCCGGCCTCATAATGGCCGTGAAAACCGTCATAGGTAGCCTTAACAATCAAATCAGGAGCCACGTTGTTGGAATAGTTTGCACCCGCATTGAAAAGTCCGCCACCCACGCCAGCCGATCCGAAGAAGAAATTCTGGTTAGCATTCGTCGCTGAAAAGATGTTCTGCGCCTCTTCCAAAGATCCGGCCAGAGTGAGATTATTCGCAAACCTCTTCTGGAAACGGATTGCTGCCTGACGGGACCAGCTGAAACCGACGTTATACTGTGCGTCGACGTTCATCGGCGTATTCTCCGTCCGATTATCCGTGCTCTTCTTCGTCTCCGTTACAAGCGACCACATCTGACCGCCGGTCACAGCGAAGCCACCCTGTGTAGCAGCCTGTCCCCAGATCTGCCGTTGACGAAGCGTATAGCTGTTGCTCTGATTCTCGTTCGAAGTTGCGCCGGCGGACAGGAAGTCCGCCTCGACATATCCCGATAGCTTAAGGGATCCCGTGTTGCCCTCGAACAATGCGCCCACACGGCTCTGGCGGCCGGAGAAGTTCAGCTCGCTCGTGTTCGCCTCTGCCGCACCACTGTAAGGAGTGGAATTGAACGGTGTGTTGATGTCGGAATTAATCGACTTCGACCGATCGACCGTTTCAAATGCAAAGTACGCAATCGGCGTAATTCGTACGCCCTTGTAATGGATTGTCAACGGCGACTCCAATGCCGTCGAGATGTCTCTCTTTGTATCGCTAAGCGTCTGGGCCATCCCCACGCTTGCGATCTTCAGGTCCGAAACCGAACTCGAGAGCGTCTGCATCTCCTCATGATTGGACTGGATTGCCGTGAGCGCCTGCTGGGCCTGCGTTGCTGCCGCACTGGCAGAGGCACTCGCCGCCTGTGCGTCCTGCGATGTTGAGGTCAGCTTCTCATCCTTATCCTGCAGCTGGCGCTTCAGGTCATCGATCTGTTGCTGCTGAGCCTGCATCTGTTCACGAAGCTCACGCAGAGTCCGCTCCAGACTGCTCTCCGACTTCTTTCGAACTGCCCGTTTTGTCGTCCTGGCAGAAGGTCCCGTTTGCGCCTGCACCGATGCTGTACTCAGGACCAGCACCGCCGCAAGGGCAGCTCGCAGTTGGTTCGTCATGGTTCCTCGCAAATGTTTTTCAGTCGCGGAAATGACAGAGATAGGGAGCCCGAACTCTTTGAAGATTTGGTTCGTAACTGCGCTGCTCTTTCCAGCTACCGTTATCGCCATCGTTCCAGAGCAGTGTGAATACAGGAATAATTCACGATTTGTTAACACGAGCAGACAGGCATCAATCAAGGAAAGGGAGCATGAGGGAGGCCGATGTTCGCACCTTCGCCCACCCTCCTCTGCTGTCCCATATCCCATAACTGATTTACCGTTATCGGCATGCGATTTTTTCCGGCTCTCCCCCTGCTGTTCACTGCCTTGAGTGTGTCCGTCGCGGCCCAGTCACCGCTAAAGTTGATCCCCGTTCCACGCGAAGCTCAGCCCGGAACGGTCCAGCCACTCTCCCAGGGGATCCAGATCACCTGTGCCTCTCCCTGCTCGCCGGAAGATTCCTTCGCCATCGACGATCTCAAGGGTTACATTGCCTCCCAGGGCATCGCCGTCAGCAACACGTCGCCGGTCAACATTCTTGTCGTGCGCTACGGTTCCCCGATCTCGAAGTCCATCCTGACCGATGCCACCCCGGGCAAAAAGCCCCTGGCCGACTTCCCTGCCCCAATGAAGGCAGAGGGTTACGCCATCATTCCCGACGGGAAGGGGCTTGCCATAACTGCGGCCAGCAGCTCGGGAATCTTCTACGCACTGCAAACCACCAAACAGCTGATTACCGGTTACGGTCCGGACGCCACGCTCCACACTGCCACCATCCGAGACTGGCCGGCCATGCAGTACCGCGGACTCAGCGACGACCTCTCTCGCGGCCCCTTTCCCACCTTCGAATTTCAGAAGAAGCAGATCCGTCTGCTGGCTGCGTACAAGGTCAACATCTATTCGCCGTACTTCGAGCACACCATGCAGTACACCGGCCATCCCCTCATGGCGCCTCCTGGAGCAGCCCTGACCCAGGACCAGGCCCGTGAGCTGGTAGCATATGCCGCGAAGTACCACATTACTGTCATTCCGGAGCAGGAGGCCTTCGGCCATCTCCATTACCTGCTGAATTGGGAGAAGTACGCTCCCATCGCCGAGACGCCCCATGGGCAGGTTCTCGCCCCTGGCCAGCCGGAGGCCCAGAAGCTGACACACGACATGTTCAACGAGCTGGCCCAGGTCTATCCCGGGCCCTTCCTTCACCTCGGGGCCGACGAGACCGTGGAACTCGGCAAAGGACAGACCAAAGCCGAGGTCGACGCAAAAGGACTCGGCACGGTCTACCTCGATTTCCTTCAGAAGATCGTAGCCGACCTTCAGCCGCTCCACCGCAAGCTTCTCTTCTGGGGCGACATCGCCTATAAGGAGCCTCAACTCCTCAAGCAGCTTCCCGATTCCTTTAAAAAGGCGACCATCGCCGTTCCCTGGGAGTACACCCCCCATCCCACCTTTGTTCCTTACATTAAGCCGTTCACCGACGCAGGCTTCGAGACCTGGGTCGCTCCCGGCATCAACAACTGGTCTCGCGTCTATCCCAACTGGAACAACGGACTGGCCAACATCCAGCGGTTCACGGCTGACGGCCAGCGTCTTGGGGCCACGGGCCAGCTCAACACCATTTGGAACGACGACGGTGAGGCGCTCGCCAATGCCGACTGGTACGGCGTCCTCTTTGGCGCCGAGGCTGCGTGGCACCAGGGCGAGGCTTCTATCTCCGGCTTCCAGTCCAGCTTCGGCCAGAGCTTCCACGGTGATGCTACCGGCAAGATCGACGAGGCTCAGAAAGAGCTGATGGCCGCCCACCAGCTCCTCAAGGACTCCGACTATAAGACCGACGGACAGGACCTCGTCTTCTGGCAGGATCCGTGGAATGCGGACGGTCAGAGGATCGCCGGCCAGATCCGTCCGATCCTCTCTGCGTTACGTCTGCACGCCGAACGCGCACTGATCCTGGTCTATGAGGCCCGCGCTGCCAATCCGCACTTGCGCGAAACCGACGCTCTGGATGTGTTGGAACTGGGCGCCCGCCGCATGGACCTCATCGGCCTGAAGTTTCAGATCTCCGATGAGATTGCAGACAGCTATGCGCATGCTTACGCTCTTCAGACCTCCAAAAATCCCGACGACCGCAGCGAGGTCTCCCGCGAGCTGAATTCCATCAACGCTGTCAATGGCCGGCTGCAGGACCTTCGCAACAACTACTCCCTGTTGCGCGACCTCTACGAGCAGGCATGGCTCAAGAGCTACAGGCCCTACTTCCTGCGCAATAACCTGGAGCGATACGACTTCACCATCCAGATGTGGCTTGGACGCATCGACCGTATGCGCACAGCGCAGAGGCAATGGGCCAACTCGCAAACCATTCCACCGGCGGCAGAGGTGGGAATTCCTGCTCCTGCCGTCGCCAGCCACTAACGGCATATCAACACATACCTGGAATCCGATCACGGTCACCCGAAAATGCACGATGGCAGTCGATTGGGAAGCACCCACTTCTGGCCTTCTCCAGGAAGGTGTCATCCTGAGCGAAGCTTCGCGCGGTCTTATCGCGGGAAGCGCAGTCGAAGGATCTGCGGTCTGCTGGCCCGCCAACCATTCCGCACCGCAGATCCTTCGACTCCGCGCTGACGCGCTCCGCTCAGGATGACACACACGGAAACAGGTCTATCTGTGGATATACCGCTAAGGCGTATCCACAGATGTCATGTCTGAATCTGAAATCGCCCGAGATAATACTGGCATCATTGCACAATCTTTTCCTTCCCACTCCGTTTCAGGAAGTGGGAAGGAATGTGATTCTGCAACCTTGGAATTCTGCCTTTCGAAAGAGGCGCCCCATCGGGCGATGGGGTCATCGCAGGACATAACTTACAGCTGAGGAGCCCAGCCTTTTTCGTACTCTCGTCCCCAAAACGTCATCGCTTCCTTGTCGTTTAGAACGTGACCGGTGCCCTGCTCCAGCTTCAGCTCGCGCTCGACCTCCCATGCGATGTTTGACAGCTGAAGCATCGTTACGGAGATATTGCCAGACTCAATCGGCTGGTTGAGCTTTTCGCCTTTTTGAATTGCAGCAATAAAGTTAGCGAAATGGAGGTCTGTCATATTGTCCGCACCGGTAAGGTCCGCCGACTGAGACGCCTTTCCCGCCGAATACTCGCTGGTCTTCTTCCCATTCAGATCGTAGATCTCATAGCCCCCTTCATCGAGGACGATACTTCCGGTAGTACCCACGATCACGACGCCGCGATCACGGCCATACATCTTCGTTCCATTGCAGCTCTTGCTCTCCCACGATATGAGCTTGTCGCCGTAGTCAAAGCTGGTCACGAGCGTGTCATAAAACTGCCAGTCGTCTTTGAACTGGTACCGTCCGCCAGATGCCGTAACGCGCTTCGGCAGGTCAACCCCGAGAGCCCAGCGGCAGACATCGACCTCGTGAGTGCCGTTGTTCAGAGCCTCGCCGGTACCCCACGTTTTGAACCAATGCCAGTTATAGGGTTGGACGTTGTCCTTATATGCCTGACGAGGCGCAGGGCCCTGCCATAGATCCCAGTCCAGCGTTGCCGGTACTGGAGCAACTTTGCCGATTCCAATCGACTTGCGAGTATTGCTGTACCAGGCCCTTGCGTAATAAGGATTTCCCACCAGGCCGCCATGAATCTTGCTGATAATGTCGATATAAAGCTGTGAAGAACGGCGTTGCGTGCCCATCTGCACATGCTTTCCATATTTACGCTGGGCCTGAACAAGAAGCGCTCCCTCCGCCGGGTTATGGCTGCAGGGCTTCTCTACATAGACATGTTTGCCTGCGTGAAGTCCCGCAATGGCCATTGGGGTATGCCAATGATCCGGCGTCGCTATTGTGATAGCGTCGATGTCTCTGGAAGAGAGAATTTTGCGGAAGTCCTTGTCGGAGGCGGGGGTGTAACCAAGCGTCTTTTCTGCCTTGCCGCAAAATCTCTGCAATATGTTGCTTTCCACGTCGCAGACATGAGTGATCTTTGCATTTTTCTCGTTCGCCTTCAGCGAACGGAGATGAGCTCCGGCTCGCCCGTTAAGTCCGATCACGGCGAAATTAACCCGTTCGTTTGAACCAAGGATCTGTCCATAACTCTTTGCAGTTGAACTAACCGCTACAGCAGCGGTTCCCATTGCAAGCGTGTCGATAAATTTCCTTCTAGAGATCATCCGTTCCCCGTTATTTTGCTTTCGCAAGTTTGACCCATCAGTCTTCGACATTGAATCCTACACCGAATGCGTATTTAGTTGTAGCTTAGAGCAAAGGCGCTTTTTACAGAATTTCTCTGTCTGTACGAGCTATTTCTAAGCACCGTGTCGCACCACAAACAGTGCCGTAGGAACACTTGCCTACGAAAAGGGATGTACGTAAGTTGGCAACCTGTAGGCATCCTCTATAATTCGAATGAATCTTCCTCAACGAATTCCCTGGACCCCCACAACGTTTTTGTTTTCCCTCAACGGGGGCCTAGACTAGACCCTGATGCCTCAGACTCTGCAAGCTCGTTCCCTCGTCACCGCCTCCCAGACCATCCAGCATCCCACCGTTACCATCTCTGCAGACGGCATTATCACCAAGATCGAGCCCGACTCCGCCCCTAAGACGGCGACTAACACATTGGCCGCAACCTTCTTCGACATCCATACCCACGGTGGCGCGGGGCACGACTTCATGGAGGCTACGCCGGAGGTCTTCCGCAAGCTCGGCGGTTTTCTCGCAAGTCACGGGGTCGGTCACTATCTGCCGACCACGGTGACGGCATCGGTCGACAGGACCCTGACCTCACTGGAGGGCATTGCCAAAGAGATCGAGCGAAGCTCTGGTTCCGACTGGGACGCGAAGCACGCGCGGCCCGTAGGAATTCACCTGGAAGGCCCTTTCATCTCGCACGCGAAGCGCGGCGTTCATCCCCCAGCGCAGATTCTTCCCCCGGACATTGGGCTCTTCGACCGTTTTCAGCAGGCAGCTGCCGGACACATTCGCCTTATCACGATCGCTCCAGAGATACCGGGCGCCCTCGATCTCATCCATCACTGCGCTCAGCAGGGAGTGCGGGTCAGCATCGGTCATAGCAACGCCACCGCCGCTGAGGCTCGTGCTGGAATCGAGGCTGGAGCACGCAGCGCCACCCACACCTTTAACGCGATGCGTCCACTCGATCATCGAGAGCCGGGCGTATTGGGCGTCGCGCTGGACGAAGATGCTCTCTATGCCGAGCTGATCTGCGATGGGGTCCATGTCGCGCCGGAGTTGGTGCGACTCTGGCTCAAAGCCAAGGGCCCGCATCATGGAATCCTGGTTACCGACAGCATGGCCGCCGCCGGGATGCCGGACGGCGAGTACACCCTTGGCACCTTCAAGGTACACGTTGCCGACGGACGCGCCCTCGCCGCAGATGACCTTGCGCGAGGCAAACAAACGCTTGCCGGAAGCGTTCTTACCCTCGATCGCGCTGTCGCCAATCTGCAGCGCTTCACCGGCGCCCCCCTGGACGTTGCGGTTCGGCTCGCGTCGAACAATCCGGCCATCCTGCTTGGTCTCGGCGACACTATCGATGGCATCCAGTCGGGCAAACCGGCAAACTTCAATATCTTCAATCAGACAGGCGAGCTCGAGGGCACCATGTTGAGCGGAAGATTGGTTCAATAGGTTCCTTCGCCCTCCTACTGTAATCCTTCTCGAACGAACCGCCGCAGGATCAGGTCCGGCAGCGAAAGCTGCGACTCGGGCGATTTACTTTAGCGGTTTTCTTCAGCCATTTGTTGGCCTTTCGCTATAAACTCGCTGACATGTCAGCTGTTGTCTCTGCATCACATCTGCACGTCTTCGACTTGGTTCTGATTGCTGTGTATCTGGCGGGGATCACACTCTTCGGGCTGCGCTTTCGCGAGGGAAAAGGCGCCACTGCACGCACGCTCAAGAGTTACTTCCTCGCCGATCGTACTGTTCCCTGGTGGGCGATTGCGCTCTCAATCGTCTCTGCCGAGACCAGCACCCTCACGATTATCAGCGTTCCCGGCGTAGCCTTTACCGGCGACTTCGGCTTTCTGCAGATCATCATCGGATATATGATCGGGCGCGTCGTCGTTGCCGTGATCTTCCTGCCCCGCTACTTCCAGGGCGAGATGCTGACGGCCTATCAACTTATCGACCGTCGCTTCGGCAGTGCACTTCATAAGATGACCGCCGGATTGTTTCTTCTCACCCGCGCTGCCGCCGAGGGTGTTCGAGTCTTCGCAGTCTCCATCGTTGTAGCCATCGCCATTGGCACGGGAGACGTGCTCTCCATCGCCATTATCTCGGCCCTGACCCTGCTCTACACCTTCGAAGGCGGCATGACGGCTGTTATCTGGACCGATGTTGTCCAGATGATTCTCTACATCGCCGGGACGCTCGTCGCCATTGCCACCCTCGGGACCCACGTTCCCGGAGGCTGGCACCATATCCATACCCTCGCCTCGGCGGCCGGCAAGTTCCGGCTCTTCGATTTCGCCATTAGTCTCAGCCAGACCTACACCTTCTGGGCTGGTGTCATCGGTGGAACCTTCCTCACCATGGCCTCGCACGGTACCGAGCAGTTGATGGTGCAGCGCCTGCTCGCCGCCAAAAACCTTGGAGAATCCCGGCTCGCCCTGCTCTCCTCAGGGGTCGTGATCTTCGTTCAGTTCACCCTGTTCCTTCTGATCGGCGCAGGACTATGGGTCTTCTACGGCGGCTCGCCCGCCGCCAATCTCGCTCCCGATCGCCTCTTCCCTTCCTTCATCGTGCGCGAGATGCCGATCGGAGTCGCCGGTCTGCTTATCGCGGCTATTCTGGCTGCTGCCATGTCAAACCTCTCCGCCGCTCTCAATTCCCTCTCCTCGACCACAGTCGTCGACTTTTACATGCACTGGAGACCGGAGGCGGATGAGCGCGAGCGCATGATGATCTCCCGATCCTCAACCGTCGTATGGGCGTTTGTGCTCTTTGCGATCGCGGTCTACAGCATCCATGCAGGCGGCAAGGGTCACGTCGTCGAGATTGGACTCTCCATCGCCTCCGTCGCCTACGGCGCCCTGCTCGGAGTCTTCCTGCTTGGCACTCTGACTCGCAAAGCCACGGAAGGAGGAGCCATCATCGGTATGGTCCTCGGCTTCGCATCCAATATCGCCCTTTGGCTGCAGCCCGCGCCGATTCACTTCACCAGCCTGCCGCTCTTCGGAGCCACAACCCTGCCTCGAGTCGCCTGGACCTGGTACGTCTTTATAGGAGCCATCATTACCTTCGTGACCGGATATCTCGCCAGCAAGATGCTTCGTAAGCCAAACACCGCAGCCAAGGCGACCGTTGCCGCAGCCATAGTTTTCGTCGCAGCACTCTGTTGCCCCAATCAGGCCTTTGCAGGATCAGGACCGCCGAGACACACGGCCGCGGCCAGCCGCACCGCGGGCGACGGTTCCGCCGCTGACTTCAGCGCCATCTCCATCCTGACGGATAACGCCATCGCCCAGCAAAAACTTCCCGGGGCAGTCATCGTGGTAGGGCACGATGGAAAAGTCGTCTTCCACAAGGCATACGGCAACCGCAAAGTCGCCGGGGAGCTGAGTCCCAACGGCTCAACCACAGCCGAGCCAATGACCGAAGACACCATCTTCGACATGGCCTCGCTGACCAAATGCCTTGCTACCGCAACTGCGATGATGCAGCTCTACGACGAGGGTAAGTACCAGTTTGACGATCCTGTTGCCAAATACCTCCCCGAGTTCGCCGCGAACGGCAAACAGAACGTCACCATCCGCGAGTTGCTGACCCACTACTCCGGCCTTCCGCCCGATGTCTCGACTAAGGATTCCTGGGGGCTCGCCGCACCCGATAAGGCTGAAGGATTCCGCCGCGCCATGGCATCGCCGCTCGACAATCCTCCCGGCACTAAATTCGTCTACTCGGACATCAATTTCATTACGCTCGGCTTCCTTGTTGAAAAGCTGAGCGGCCAGCCGGAGGACGTCTATGTCGAGCAGCACATCTTCAAGCCCCTGAAGATGATCGACACCTCTTATCATCCCTTCGCCAAGGCTTGCGGACCGCATACCGTCTCCGGATCCGACATCGAGCTGGACGGCTCAACCAAATCCGCCGCCCCTGAGCACTGCCCGACCGGCAGCTGGAATACCGCCATCATCGAGCGCACCGCTCCTACCGCTCACGACGACGAACTCAAAGACAACCCCTCCGCCAATCCCGACTTCGACCATCTCCTTCGCGGCACGGTCCACGACCCCACCACGCGCCGCATGGGCGGAGTCGCCGGGCACGCCGGAGTCTTCTCCACGGCGCACGATGTCTCGCTCTATGCGGGCGCTCTGCTCGAAAAGCTTCTCTATAACAAGGGGCCTTTTCCGGTTAAGCAGTCGACCCTTAAGCTGATGACCACCCCGCAGCAACCTGCCACCGCTCAGGATGGAGCGACGGTCTTCACTCCCGACGGCAAAGTCACCAAGGGTTTGGCTACGCGCGGCTTCGGATGGGACATCAATACCGCCTTCTCACGTCCACGCGGATCGGTCTTCCCCATCGGCTCCTTCGGTCACACCGGCTTCACCGGGACGACGCTGTGGATGGACCCCGGCTCAAATACCTACGTCGTTTTGCTGACCAATGCCGTCCATCCTCGGGGCCACGGATCCGTCTCCGTGCTTCGCGGAGAGGTCGCAACCGCCGCTGCCCAGGCGCTCCGCCTTTATGGCAGCCAGCCCGTGGCGAGGGTGCTCACCGGCCTCGACGTTCTTGAATCCACCCACTACGCTGCTCTGGCCGAAGCCGCACATCGGCATAATAACCGTCTCCGGATTGGCATCCTTACCAACCAGACCGGGGTAGATGCGCATGGCCATCGCACCGTCGACCTGCTCGCGACCGAAGCTCCGAAGGACGTTCCCGGCCTCGAGGTCACTGCTCTCTTCTCCCCCGAGCATGGGCTCTTTGGGGCGAAAGATGAATCCGGAATCTCCGGTGAAGTAGACCCCACGACTCACATTCATGTCACCTCGCTGTACGGCAAAACGCCCGAGTCGCGTCATCCTACTCACGACCAGCTCAAAGACCTCGACGCCGTTGTCGTCGATCTGCAGGATGCAGGCGTCCGGTTCTACACCTACGAAGCGCAGACCGGATACTTCATCGAAGCTGCGGCAGCCGAGAAAAAACTCGGCCATCCGCTCGAGATCATCGTTCTGGACCGTCCCGACCTGATCGGCGGCGAAAAGGTTCAAGGTCCCGTGTCTGACGAGGGCAAGACCTCCTACACCAACTACATGCCTCTCCCCATTCGTCAT
This sequence comes from Edaphobacter sp. 12200R-103, assembly GCF_010093025.1. Classification (GTDB taxonomy): domain Bacteria; phylum Acidobacteriota; class Terriglobia; order Terriglobales; family Acidobacteriaceae; genus Edaphobacter. The sequence goes on along the minus strand of NZ_CP048114.1, from coordinate 746,734 downwards.
GGCATGACGCTCGGTGAGCTTTCACGCTACATCAACGGCGAACGTCGCATTCCCGGCGGAAGCTCCCCCAACGTACAGGTTCCGCTCAACGCTCAGGTAACCGTGGTTCCGCTGCAGAACTGGCAGCGCAACATGTACTACGACCAGACTGGCCTGCCATGGATCAATCCATCTCCCAATCTTCGCAGCGTCGAGTCGGCTGTGCTCTATCCGGGGGTTGAACTTCTGCAGTTCACCAACGTCTCCGTAGGCCGCGGCACCCCGATGCCCTTCCAGAACATCGCCGCACCCTTCTTCGACGCGCCGGCTCTCGCAACCGCTCTGAACGCCCGCAATATCCCGGGTGTCAGCTTCAGCGCCAGCACCGTGACCATCGCAGACGACTCTTTCCATTCCATGTACCACGGCCAGACACTGCCAGCGGTCCACATCATCCTTACCAACCGAAACCTGCTGGATGCGCCCGAGCTTGGAATCGAGCTGATCTCTGCGATTTATAGCGCCTATCCGCAGCAGTTCAACATCAAGCGGCTCAATACGCTTCTGGTCAGCATCAACACGGTTCTCTCTATCCAGAACCATGAGGATCCACGCGCTATCGCGAAGACCTGGGAGAAAGATCTTGATGCCTTCCGTCAACGCCGAGCGCAATACCTGCTTTATTGAGCGGCTTCCGCCTCCAGCAGCCAGATGTACCCATTTCGACATCAGGGCATCACAAATTCATAACGACAGAGCTGTGTCTGCCGCACAATAGAAGGATCGTGAACTAGAAGGGGTGTTTGCTCCATGCCGCGCATCAACTTTCATCAGCAGCTTGCCGCGCTCAAGGACAAGCTTCTCGCCATGGCGGCCCTCTCCCAGCAGGCCCTCTCGCTTGCGCTGGAGTCCTATCTGACCCGCAATGTCAGCCTCTGCGAGCACGTGAAGGAGATCGAAGAAGCTATCAATGCCGCTGAGCGCGACGTAGATGAGCTGGCCTACGATCTGCTGGCGAAGGAGCAGCCCATGGCGATCGACCTTCGCTTCATTCTTGCCGTCATCAAAATCAACGGCGACCTTGAGCGTATCGGCGATCAGGCTTCCAATATCGCTCAACGGGTGCAATCGCTTACGGACGTCCCTTTGATCGAGCTCCCTATCGACATTCCCGATATGGGCGAAAAGGTGGGCATCATGATCCGTACTGCGCTTCAGGCTCTTCTGGAGGCCGACGCCAGGCTCGCGGAGAAGGTCCTCGCCATGGACGATGAAGTGGATGACATGAACCGGGACGTTCAGGCCGAGATGGTTCAGCTGATGCAGCAGCAGCCCGAGATCAGCGCACAGGCACTCAACGCCATCATCGTCTCCCGGAATCTGGAGCGATCCGCGGATCACGCCACGAATATCGCCGAAGATGTGATCTTCTGGGTGCGCGGCTCCGACGTCCGCCATAAACAGTCCCTGTCTGCTGCGGAGTAGTACTTTCGCAGCAGGAACTCCCTGGAAGGGCGAAATCTCCAAAACCTCTGAAATCAAAGTCATTTGTATGCAAATCCTGCTGGAAACTCCGAGTCCTCCCTTGACTCTTACCTTCCATACCGCCATACTTTAAGCATGGCTTTCGACCGCATCCAGCTTCTCTCCTCCTGTCGCATGTGTTGTTGCGAACGGGTGCGCTGTCGTCTCTGCCCTGCTTCGTAGGTCCTTCCGATCTGCGACCCTCAGGCAAGTCGCCAACGCCCACTCCAGCGAGTGGGATTTTTATTACCGCCGCAATTCCAAGCCAAAGGATTCTATCAATGTCCACCACTCCGGCCCCAGCCGCCGTCAAAGAGACCAAAGCCCAGAAAACGGAACGACTTAAGCTCGCTAAAAATCCCTGGGAAGCATGGGAGGAAGTACGCGAGTTTGCTCGTCAGGGTTGGGATTCGATTCCTTCCGACTGGGCCTTGTACTTCCGCTGGTGGGGGGTCTACAGCCAGGGCGATGGAAAGGGAGTGACCGGCGGAAGCGGCGGCGAAGGCAAGGCCACCGAATACTTCATGATGCGGATTGCGCTGCCCAATGGAATCCTGACCAGCGCTCAGGCTCGCGTTATCGGCGAAGTAACCAAAAAGTACGCCAACAACCTTGCCGACATTACGACCCGGCAGAACATTCAGCTTCACTGGCTCACCATTCAGGACTTGATCGAAGTCGTCGACGCCCTCAACGCCGTCGGACTCAGCACCAAGGGCGCCTGCGGCGACGTCGTCCGTAACGTTACCGGATGCCCCCTGGCCGGTCTGGATGGTCACGAACTTATCGATGCCAGCCCTCTCGCCATCGAGATCGCGCACAGGCTCAACGGCAACACCGATTTTGTCAATCTTCCCCGCAAGTTCAAGTTCACCGTCTCCGGATGCCCGGTCTGGTGCAGCTTCCCAGAGATCAACGACGCTGCCCTCACCGCCATCAAGCGCACCGTCGACGGCAAAGAGGAGATCGGCTTTACCCTACGCGTGGGTGGAGGCCTGTCCAATGAGCCAAACATTGCCGTGCGCATCCCGGCCTTCGTCCGCCAGGACCAGGCACTTGCGGTAGCCACGGCCACCGCCGAAGTCTTCCGGGATGCAGGAATCCTTCGCGAGAACCGTACCCGCGCCCGCATCAAATACCTCTTCATGAAGTTTGGCTGGACCGCCGAGTCTTTCCTTGAAGCTCTCGAAGAAAAGCTGGGGTACAAGCTCGATCCCAGTCCGGTCAGCATGGAAGAGATTCCTGCCGACATCTACCGCGACCATATCGGTATCACTCCTCAGCGTCAGCCCGGTCTGTCCACGGTAGGAGCCAGCGTTCTCAACGGCCGTGTCTCCGGCGATCAGCTTCTGAAGCTGGCTGAGCTAGCCGAAAAGTATGGTGACGGCAATCTGCGCACGACGATCGGACAGAACATCCTGATCGTCAACGTACCCAACCGCGAAACCGCTGCTCTGGTCGTTGAGTTGAATTCGCTCGGCTTCAACGTCGACGTCTCGCCCTTCTGGCGTGGAGCGATCGCCTGCACCGGGACGGAGTTCTGCAAGCTGGCCATTGCAGAGACCAAGGGTTTCAACAAGTGGTTGGTCGCTGAGCTGGAGGATCGCCTGCCTGGCTTCGATCAACAGATTCGCCTCCACATCACGGGTTGCACCAACTCCTGCGGACAGCACTGGATCGCAGATATTGGCCTGGAGGGCAAGAAGATCAAGAAGGACGGCCAGATGGTCGACGCCTTCTTCTTCTGCGTCGGTGGCTCCGTGGGCAAGTATGCCCGTACCGCACGGCAGTTGGGCTATCGCGCGGCGGCGACAGACGTGCCGGACGCAATCGAACGCCTGCTGAACGCGTATCTTGAAGCTCGTACTCCCGGTGAGGATCTGCGCAGTTACTTCGACCGTACCGACGACAGCACCCTGCGCGCACAGCTTGCCGGTGAGGTTCTTACGCCAGTCGAACGGGATGCGCCTCCCGTTGGCGCCGCCCGCCTCGCGCCGGCAGAATAACCGATTCCCTACAAACAAGACCGCGTTTGCTTTTCAGCGAACGCGGCCTTGTTCTTCTAATCGATGGGAAATCCGCCTTGACGTCGCGACTTCAGAAGGCTCTCCGGCAGAATTCCGCTTTACCGCAGAGTCAATGGCTTTTCTACCTGGAGGTATTCGGAGATCCTTCGAATCAGATCTTTAGGGTGAATTGGCTTACTGACGATGGCAAAGTCGTGTCCCTGGGCCCGAGCTTGCTCCAGAAGGTCAGCTGTTGCCGCCTGTCCGGAAAACAACAGAATCTGGCATTCGGGAATCGAACTCTTGAGGGCGATGGCCAGTTCGACGCCAGTCATTTCTGGCATCACGACATCGCTGATCACAAGACGGGGAGGATTCTGCATGGCAATCTCAAAGGCACCCTTACCGTCATACGCCGTTCGCACGGAAAATCCCGACCGTGAGAGGATCACGGACAGAGTATCGGCGATTGTCTGCTCATCATCCACTACCAAGACATCCAGTCTTGCCAGGCCTGAATCCTCGCGCTTTGCCTCTTCGATCGGCACTACTTCCGTATGAAGTATTTTTGTCATCAGGCAACCCCTGACGGCAGAGTATCATTATTGAAATAAAACCTGCTACCTATTTTGAATCAATCATTTACACGTCAACTTTACACCTAAAACATGTAGTGGCAACTTGGCATCAAATTAACCATACGTTAGCGTTAGTTTTACGCTACGTCAGTCAGGAGGTTGGCTTTTCGCAGGTACCGCAAACGGAGGACACTATGGGCGACTATGAAGAAGTTAAAGAGATAAAAAAACCCATGAGGTTCGAACGTATTCTGCAGGATGATATTCCCAGAGGAAGAGAGGGAAAGCACAAAGAGATCATCCGGCAGCTTCTTAGCGATATCACAGAGCTTCCCCCGGGCTCGGCCCTGAAGATTCCGCTCGCAGAGCTTCCCGACTCGAAGGAGAATATTCGGGCAGCACTGAGCAGAGCAGGCAGGCAGAATAACCTCAATCTCGCAACATCGAGCAACAAAGAGTTCCTGTTCGTATGGGAAGCCCCGCCGAAGAGCTCCCGGGAAAACCGCTGATCCCGTAAAACGAAAATTCAAAGATGGAATCCTGCACTATCTTCCGCTCCTTGAAGAGCCCGCGCAAAATCGATGGCTGGGGGACAAACCTCTCGACCGAAAGCTCTATCATGGAGAAGGAGCTTTGAATGTCCCTCTTCCCTCTCTTTCTCAAACTGACTGGCCGTCGTGCGCTCGTCATCGGCGCTGGACACCTGGCTGAGTCCAAGATCGATTCTCTTCGCGCCGCCGATGCTGCCGTCACCGTCATTGCTCCTGAGGTCAGCGACCGAATCGCCGAACAGGCAGCCTCCGGAGATCTGACCCTGCGCAAGCGCCGGTACCAGACGGGCGATCTTGCGGAATCGTTTCTTGTCGTTGCCGCTACAAACGATCCGGCTGTCAATCGCGCTGTCTTCGCTGAGGCAACCGCCAGCGGGGTTCTGTGTAATGCGGTCGACGATCCGCCCTTCTGCGACTTCTACTTCCCTTCGATCGTCCGGCGTGGCGACCTGCAGATCGCCATCTCGACTGCCGGAAACTCTCCCGCGCTCGCCCAGCAACTCCGGAAAGAGTTGAACGAGCAGCTGCCGCTGGACCTTGGCGAGTGGCTTACCGATCTCGGCAATCTGCGCCGTGAGGTTGTTGCTGCCGAGCCGCTGAACGAGTCTCGCCGGCTTCTGCTACATGAGCTGGCCCAGCGTCAGGTCTGCGCCTACGATCAGTGTCCTTCCCGCCTGCTGGCGCGGGAACACGCCCTGACTAACACTCAAACCGCGGAGAAGGCGTGATCTCGATTCCTGACGCTGAATCTGGCTATGTCTATCTCGTCGGCGCAGGTCCGGGCAATCCTGCGCTGCTGACGTTACGCGCTGCTCACCTGCTCAAAACTGCCGATGTCATCCTGCCGGATGATCTCGTGAGCGATGAGGTTCTCAATCTCGCCAGCCCGACAGCGGATATCATTCCTGTTGGCAAACGATGCGGGCAGCCGCGTATTACGCAGGCGGGAATTCACCAGCTCATGCTCGAGCACTCCAAGGCAGACCGTTCTGTCATTCGGCTCAAGTCCGGCGATCCGCTTATCTTTGGCCGGGCCGCCGAAGAGATCGGTTTTCTGCGTGAGTACTCCATTCCCTTTGAGATTGTTCCTGGAATCACGACGGCCTTCGCAGTCGCTGCCAACCTGCGGACGCCGCTCACCGATCGCAGCCGTGCTTCGAAGCTGATTCTGGCGACGGCGCATCACGCCGCCGGAAAGGTATCGCTGACACCAAACTGGTCAGGCGCCTTTCCTGATGAAGCCACATTAGTGATCTACATGCCGGGGCGCAATTTCGAGACTCTCGCGCAGGACCTCATCTCTTCGGGCATCGCTCCGGAAACGCCATGCACTGCAGTCTCCCGCGCCTCCACCCCCAGCGAGCACGTCCATATCACGACACTCGATCGGCTTTCGAGCACCGATGTCGGTCCGTCTCCCGTGATCTTGCTGATCGGGCCGCCGGTCTCTCAATCGGCTTACTAATTAGAAACGCGCCCTCTTTCCCGCGTTCCCAGATCTACCGGATGGTTCAGCGACGACGCAGAGCTTCCAGCTCGTCGAGCGTACGGGGCCAGTCCTTACCGAGCAAACGTGAGAGGCTGCGGTCCGCAAGCAGCCGTCCGCCGGTCTGGCACTGCGGACAGTAGTTTGTCTCATTATCCGCATAGCGTATTCGCTGGATAGGGCTGCCGCAGCGTGGGCAAGGCTCACCAAAGCGTCCGTGCACTGCCATGTCCTTTCGAAATGCGGTAACCTTCTCGGGGAAAGATGCAGCAGCTTCAGCATTGAGACGATCTAGCCAGAGCTGCAGCGTCTGCTGTGTCGCAGCGAAAAGCCGCTCCCACTCATCCGCCGACAGCTTGTGCGTGAGTTGGATGGGTGAAAGCTGTGCAGCGTGCAGAATCTCATCGGAGTAGGCGTTGCCGATTCCGCTCAAGATACGCGGATCGGTCAAGGCTCGTTTGAGCGTGCGATTCTCCGCCTTGAGAGCCGCCTTGAACTCGTCGATGCCGATCTCAAAAACATCCAGACCGCCAGGATCGACGGCGGCCAGATCATGCCTGTTGCTGAAGAGATGCAGCGATGCACGACGTTTCGATCCCGCTTCCGTCAGCACTAAGGATCCGTTCGGGAAATCGAATGCGGCCAAAGAGTTCCGCCCTGCCAGCTTCGCACCCGCAGATCGCCAGTGCAGACGGCCGGCAATCATCAGGTGCAGTACGAGCCAGAGACCGTGATCGAATTCCATCACGATGCGCTTACCGATTCTGCCGAGCGACTGTATGGTGTGCCCTTCGATTGCCTGGAGAGACGGAGTTGCCGTTCGCAAGAGAAACGGGCTCGCCAGACGAACAGACTCCAACCGCTGGCCGACGATTCGCGGCTGCAGCGCAGTCAGATAAGCGGAGATGTCGGGCAGCTCCGGCATAGACGTCAGGGTAAGGATCTCCAGCGCCCGATTCAAGGATAAAAGTGCTGACACCAGACCGGCCACCGTGAACAGCATATGAGGCGAAGACCTGGCAGCAGTCTTCGCCTCGAAAGCAACTCTGTCTAACCCTAGAAGGTCAGTCTCGCTGCAAGTTGGAAGCTCCTGGGATCGCCCACCGCGGTTGCTGCTCCGAAGGACGGATTGGCACGGGAGGGATACTCTCCACTGCCCCAGGTTCCATTGGGAATCATGTTATTCCTATGATTGAGCGCATTGAAGGCCTCCGCCATAGCCTCCAGATGAACCCTCTCAGTAAGTGCAAAGGTGCGGCTGAGCCGTGCATTCACGTTGAAGAAGTCGAAGCCTGTCCCCGCATTGCGGCCGATCACAGCACCGGCAAGTCCTTCCGTGCATGGATTCGTTCCGACAAGAGTGTAGCCGAAGGTGCATGGCCGCTGCGTGGTCTGCTGCTTCGTCTGCCCTCCCGTCGTGATATTGAATGGAAGCCGGGAATAGTACTGCAGGATTCCTCCAAGTTGCCAGCCATGCGTCAGGTGCTCAGTGATCGTGCTGACATGAGATGTCGGCGTGTGGAGGGTCGCATCGAAGACAAGACGGTGCCTCTGATCGTCATCGGACCGGCTGCGATCGACGCTCAGGTCGAAGTTGTTGATGGGTGAGCTGAAGAAGAACTCACCGACATTGTCCATCGCCTTCGACCATGTGTACGACACACGGGCAGAGCCCCACGATGCCGGGCGCTCCAGCAAAGAGACCGAAAGGCCGTCGTAGTACGAGTCGAAGAGTGAATCATACGGTTTGATATTGCCCCGTGTAGGATCAGGCCTGGTTCCGTCCGGATTGATGTTGCGATTCAGCGAAGACAACAGGTGCAATCCGCGAACGTGCTGATAGGAGAGGCCAAGGGTAAGATTCCGGGCAAGCTGCTGTTCCACTCCCAGACTTGCCTGCTCGGAGTAGGCGTTCTGTATGTTGCGGTTCATCAACGAGTAGCTGATCTTCGATCCGGGATTCGGCGCTGTCGATACATCCGGGAACACCGGCGCTCCAACATCTCCCGGAACATAGGTGTATTGCAGCAGACGTCCCTGCGTGGGATCGATCGTATTCCCGGCAGACAGTAACGCATTTGCCAGCGCCCGCAACGGTACACGGTCATAGAACAGCCCGAAGCTGCCGCGAACCACCGTGTGCTTATTTGTGAAGGGCGACCATGCAAAACCTACTCGCGGAGATACATTGTTTGCATCCGTGTTGATGCTCTTCAGAAACTGCAGGTCGTAGCGGATCCCCAGGTTCAGGGTCAACGATGCGCTCGCCTTCCACTCATCCTGAGCATAGAAACCAAGATTGGGATTGTTCTGCTGGATATAGGGAATCCCGAAGTTCTGGGAGAAGGAAGCATATGCGGCGCCACTGGACAGAAATGCCGTGAGCGATGGGAAGCTGTAGGATCCGAAGCTCGCCATGGGGAATGTAATCTTGTCCTCGTTAAAGAGGAAGTCGACGCCAGTCTTGAGGGTGTGCGCCCCACGTTGCATCACCAGATTGTCCACTCCCTCGTAGAGATAGTTCAACCGAGCTGTGGGAGAAGAGGAAAAGCGCCCGAAGGTCGCTACTCCGCTGATGCTGACAGCCGGACTGTTCTCGAAGTTTGGAGGGGCGTCCAGACTGTCATAGGTAAATTGTCCCCTGGTCTCATTGAACGTACGCGGCGAAAGTGTGGCTACATTGCTGATCGCAAGCGTGTGGTTGGTGTCGCGAACTGCGGTCCCATAGCTGACGTCCGCCAGCCCACCCGCACCGCGAGCATTAGTGCTGTCCAGCCGATAGTAGCTGTACCTCGCATTGAATTGATCCGTATCGCTGAAGCGATGATCTCCACGCAGAAACGTCGTGTCGGTATGCACTGTCGTGGGATAGAACGTAGTAGCTCCCGCTCCCACGGAAAGACGTGGCCCATGAAACGCGATGGCATTCAGATGATCGTTGATCTGCAGCGCTTGGGCGGGGTTGATGGTGATGACGCCATTTGTATTGAGACGTCGCCCTTCATAGTTGCCGAACAGGAAGGTTCTGTCATGCCGGACAGGCCCGGAGAGACTGGCGCCATACTGTGCCTGCGTGATGGGAACTTTATTGCGCGACAGAGCGTTCTGCGCATTGAGTCGCTGGTTCCGCATAAAGCCGTAGAGCGTACCGTGCAGATCATTGGTCCCGCTGCGAGTAACAATGTTGAAGTACCCGCCCATCGCGCGCCCAAACTCAGCCTGACCGCCGGAGGTCACCACCTGGAACTCGCGAATTACATCCATGCTGTAGAAATTTCCGGCCAGGCCCGCTGCATCGTCATTCGCAGAAAGACCATCGACGACGAAGCTGTTGGAGAAGTTCCGCTGGCTGTTGACGGAATAGCCCTGTCCTACAACAGGAGAGGTCTCCGCAAAGGTCTGCACGCTGGCCGTATTGGTGGGGCTGATGCCGGGAGTGAGCAACGATAGATCGAGGAAGTTTCTTCCATTGTAGGGAAGATTGTTGACCTCTTCCTGCAGTACCGTCTCAGAGATCTGGCTGCGATTCTCTTCGAGCACCGGCGTCTGTCCTATTACGTTGACCGAACTGCTGGTCGATTCGACTCCGACCTGAAGCGTTACATCAAATGCTCCCCCGACAGTCAACTGAATCTGTTTTTGCGTGAGAGCGAAACCGGATGGCTGTGTTGAGAGCGTATAGGTTCCGATAGCAAGAAATGGGATCCGAAAGCGTCCCTGGGTGTCCGTTGTCGCCGTATAGCTCTGGTTGGTGGCCAAAGCTACAGCCTTCACGATCGCGTTCGGTACGACCGCTCCACTTGAATCCATGACTCTGCCTGTCACGGAGGCTGTAGTAAGGGTCTCCTGCGCTCTGGCGGTCGCCAACAGCGCGGTGCAACTTAATAATGCAACGATCAGCTTTACAAGATGCTTCACAATGTCTCCAGCGTTCTGGCAGCCCGGTTAAATGGCTGCGGCCCAAAGATGGTTTCAGGCGGAGATGTGAACGGCAGGTGGACCTCGCTTGAGGTTGGCAGAGTCCTGAAAAACTTCCCGAGCAGATCGCCTCCAGCAGATGGCCGTTTGACCGCTCTGCATGAAAGCGGACGGTACCCCCTGAACAGGCTGCCATAGGAGAGGATTTGGGGTGCATGGGACCGCTCCCGGCGCATAGGGACATCTCTCAACCAGTCTTGCAAGACGAGGCGATGCAGAAGATGCGGCGTTATCGGTGCCGCCCTCTGTCATGCGCATTGCGCATTGATGCTTTCCGTGCCGCCGGCAGCAGGCGGGAAGCAGGGCGGCCTGCCCAACCGGCGCGACGATGAGCAACGCCACAAAAGGCAGGACAAGGCTTAGCACCGTCAGAACGGCACTGATTCGCCACGGCCCTCTCGTTCTGCTGCTCATTTGCCTTCCTGTTATTTGCGCGGGGATGCCTGCTCCCAAGAGAGTCTCCCGACTCCGCGATCCTTCCATGCCGGACATTCAGGGACGAAGCATGCAGGCAGATTCCAGCTTTGCACACAGTAAACAGCTGCAAAGACCCGCTTACGATGCGGGATTTAAAGCAGATGTCTCGCGTGCGCTGGACGAATGGGGATTAAAGGAAGATGGAAGGTGGCCCGCGCTTCTGACGCGAGGGGTCGCGCGAGATGCGCCACATCGACTGCGTCTGGGCAACGACGGCAGGATGGCTTACAAGCCCGGCATAGATACTTGCCTGAACCGGAAGCACCGTCCACCCAGTTTGGATCGCAGTCGTCACGCCGGGAAAATACGGGCAGTGATCGACGGACGAGCGGACGCTCGGAGTCTGGGAAGACGTCGACTGTATTGCCATACCCATGCAGTGATGCCTTCCTCCACGGCGGCAGCAGGCAGGCAGATTTGCCTCACTCTGCGCGCTAAGAGCGAAGAGAGGCGACGCCAATGGCAGGCTGAGTATCAGCAGCAACGCGATGGAAAGGAGTCGTCGCAACGATTCTATTGAAGCATCGTCGCGCTGGAGACGCAAATCAGTTCTTCCGATCACGCCGGAATAATGCCGTATTTCTCTTTCAAAAAACTCTTGAGACGAGCCGGCACACAGGTCGCTATCTCCTGCCACGTGACCAGCTTTAACCGGCTGCGAAAGCTGTAGCTGCGTACCGCCTGTAGTGCACGAAACCAGCTCTCCTGAAGATCGGCACGGCGACCGTCACAGAGCAACGCAAAGCTCACCTTCGCGGAGTACGCCGCAAGAATACCCCGGAGCAGTTGGTATTGGGGGACCAGATCGTCGGCGATCCGAAGTTCTGCAGGATCGAATACCTCCTCAAAGTCGCGGTAACGAAGCAGAAGTCGTTTTGGGGCCGGACGAAAACCAGTTTCCGTCAATTTGGCCTCGACCAGCAGATCCCCAATGCGCATATCCACCTCGGTCTGGTCCGTCTTCTCGTTCAGAAGCGGTGTATGCGGTCTGACTCCGAACTCCGGGATAACTCCTGGGTCTACCCCCAGCGCTGCACAAAGATCACGACTGCGCAAAACCCTCGGGTAACAGAAAATGTTCATCAGCAGCGCATCGGAACTGTTTCCGCAGTCCAGCTCACTTCTCTCTGCCCGGTCCCATCGTCGCGCAATCCAGCGGTCGCCCGTGTAGCTCTTGTCGAGACGTCGCCGCCACTCAGGACGAGCGCAGATAGCCCGGTAAGACGCATCGAGAAAGTTTCCATGCGCAGCATCTTCTTCCTGATAAATAACGCTGGGAATGGAGCCATAACTCAGCTCGTGTCTTCTCTCAAGCGCGCGATCCACGTTCCTCCGGCTGAGATCGCGGCGCAGGCTCGAGCTGCTCAATGGCTGCATCCCACAATTTTAGGCGAAATAATAGCGAAAGTCATCCATTTCGGCTCAACACGCTGTATGCAAAGGATCAGCTGGGAAGCAGTCAATGAGACTGCCTGCGAAAAGATAGTCCGTTAAAAAAAGAACCAGGGACAGACTGCTGAGAGTCCGTCCCTGGCTAACGACAGTCGGCTAAGTCTAGAAGAGCCCCCTTCACTGCCAGCTGGATGCTACAGTTATCGCCGGAGGTCGACTGAATCTGTCCGACTTTTTTTGGGATTGAAATCTTCGACTAGAAGATGACCTTGACTGCGAGCTGGATGCTGCGGTTGTCCATCGACGTGCCCGTAACCCTTCCCACCTGGGAGTTGTTGATGTTGCCCTGCGGGTTCGAGAAGATGGGGTGATTGAAGATGTTGTAGGCCTCTGCGCGGAACTGCGCATGCACCCGCTCATAGACCTGGACGTTCTTGATCGCTGAGAAGTCGACGTCGGTCGTGCCGGGTCCACGAAGCACGTTACGGGTAACCCAACCTTGAACTGAAGGGTTGTCGGCTGAGTTGCGGCTGTAGGAACCGGTGTAGTTGTTCGTGAACACCGAATCGTCAAACCAGTGGAGAGGCGATGGGTTGCTCAGATAAGCATCCGACACCGTCTTGCCGGAGACCAGAAAGGCGCGGCAGCCGATATTCGCTGCAAAGTTGCAGCCGCTGCGTGAGACGTTGAACGGATAACCGCCACGAAGCTGAATGGCCGGCTGGACGGACCAGCCACCGGCCAGCGCATTGGCTGCGCCAGATTGCAGCCAACGCTTGCCCTTGCCGAACGGCAGCTCATATCCACCCGAGATAACCGCCTTGTTGCGGTTATCGAAGTTCGAGTACGAGCGGTCGAACGACATCGAGGTCGCGAAGGATGAGTCGTTCGCCGCAGCCTCACCTGAGAAGTTGTCGATGTTCTTCGACCACTGATAGCTGGCCAGGTAGTACAAGCCATGGCTCGCACGCTTCTCGAGCTTGACCGAACCGCCGTGGAAGTTTGCATCGCCCCTGGTGCTGCTGGTCAGAACGCCCTGGCTGAACGCTGGATACGGCCGGTTGGGGTTGAGTTGCCCAGCGGGGACCGTGCACCCTGTCGCGGCGTACGACGGCACCACAAACGGATACTGGGTGCACTGGTTCTGGTCGTAACGCTTCCAGGATTTGTGGGTTTCACTGCCCGTGTAGGCAATCTCAAGGATCATGTTGTGACCCAGATCCTGCTGCACGCTTGCGGTCCACTCTTCCGTGTAAGGACGGTTGTTCTTCGGAAGAATCGAGAACGGTGAAGGCACCTGTGCTACGCCGATTGCCTGCGTTGGATCGGGCCAGAGCTGATTGACGAAGGTGCTGTTGAACGCCTGCTGGAAGTACAGCGGAGCAGCGTAACGGGTGAACTGCAACTCGTTGGTATTGACGTTGTCGAGGTAGATGCCAAAGCCCGCACGAACAACAGTGCCTGGCCGGGCCTCATACGCCAGACCGACGCGCGGCATAAAGCCCTTCTTGTTCGGTTCGATGATCCCAGGACGATACGTCCTGCTCAGATCGTAATAAGGCTTGTACGAGTTTGGAATGTTCGCCGGGATCTTGCTGAAAGTAACTAGTCCCGTGGTCGGATCAAGCGTGCCTTCCAGTCCGTTTTGTTCGACAAACGGACTGTTGTACTCCCATCGCATGCCGAGAGTGACCGTCAGGCCGTGGCCGAACTGCCATATATCGTTGAAGAACGCGCCATAGGTATTGTCACGATAGTGGCCCAGCGTCGTTCCGGCATTACCGTTGCATCCAGAAGTGCACATGCCGCGTGCATAGTTCTGGAACTTGTTGTAGTAGACCTGGAAGCCTGTGACCGGGTCGGTATAGGTTTTTTCGCCCACGGGGCAGTTGCTCTTGGAGCAGTTGTCGAACGTGGCGTTGCCGCGAGAGTTGTTATCGGCAATCTGCCACAGACGGCGGTTCTGATATTGGAAGCCAGTCTTCCAGGTATGTCTGCCGTGCACAATGGAGAGCGAATCGCCGATGCTGATGACGTTCTCCTTACCACCCTGGTCGCCCGCACCATCACCCACGTTGTTGTAACCCGCGATCGTGAAACCGGCGCGGCCATTCTGCTGCTTCGACGTGAGTGCCGTAACGTTGGTCAATCCTTCCGCAGCGGCCCACTGCGTCGTGGGATCCTGCAGTACGGCGAGCCCGATGTTGTAGAACTGGTTCCAACCTACGCGCACCTCGTTCACGATGTTCGATGAGATGAGGTACGTATTGCCAAGTACAGCGTTACGGCCCACCAGCGGATTCGAGAGGCTACTGCCGGTCACCTGGGGCGTGATCTGTGCGGAATTGAAATCGATATACCGGGCGAAGAAGGAGTTCTTCTGGGAAACAATCCAGTCCCCGCGCAGCGTGTAGCTGTTGTAGTTCTCGGTGAACATTGCGTTCTGAAGCGCATAGTTGTTTCCGTTATAGCCTGGTACTGGCGAATCGCTTGCCAGCTTAGGATAGGTTGCGGCTAGTACGGATGAGGCCTTATTGGAATTCCAGAAGGCGGGGTTCCAGCCAGCCGGATTCTTAACGCCGACGCATATTGTGGTCGCACTCGGTGCGCAGGTTTGCTTCAGGATAGCTGCATTGCCCGCCACATTTGGATCCGCTGCAGTGGCATCGCCGCCAAGCTCTGCTTGTGTCGGGAATATGGCAAACGCCGGGTTGGCGCGGGCTGACCTCATCCCCTCGTAGGCGCCAAACATAAACAGTTTGTCCTTGATGATCGGGAAGCCGACCGTGCCTCCATACTGATGACGATAGAAGTCGGGCTTCACAGGACTGCTTGCCACGGTTGTGAAGTAATTACGAGCGTCGAAGATCGCGTTACGTGCGTACTCATACACCGTGCCGTGAACCGAGTTCGAGCCCGACTTCGTCACCATCGAAACAACCGCCTGCCCTTGGCCATACTCCGTTGAGAAGGTCGAGCGCAGCAGATTGAACTCCTGGATGGCATCCGTGTTCGGCAAGATCGACATGTTGTTGAAGCGCATCGAACGGACATACGTGCCGTCCAGCACGTAGTTCGTGGATGAGGCGCGTCCACCGTCTACCGCGATGTAAAGCTGGCGGCTGCTCGTCTGGGTGCCCGTCTGCGCGGGAGTGCCCGTCTGGCCGCTCTGCGGCGGTGAAACGCCCGGGGAAAGCGCTGCAAGCTGAAGCACGTTACGGCCATTCAGAGGGAGATCGTTGATCTGCTTCTGGTCGATAATCTGGCCAACCGTAGCCTCAGACGTCTGCAACTGCGGCGGCAGCGTGCTGACCTCGACCGTCTCGGTCCTCTCACCGACGCTCAGCGTGACCGAGCCGTTCGCCGTCTTTCCGATTTCAACCGGGAGCGAAGCAATGGTGCTGGTCTTGAATCCCTCTTTCTCAACCCGAACGCGATAGTTCGCCGGGGGAATATTGGGAATCGACCAGTCACCGCTGTCATTCGTGGTGGCGGTACGCTCTGCGCCGGTTGCATTGTTGATCAGATGAACCGTTGCTCCGGGCACACTCGCGCCCGTGGAATCCGTTACCTTTCCGACCGCGTCAGAGCTCGAACTGGCCTGGCCGTATGCCATCGGTGAAAACACAGCAGTTGCAAAGACGGGCAGAACAGCCAGCGCAAACGCCAGACATGTTCCGCGCATCACGCGCTTTCCTGTACCGAGTAAGTTCGTGGTGGCGGCAGAACCTGAACTGGTCTGCATCTCCCACCGCGCCGAACCGTCGGTGATCTTCGTAATCATGAGTTGAAGCCTCCGAAATTGCCCGCACAGCAAAGTGCGGGGCTGTGACCTGGATTGCACAACTATCCCTTGGTGAAAAATTGGGAGCGTTATGAGACGTCTCATTTTTTCGGGAGCATCCTATCGACGCCTAAATTCGCCTGTCAAGCGCTAATTTCAATGGGGGATCAATTCCAATTCCTGGATTCGTCTCATTCGGCTTTCTGATCCGTCGAAAGCCCATCGCCGCCGCCGCGCGCGCCGAAAAGACGGCCCTCCGAGAGAGTTTGGTATCCGTGCGGCTTCAAGGTAGAGTCAGAGGAACCGATTTTTTGCCTGTTCTGTCTCGCTTGAACACCGGTTTCCTCAAGCCTGCCAGACGGAGGGAACAACTGCGTGAAGTTTAGATTGTTAGCGGCTCTCTTCCTGGTTCCGGGAGCATGGTACGGCGCCAGAACCTCCTACATCGCTGAAGCTCAGACACGTGCCGCCGGACAGGTTCACCGTCCGCCGGCGTATCCGGACCGTCCACAGGCCCCCGCAGAGGTGATCGCGCGAGGGAAAGCGACCTATGGAGTCAGCTGCGGTTTCTGCCACGGCTCTGATGCTCGCGGCGGAGAGGTCGGGCCCAACCTGCTGCGCTCCAGCATTGTCATGCAGGACAAGGAGGGAGAGCTGATCGCGCCTATTGTCCACGGCGCGCGCGCTGATAAGGGCATGCCCCGCATTGAACTGAGCGACGCTCAGATTAAGGATGTTGCCGCCTGGCTGCACAGCATTCACATCGCCAGTCGTACCGATCCCAACGAGAACAACATCGACATCGTGCGGGGCGATGCAAAGGTCGGAGAAGCCGATTTCCAGAAGCGCTGCGCCTCCTGCCACTCCGTAACCGGTGACCTGAAAGGCTTCGCCGCCAAGATGCCGACGCCGAAGGTCCTGCAGCAGACGTGGCTTTTGCCCGATGGCGGAGCAGGCCCGAACGGCGTTCCCAGGGTTCGCATGCAAAACCTTCATGTGCCTCCAGTCACTGTGACCGTCACCTCACCCACGGGCGAGAAGGTAGAGGGCGTGCTGACCCGCATCGATGACTTCTATGTAGGAGTGAAGCAGCCAGACGGAACCAATCGCGGCTTTACACGTGTCGGCGATGTTCCGAAGATTGAGATCCACGATCCGCTCGCTGCTCATCGCGAGCTTCTGCACAAATACACCGACAAAGAGATTCACAACATAACGGCATATCTGGTGAGCCTGAAATGAAAACACTGCTGTCCTCTCTGCTCGCTGCATCCTTTGCACTGGCCGCATCTCCCGCAAGAACCCAGAGTCTCGATCCAGGCCAGATCCTCAAACCGAGTCCTGATTCGTGGCCCACGTACTCGGGCGACTACTCCGGACGAAGGTACAGCTCCCTTGATGCCATCAACCAGTCGACCGTAAAGAATCTGTCGCTCGCCTGGGTATCTCGGCTTCACACAGGCTCCCAATCTCTGCCGACAGAACCTCCGACGATCGTAGCCGGCGAAGGCACGGCCGAGTTCAACACTCCAGCCAACATCAAAGGCTCCATACTGCAGGTCGATGGCGTTCTCTACGTCTCAACACCCGACAACGCATGGGCCCTCGACGCGCGCGACGGCCACATGCTCTGGCACTACTACTGGAAGACCAAGGGCGGAACCCACATCGGCAATCGCGGCATGGCCATGTGGAAGAACTGGGTCTACATGGAGACGCCAGATAACTACCTGATCTGTCTCGACGCCAAAACCGGCAAGGAGAAGTGGCACAAAGAAATTGCAAGCTTCGATGAGCAGTACTTCTCCACCATGGCTCCCATCGTCGTCGGCAATCATCTTCTCGTCGGTACAGGAGATGACCTCGACGAACCCGGATTTCTGCAATCCTACGATCCCGAAACCGGCGACGTGCAGTGGAGGTTCTACACCGTCCCGATGAAGCAGGGCGACCCGGGTCTCGACACCTGGCTGAATCTGGACGCGGCTTCGCACGGCGGCGGCAACGTCTGGGTTCCCGGCTCCTACGATCCCGAAACCCACCTCTACATCTTCGGCACCGGCAATCCGAGCGCCGCCTATACCTCGCAGAAGCGTGGTCCGGGATCAAACCTCTATACCTGCTCCATCATTGCGCTCAATGTCGATACCGGAAAGATGGCCTGGTACTACCAGAACTCCCCTCACGACACTCACGACTACGACTCCGCACAGACCCCTATCCTGATCGACGGCATGTTCAACGGCAAGATGCGAAAGATGGTACTGAACGCAGCACGCAACGGCTACTACTTCACGCTCGATCGCCTGACCGGAGAGCACCTTGTTACCGGGAAGATGTCGAAGACGGTCAACTGGGCCAGGGACACCTACGATAAGAATGGAGCGCCCGTCCGCATTCCAGCAAAGGATTTTGACCTTGCAGGGGCGCTGGTGTCGCCGGCGAATCAGGGAATTACCAACTGGATGCCTCCTGCCTATAGTCCCGACACCGGCCTGATGTACGTCCAGACCACGGACACTTACGCCATGTACTACCTGACTACTACCGATCCGCGGGGGTCCATGGGGCTCGGCGGTAAGGACGAACAGAGCCTCGGCAGCATGGGCAGCTACATCACTGCCATCGATTACAAGACCGGTAAAGTGGCATGGCAACATCGCTACTCCGGAATCGCGAACTACGGCGTTCAGCCCGGTCTTTTGGCGACAGCAGGAAAGCTGCTCTTCACCGGCGATCCCGGCGGGAACCTGGTCGCCTACGACGTCGCTAATGGCAATCCCCTGTGGCATGCGCGTATTGGGGTCAGCAACGCTCCGGAAACTTACATGCTCGATGGGCATCAATACATCCTGGCCGGCGCGGGCGATTCTGTTTACGCATTCCGCCTGAACTAGCTTCAAACCGAATACACTCATTCGGTGAGGGAGAGGATTGCTTCCGTGCAGTCTACCCCTCATGGAGATTCACAAGCTCTGTGAAGGAAGGACTTTTAGCAATGAAGCTGCAGATGAGATTCCGGCTGAGCACCATGATGTTCCTCGAGTACTTCGTCTGGGGAGCCTGGTACGTCACTCTTGGGACATGGCTGGCCTCGGGCCTGCACTTCAACGGCCAGCAGATCGGCCTTGCTGCAGGCGCCACCGCCGTCGGCGCCATCATCGCTCCCTTCCTCGTAGGCCTTATCGCTGACCGTCTCTTCGCGACCCAGAAAGTCCTCGCATTTCTCCACATCGTGGGAGGTATCCTTCTCTTCGCGGCCGCTTCTCAGACCTCCTTCGGAGCCTTCTACACCCTTCTTCTTCTCTACTGCCTCTGCTTCATGCCCACGCTGGCGCTCACCAATTCCCTTGCCTTTCGACAGATGAACGATCCCAAGCAGGAGTTCGGCGCAATCCGCGTCCTCGGCTCCATCGGCTGGATCATCGCCGGACTGGTCATCGGCTCGCTTCGGCTTGAAGCCACGGCCATCGCAATGCGGCTGGCCGCTGCCGCTTCCCTGCTGCTGGGGGTCTACAGCCTCACGCTCCCGCATACGCCGCCTCTCGGAAATCGCAACGATCGCTTCTCGCTCACGAACATCTTCCCGCGTGAGGCCATCTCGCTGCTCAAAGAGCGATCCATGCTCATCTTTGTCCTGGCGTCGTTCTTCATCTGCATTCCGCTCCAGTTCTACTATGCGTTCACGAATCTCTTCCTCAACCAGGTAGGCGTCGAGAACGCGGCCGGCAAGATGACCGGCGGACAGATGTCCGAGCTCGTCTGCATGATCCTCATCCCCTGGTTCTTCCGCAGGCTGGGAGTCAAGTACATGCTCGTCGCAGGAATGGGAGCCTGGGTGCTGCGTTATCTTCTCTTCGCCTACGGAAACCCAACCACGGGCATGTGGATGTTCTGGGGAGGAATTCTGCTGCATGGAATCTGCTACGACTTCTTCTTCGTGACCGGGCAAATCTATATCGACCAGAAGGCGCACGCCGATCTGCGCGCCGCCGCTCAGGGACTCATCACCTTCATCACCTATGGCCTGGGCATGTTCGTCGGTTCATGGCTGTCCGGCTTCGTGGTCGAGCACTACGCTCTCGCGACACCACAGGCCGGAGTAACCTACAACTGGCGCGCCATCTGGATCTTCTCGACCATCATCTCCGCGCTCGTTCTGCTTTTCTTCCTCTTCACCTTCTCCGAAAAGGAAGATCAGGCGGTTTCACCACAGGCTGAAGATCCGCAGCTCAATAGTGTCATTCCCTAGGCGTGTATCGATACCGTCTGAATCCGATTTGCACGGAGGTGTCATCCTTCGACTACGCATTAGCGCGCTAGGCTCAGGCTGACACCTCCGTGCAAATTAAGAGACTATCCTGGCCTACTGCCGTACCTACGCAACCAACCCTCGCCTCTCGCCCGCAGTCTTTTGATACCAGTCCCTGCGCGTGAGAGGAAGCCCGCTGTATCCCCGGTTTGACCGGCTCAGCAGCGTCTGGTAGACAATCAGATCGCCTCGATGAAACTCAACCGCCGAACCGGCCAGGTAGAGCAGCCACGTACGATACGTCGCCTCTGAGACCATCTGGCGAACCTGCAGGGCATTCGCCTGCAGGCCGCGTGCCCAGGCACGCAATGTCAGCTCATAGTGCTCTCGAAGGTTATCGACATCGCGCACTTCGAATCCTGCAGCTTCCGCGCTGCGCAACGCTTCGGAGATGGTCGCAAGCTCACCCTCCGGGAAGACATACTTCTGGATAAATAAAGAACTGCTCGCCCGCCTCAGCATTGGCATCGAAATCAGCGCTCTGGCAAACCATCCATTGCCTGCACGTGACGCGCGCGCAATTCCATGGTTCATAAATACTCCTCCAGGCTTCAGCATCTGGTAGACCGTGGCGAAGTACTGCCGAAGATTTTTCACACCCACGTGCTCAAACATGCCAATGCTGGAGATCTTGTCAAATGGAGCGAACCTTTTCGGCGCCTGCCGATAATCCAGCAGATCTACCCTGCAGCTCTGGTCTAAATGCGCTCTTTCGATCCTCCTGCGCGCAACTTCCGCCTGTTCTTTGCTGATCGTGATTCCCTGGGCGTATGCGTTGAACTTTGCCCCGGCATGGAGCACCATGCTTCCCCATCCGCAGCCGATATCCAGGAAGTGTTCGCCTGGCTGCAGATGCAGCTTGCGGCATATCAGGGAAAGCTTATTGGTCTGTGCGACAGTAAGGTCGTCGTCGGGCGACTCAAAGTAAGCACAGGAATATGCCCATGATTCTCCCAGCCACGGTGCGTAAAACGCAGCGGGCTGATCGTAATGGTATGAGATCGCCTCCTGGTCCCGTCTCAGTGTGTGCGGCCCGCCTTTCGTCCAGCGCTTCACCGTCTCAGCAGCGATAAAGGAGAGCATCTCCACAACATGCTTGCGGCGCGCCTGGGGTGTGTGAAAGAGATATCCCGCCACTTCGAAGACAGCGAATATATCTCCTTCGAGATCGATCTCACCCGCAAGATACGCCTCTCCCATCGCAATCTCGCTGGGCTTTTCCATCAGCATAGTCAGTGCGGCTGGATTCTTGAAGATAAGCGTGCAGCGCGGCTCGCCGCGCTCCGGCCAGTTCCACGTCCATCCATCCCAAAGGTGGATCGCAAAGGACTCTCCCGTATATCGCTCAAAAAGAGATTGAAAACGTCTGGCCCTGTCACACTCCGTTTCAGTAGGCATCTCCATCCGCCTCCTTTGCTTGCGTCGGATCAGTTCAGGAAAGCCCTATAAATATTCGATGCCGATTACCCGGTCAAAGAGCAGTGTCCAGACGAAATGACTCTTTGTAAGGGACAACGGGGTATCCCTTTGCCTTCCATGCGCTCAACCCGCCACGCAACACCTTCAGGCGGCGAAAGCCGAGCGACAGGCCTCGCTGCACAATCTCCACACTGGTCTTCTGGCCCTCGCAGGTGCAGTAAACAACCGCGTCCACCGTGTCGGATAACAGCGATGGATCTGCCAAAAGGTCCTTCGGCGGGATTCGCTTTGCGCCTGGGATCATCTCCGAATGAGCCAGAAGATCCAGCGGCTGGCGAACGTCGAAGACCAGTACCTTCGCCTCAGGGTCCAGCAGCGCATGCAGCGCATCTGCATCGATCAGGTACTTCTCTATCTCACGCCTGCGGCGAGACCGTATCCGCCACGCCACACCCCCGATGCTTCCGATCACCAACAGCGCCAGGGCTGACATTGCACTTGCGTACAGCATCCTCTGCTCCTTCTCCCGGTTCCTTCCGGGTTCCGCGACAATGGGGATACTTTTCAGATTCTCTCCCCATCCCATTGGATTCTGTATCTCCTTTTATTCCCTGACGGCCTTTAAGACGCAGAGGAGGCAAACAATATGCGAAGATTTCCCAAGGGCAACATGGATTCAAACGTACTCTCAGATCTCCTCCACAGGACTTTCGGCTTCTCCGGCTTCCGCGCCAATCAGGAAGCCGTATGCCGCGCTGCCACGGAGGGCCGTGATGTCCTGCTTGTCATGCCTACCGGGGCTGGAAAGTCTCTCTGCTATCAATTGCCCGCAATTGCCCGCGGTGGCACGGCGCTTGTCATATCGCCCCTGATCGCCCTCATGGACGATCAGGCTGCGAAGCTCTCCGCACTTGGATTGCGCGTCGCCCGGATTCACTCCGGGCTTCCCCGCGAACAGTCTCGTCAGGCATGCCGTGAATATTTGGACGGCACCCTCCAGTTTCTCTTCATCGCCCCGGAGCGCATGCGTGTTCCCGGCTTCCCCGAGATGCTCGCCAAACGAAAGCCTGCGTTGATCGCCATCGATGAGGCGCACTGCATCTCGCAATGGGGTCATGATTTTCGTCCCGATTACCGCACACTCGGAGAGTACCTCCCTTCCCTGCGGCCCGCGCCGGTCATCGCTCTCACCGCCACAGCAACCCCAACCGTTCAGCGCGATATCGCGGCGCAGCTTCGTCTCCAGAATCCCGCGCTGTTCATCCACGGCTTCCGCCGCCACAATCTCGCCATCGAAGTGGTCGAGCTCTCAAAGCCGCGACGCAGCCAGTTCGCTGTCGACCTGCTGAAGTCCGCGGCGAACCGCCCCGCCATCGTCTATGCTCCGTCACGCAAAGCCGCAGAAGAGCTTGCGTCACAGCTCGGAGGCAGTGCCGCCGCCTATCACGCCGGCCTGGACCCCGCCACGCGGGAGCGCGTGCAGCGCCACTTCCTCTCAGGCAATCTTGAAATCGTCGTCGCCACCATCGCCTTCGGCATGGGAATCGACAAACCTGATGTCCGGACCGTCATCCACACCGCGCTTCCTGCCTCCGTCGAAGCCTACTACCAGGAGATCGGACGCGCCGGTCGCGACGGCCTTCCCTCGCGCACCGTCCTGCTTCATTCCTTTGCGGACCGCAAGATGCACCACTTTTTCCTCGAGCGCGACTACCCCGCTCCCACCGAATTAGCGCGTCTCGCCCGCGTCCTCACCGGCGACTTCCAGGCCCCCGACGATCTCCGCAAGATCACCCGCATGGACCTCGAGACCTTCGAGCGCACTGCACACAAACTCGTCGCCCAAGGCGCAGCCGCCTTCGATATTGCGGGCAATCTCCGCGCCGGAGAAAACCGTTCCTGGCAGTCCGGCTACGATCAGCAGCTCGCCTTCCGTCGCTCGCAGATCGACCTGATGGCGCGCTTCGCCGAAACCCCGCAGTGCCGCATGACTGCCCTCATCCAGCACTTCGGCGATACCGCCGACGGCCTGCGCCCCTGCGGCCACTGCGACTTCTGCTCGCCCGAACGCGCCACGGCGCAGACCTTCCGCACACCCACTCCGCAGGAAGAGCGCCAACTCCGCGCCATCCTCGGAGCGCTCGACGGAGCAAGCCCGCGAGCCACCGGCAAGCTCCACAGCGATCTTTCGCTCGGCATCGATCGCAAGCAATTCGACATCTACCTCAACGCGCTCATACGCGCCGGATTCCTCACCCTCAGCATCGATTCCTTCACCAACGCCGAAGGCAACGTCATCACATTCAAGCGCGCATCGCTCACCCACGAAGGCCGCACGCTCGACCACAATGACGATCTCGCCGTCCTGCTCCCCGGCAATGACCACACGGCAGCTCCCGCAAAGAAGCGCGACCGAACGACAAACCGTCGGGGGCGCACCACTTCCGAAGCGTCATCCCGACCTGAGGCTCGAAGGGCCGGAGCAGAGAGATCTGCTTCTCCATCCCTCACCCCCGCACAGAAGACCCTCGAGCAGCAGTTCCGCGACTGGCGCAAAGCCGAAGCCGCAAAGACCGGCAAACCCGCTTTCATCGTTTTTGGAGATTCTGTCCTCCTCAACATCGTCCAGGCACAACCCCAAACGATCCAGGAACTTCTGAACGTCTCCGGCATTGGCCCCGAAAAAGCGGACCGTTACGGTGCCGCGATCATCGCGCTATGCCGAAATCAAGATGGACGAGACGAAAACTCGGATACCACTCCACCTGCGGCAGACGTGTCATTCCGAGCGAAGCATCAAAGCCGCGTAGAACCTGCCCTAAGCGAAGGAGAATGGGAGGACCTCCCGCATCTTTCCCGTATTGCCACGGAATCGGCTCCTCAAAAACCACCTCCGGCTGCCGCGCAACTACAACCACCTACCCTGACCTCGGCCCAGCAGGCACTCGAAACTCGTCTCCGGGACTGGCGCACCGCCGAGGCCGAGCGCCTCGGCATGCCCCAGTTCTTCGTCCTCGGCTCTTCCACTCTGCGCAATATCGCGCTTGAGCAGCCTCGAACCCTCGCACATCTCAAAAAAGTTGATGGCATCAGCCTCGAAAAGGCCGAAAAGTTCGGTGCCAGCATCCTTGAGATCTGCGCTAGCTAGCTACTTCACTGCATCCGCAATCGGCCTCCCTGCCTGCTTCTCCTGCTCATTCCAATCGAGCCCAAGATACTTCGCCAACGTAGCCGCCACCTGGCTCTGGGTGACGGGCGGCACCTTGCTCCTCACCCCAAGGGTCGACACATCGCGCCCCATGAAACCCATAAAGATGTACTTCGACTCGGGAACCTTCTGCCCATGCGACCTCCACTCCTCAGGAGCCGGTCCGCGCCCGTGGTCCACCAGAAAGATCATCGTTGTCTTTCCTTTGTACTCCGGCATTGCTTGCAACTCATCCCACAGGGTCTTCATGTATCCATCGACACGATGCGCCGACTCCAGGTACTCGCCGTAGTTCCCTGCATGCGCCCACTCATCCGTTTCCCCCAGAGATAGAAACACGACTCTCGGCTTCTTCACCCGAATGAATTCCAGCGCCGTCTCAAACACCGGAGCGTCATACGCCTCATCCTCCCACACGCGCGGCGAATTCGCCTTGATGTCGTTGATGAGCTTCATCTCCCGTGTCATCGGCGACATCGCCATCGGATCGTACCCCGCATTGACCGTGCAGCTAATGCACTTTTCCGGATTGACCGCATTCGCGATCACATGCCACGCCCCGAAAGCCGCAACCTTTCCCTGAAATCCCGGTTGCTTCGACAGCCACGCCAGAACTGTCAGGTTTGGATTCGGCCTGTCGTCGTTCGAATCAATCCTTGGATCGCCGTGACCTGTCAGCGTCTCGCTGTATCCCGGATAGGAGAAGTTGAATCCATTGGTCACATAAGCATCCGAACCCGCATCGCGATCACCGTAGATCTGCCCTTGCGGAATAAACGTGCTCCAAAGGAACGGCATCAGCTTCTGCCGCCGCTCTTGCGGTGTAGCCGCCAGATACTTCTCTCTCAACGAGCTCACCTCGCGCTTGTCGAAATAACGCTCCGCCGTCAGCAGGCTCTCATCGGCTCCACGAAAGACCTCCTGCCATCGCAGCCCATCGGTCATCACCAGGACAACTCGCGCATCGTCCGTCTGCTGCGCCTGCGCACCCACCATCCCCATCACACCAAGCAGCAATCCCAAGGCAATCGTTCTCATCGACAAGCCGCTAAACTCCTTTCCACAACTCACGCACGCCATCCTCTCAGAGAACTCCACCCCAGGGCCAGCCCTCAATCGCAACTGTTTTCGTGCTGTCCGATATGCTACTGTCGCAATCGATGCCTATGCCCGACGACTGCCGCCACGCTCCAGCCTCGACAAAAGGCCGTTCGACCATAGACGAGCGTGCGAATCACTGCTTCGGCTGCGGGCCGGAGAACCCTCAGGGGCTGCATCTGGTCTTTTCAACCGATACGAGCGTGCCCGGGCATCCCACAGCGACCGCGCACTTTCAACTCGACCGGCTGCACGAAGGGCCGCCCGGCTACGTCCATGGCGGCATCATCGCTACTCTTCTGGACGAAGCCATGAGCAAGATCAACCGTCCCCTCAACGTGCTCGCCGTCACCCGTCACATGGAGATCGATTATCTTCGTCCCGTGCCGCTTTACCAGAGCCTGACCGTCACCAGCCACCACCTGCATCGCGAAGGCCGCAAGCTCTTCCATCGGGCGGAGATTCTCTCCTCCGACGGAACCACGCTTGCCCGCGGCAAAGGCATCTTCATCGAGCTCGACCGAGCTCTCCTCGCCAGAGCAGGCTTCACCCAGCCGGAAGACTGAACCGACATCAATCCCCTTGCCGTCATTCTGAGCCGAAGGCGAAGAATCCCTGTATCTCGCCCTTACCGCCACTGAAATTCGAAAAAGAGCCTAAACCTCCGACTCCTCCCAGTACCCCTGATCCCGCAAAAAATACTTGTCGTTCCAGCTGTGCATCATGGTCTTGAAGAACATCCATACCATCCGTCCATGACCCAGCTTCTGAAATCTGCGATTGGTCGTCAGCACCTTCCCGCGCACAATCCGGAACCGTATGCGGGCTACCCTCTTTGAAAGCAGGTAGTCTTCTGCGAACAGCGCCTTCTCGTTGAAGCCTCCCAGCGCATGGAATGCCTCGCGATCGAAGAGCATAAACATCCCCGTCGCAAACGGTTTCAGAAGCGAGCCGAGATGCTGCATGAAGTTGTTACCCGCATACAGCAGGTCGTCAAACAGGTTCCCTTCGCGGCATCCGATGCTGGTGGTTACAAGGTGCAGCTTCCTTCTCCTCATCCTCCACAGAGCGCGCCGCAGCAGCGTCGGCTCCGGAAGCTCCACATCCGCGTCCAGAAACAACACATACGGCGTCGTTGCCAGCCGCGCGCCGGCGTTTCTTCCCACCGATGGCAGCCCGCCCTCAATCACCTCCACCAACAAGCGGTCCCGAAAGCTGAGCGCGACTTCAACGGTGCCATCGATCGAACCAGCGTCCGCGACAATCACCCTGGTCTCCGGCATCCCAGGATAATCCTGTCTTTCGAGCGACTTCAGCAACCTGGGCAGCATCCCGGCTTCGTTCTTCGCCGGAATCACAATCGTCAATTCAGGGGCCATCCTACCTCCAGGTGCCAACTCCACAACTTCCCTCGGTTCATCCTGCCGTCCGTACAGTTTTCCTCTCATCAACCCAGTTTGAATTTCAGGCAAAATTACGCAGCCCCGAACCTGCCCGGTTAGCCCCGGTCTTCAGCATCTATGACATTTGCCGTAGACCATCCGCTTCAGCGCAAAGTCACTTCATCGTAGAGAAACAAAACTGATAAACTTAAGTCTCTCGCCGCTCCCTCCCAAATTTCCCGATGGAACAGCGGCTCCCAAGGAGAATCGTCATGGCAGACCACACCTCAAACGGCAATCTCGGATCCTCTTCCCTTCGTCTCAAGACCGGCCTGGCCGAGATGCTCAAAGGCGGCGTGATCATGGACGTCATGAACGTCGTTCAGGCTGAGATCGCCGAAGAGGCCGGCGCCACCTCCGTCATGGCGCTCGAGCGCGTTCCGGCCATGATCCGCGCCGAAGGCGGCGTCGCCCGCATGGCGAACCCCAAGCTCATCAAGGGCATCATCGCAGCCGTCTCCATTCCCGTCATGGCGAAGGCCCGCATCGGCCACTTCGCCGAAGCCCAGGTCCTCCAGGAGCTCGGCGTCGACTTCATCGACGAGTCCGAGGTTCTCACCCCCGCCGACGAGACCTACCACATCGACAAACACGCCTTCACCACTCCCTTCGTCTGCGGCGCCCGCAACCTCGGCGAGGCCTGCCGCCGCATCGCTGAAGGCGCAGCCATGATCCGCACCAAGGGCGAGGCCGGAACCGGCGACGTCGTCCACGCCGTCCAGCACATGCGCCAGATTGTCCGCGAGATGAAGGCTCTCACCGTCCTCGACGAGGGCGAGCTCTACAACCAGGCCAAGCTCCACCAGGCGCCCTACGAACTCATCCGCATGGTCGCCCAGACCGGCAAGCTCCCCGTCCCCAACTTCTCCGCCGGTGGCATCGCCACCCCCGCTGACGCCGCCCTCATGATGCAGCTGGGCGCCGAGGCCGTCTTCGTCGGCTCCGGAATCTTCATGAAGGAGCGTGCCACCCCGCTCGACGTCGAGAACAACCCCAAGGAGCGCGAAGAGGCTGTCTCCCGCGCCAAGGCTATCGTCATCGCCACTACCCACTACAACGACCCCAAGATCGTAGCCGAAGCTTCCGAGACCGTCACCGGTACCATGAAGGGCCTCGCCGCGGCCGCCCTCGAAGAGCACGAACTCCTCCAGACCCGCGGCTGGTGACGCTGGCCGCGTCAGGCGGACGCGACCTTCGGCCGTCAACACATTTGCCTTCGCATAAACCGGGTGCCCCATCTTCGGCGCAGCTTCATCGCGCCTAAAGTGGATTTATTCGCGCAAAGCGCGAACGGTACCAACCCAGACTCAGCAAGAAGCAAAATCCTCACCCGCTTCTCATCCACTCACGCCAGGCGCGTCGCCGATATCGGCTTGAGTGGCCATAAGGAGACCGATTCCAGAGAGTCCTGCCCTTCCCATCGCAGCAGGGCATCCTGCACGGCGCCTTCGTAGTAGAAGCGTTTCGTCCAGGCGATTCGCTCGCTCACAATCAGCTCAATCACCGAGCTATCGATGTGAAGGCGAATCTCAATGGTCTCTCTCTCCTCTATAGACAGCTTCAGCGGTCTTGCATCGATAAAGATCTTATCCGGGTAGGACGGGTCGAATTCGACCTCAATCCATCTCTCTTTCGAGCGGTCACCTTCGATCACCAGCTTGAACGGGGCCATCTTCCGTCTGGTCCGGTAGATCGCTTCCCCACAGCAGCCCTTGATCCTGACCGTCGTCCTCTCTTTTCCGCGCAGCCGCAATTCCTGACCTCGCAGCGCATCTGCGGAGTCTGCCACTTTGTAACGCAGGGTGCCGTCCGCAGCCAGAGACATCACCCTCGGAAGCGACATCATACCCGCCCATCCGGCGCTCTTATATTGAGCAACCGGGCGTGACTCCTGGATCCATCCCCAGAGAATGCGGTTCCCACTGGCGTCCAGTTGAGTTTTGGGGGCGTAATAGCTTCCATAGTCCAGAATCCCCATCTGCTCCGGCGTAAACGTCAGCGTCTCACTATCGAACTGGCCGGTCTGCCAGAACGCCTTCCCCATCGTGGAGAACAGAAGTACGTGTCGATCCCCCAGGGAGAAAAACTCCGGGCACTCCCAGACATCCCATGGGATATAAGCCTCAAAAGATGGTTCTCGCTGAGCGAAGACCTTCACAAACTCCCATGATCGCAGGTCCTTCGAGCGATACAGAAGTATGGCTCCACCAATATCGGGAAAGCCGGAAGCGATCGGCGTATACCACCAGTCTCCCTGCCTCCAGGGAGACGGATCGCGAAAGCCATTTACCTGCATTCCCACAGGAGGCGTCGCGATCACCGGTTCGGCGACCTTAGTAAAGCTGGAAAGCTCTTCGTCATTCGCAAAGGCAATGCATTGCGTCTCGCGCAAAGAGGAATCCTTGATCGTTGCATCCCTTAACAGGGACTTCTTCACGCCGGTGTACATCATTCCTACTCTGCCATCCTGGACAAAAGCGGTCCCGCTGAAGACTCCCTCCTCATCGGGTCCACCCGGCGTAGGAGCGATTGCCACCGCCATATGCCTCCAGTGAATCATGTCCTCACTGACGGCATGATCCCAGTGCATATCTCCCCAGATCGCAGCATTCGGGTTGTATTGGAAAAACATGTGGTACTTGCCCTTCCAATAGATTGGGCCGTTAGGATCGTTCATCCAGTTCTTCGCGGGAAGCAGATGGTATTGAGGACGGAGCGGATCCTGAGATAACGGAACAGGCAGAGAAGCGGTCGCGGACTCCGAAGCTCCCAGATCGCCGGCGACGCCGGCAAGCGTTGCGGCGCCGGCCATGTTCAGAAGAAATTTGCGACGACTTTTACTTACCATTCCAATAACCTGTCATCCCTGTTGATCCGGCTCGCCAATTATCCCTGCCGCTTGGGGTTGGTGCAACCGCATCCATTGCTTCCTAATAACTCGGAGCGATTCGAGCCGGGTGCCCCATCTTCGGGCGGCTTCATCGCGCCTAAGGTGGGTTCAGACGAGTTTCCCTCCATCGCTTACCATAGAAACAGACATTGATAGAGTTCTGGAAGAATGGTTGGCGAATTGCGCAGGAGATCCAGATCTAAGTCTAATATCTATAGTACTTTGCACATTTTTATAGAGGAGGAGGGCTATGGCGGAGAAACAGGAGACCAGGGTGGAAGCTCCTGCCGATTTCAATTCCTTCCTCGGCAACAGCTCCGCCGTCGAGCATCTTCGGACGGCGGTAGCAGCGGGACGATTCCCCCACGCCCTCATTCTCGCTGGGCCGCGAGGAGCGGGCAAATACACGCTCGCCCTCATGCTTGCCATGGCCATCGAGTGCGAGCGTCAGCCGCGCGAGCTTCACTCCTACAATCCAGCCCTGGGGTCCAACGGACAGTCTCTCGCCAGCTTCTGCGGCAGATGCCGCAACTGCACCCGCATCGCCACCGCCTTTGCTCTCGACGATGAGATCGACAAAGCCGTAGCCGCCCGCGAAGAGCTTCGCGAGGTCGATAAAAAAGAGACCCGCGTTCTCATTCAGCCTCATCCCGACGTCCTCATCATTCCGCCCGATCCCCCTCAGCTTCTCATCAAGCTCGGCCAGGTGCGCACTCTCATCCAGAGCGCCAACTATCTTCCCGCCGAGGCGCCGAAGAAGGTATTTATCATTACCGCCTCCAGCTTCATGAAGGAGGCAGCCAACTCCCTCCTCAAGGTGCTTGAGGAGCCGCCCGCGACCGTACATATCATCCTGCTGGCGGAGAATCCCGGGGAGCTTCTACCCACCATCCGCTCCCGTGCCGCGCTTGTGCGCCTCGGCGCTCTGCCGGTCGAGGAGGTCGAGATGCTGCTCCGCGATCGCCGCTCCGACGTCCCGCCGAAACAGCGCACCCTCATCGCCCGCCTCGCCCAGGGAGCAGCGGGCCGAGCCCTCAGCTTCGATCTTCAGGGGTATACTGCGGCCCGCGCCGACGCTATGCTTCTTCTCCGACAGGCAACCACGGAGCCGGACCACACCGCACTCTTCAAGATGACGGAGACCTACCGCGCCGGAGCCGAGGGTCAGCAGAAGACCACCGAACTCCTCCGCACCCTGACACTTCTGCTGGAAGACATTCTCCTCATCCAGTCTGGAACTCCGGAGCTGGTCCGCAATACCGACCTTCGCGCAGAGCTCGAGCGCATCGCCCAATCGGTCTCCTTCCAGTGGATTGAGCAGGCCTCCCGTTCCATCGACCAGGTCTGGAGCGGAATGCGCCGCAACCTCCTGCGCTCGCTCTCACTCGATTCCTTCGCGGGCCAGCTCGCCGCAACGGCCGGGCAGATTTAAATGCCGTAGTCCTGGTGCTGCGAGCGTAAACGGATCACTTCTCGCGCGCCGCCTTCTGCAGGCGGTCGCGAATCGCCTCACCGATTCCCCCGAACTCCGGCACCGGGCAGACGATCACGGTTGCATCCGCGTCATCCAGCTCGCGCAACCCGGCAAACAAACGTCGCGCAAGCACCTCTCCCTTTGTCCACGGTCCCCAGCGGAAGATCAAGGGAGCAGTGGAAGCATTCCAGCCATCCGGCAGCATGACACCGATCTCCGCCTTTGAGTCTCCGAGCCGGTCGATCGTCTCCACCAGCCGCTGTTCCAGCGGGACGCTCTCTTCCCCAGCTACGTTTACCAGGACCAGTCTCGCCCGCGGAGCGTAGTGCCGAATCCCCACTCCCGGCGAGGGCAGACTCTCCGGCGCGCCCTGTAGCTCCGCCGGACGAAACATCTTCACCCTACTGGCACCGAGCACCCGCTCCAGTGCCTCCTTCGAGACTCCGCCGGGCCGATAGATCAGCCAGCCGGAATTATCCTCTGCGGGCCCGATCACGGTCGATTCAAGCCCCACGTGGGTTGGCCCTCCGTCCAAAACCGCGTCGATGCGGCCATCCAGGTCCTCAAACACGTGAGCCGCGGTCGTCGGACTCGTCCGCCCGAAGCGGTTCGCGCTCGGAGCGGCAATCGGAACTCCGGCGTGGCGAATAAGCTCCAGAGCCAGAGGATGCGCCGGCATCCTCACACCAACCAACGACCGACCTGCCGTGACCAAATCCGGCACAGTCGCTTTCCGTGGAAGCAGTAAGGTCAGTGGCCCCGGCCAGAACGCCTCCATCAGCCGTCCGGCCTCGTTGGAAACTTCCGCTATCTGATCTACCATCCCACGGTCGCTGACATGCGCGATGACCGGGTCCCAGCCGGGCCGCTCCTTGGCAGCGAATATCTTCGCAACCGCAACAGGATCAAGAGCATTCGCTCCCAGACCGTAGACGGTCTCGGTCGGGAACGCGGCCGTTCCTCCGCTACGCAGAATCTCTGCGGCGCGTACAATTCCCTGCTCGCCTGTAAGGCGCTCTGTTTTTCCACCGGCCATATCTCCATCCTATCGTCGCAAGCGGCCTCGGAACGGCCGTATACTCACTTCATGGCGAATGCTGAGATTGAACTCAAGCTCCCCATCACCGATCCACAATCTCTTCAATCGCGGCTTCGCGAGTTGGGATTCCATCTACAGACGCCACGCACCTTCGAACACAATACGCTCTACGACACGCCTTCGCGCGAGCTGCGGTCCCGCACCGAGATTCTTCGGATACGTCAGTATGGTGACACCTACACCGTGACGCACAAAGGCCTCGCGGATCCTCAGAGTGCACCCAGCTCTTCGCGCTACAAGGTACGAATCGAGACCGAAACCACGCTTGGCGATGGAGAGGCCCTGGCCTCCATCTTCGAACGCCTCGGATATCAGCCGGTCTTCACCTACGAGAAGTACCGCACCGAGTGGTCTGACGGCTCCGAGCCCTCAGGCCATGTAGTCGTCGACGAAACCCCCATCGGGAACTATGCGGAGATTGAAGGACCGATCGACTGGATCGATCGCACGCTAACTGCTCTCCATATCGATCCGGCAACCTGCATCACCGACAGCTACGGAACGCTCTTCCTCAACTGGAAACAACGTACCGGAAGCTCTGCCGAAAATCTTACGTTTGCCGAGATTCCAGCTCCTGTCATGGCCGCGCATTAAAGCGGAAGCCTTTTCCTGCCGATACAGTCTCTGAAATTCAATTTTCGGAGGCACTCCTTTGTTACTCTCTCGCCGTTCTCTCTGCTCGCTCTTCCTCTTAGCCCTGCTGGCAGCTAGTTCCAGCACCGTTCTGGCTGCGGGACGCCGCACGGTTGTCAGCAAGGTCGCTCCTGTTTATCCCGAGATCGCACGTCGCATGCATGTCGGGGGCGTCGTTGTGCTTCAGTTGACGGTTGCTCCGGATGGCTCCGTGACCGACGCCAAGGTGGAATCGGGCCATGCCCTGCTGGGTAACGCCGCGCAGGAGGCCGTGCGCCGCTGGCGCTTCGAGCCCGCAGCGGATACCACCAGCATGACGGTGGACGTGAACTTCAATGCCCAGTAAGCGTTCGTCGGAGTCCGACGGCCAACCTCAATTTCAACTTCACTCTGCGACGGGAAGACTCATGAAACTCGAACAGAAACTTGGCCTGGCGACAGGCGCTCTGATCTTCGCCATGCTCCTAAGCGCCTTTACGGCAACCATGCGGATCCAGGAGGCGAATCGCCTCGCCGCCAGCGCCACGACCCAGCATATTCCGATCAATTCGGCAACGCGCGATCTCCGGCTGCAGATGCTCTACAGCATCCATGCGCTCGAGTCGTACATGCTGTTCGGCATTGACCCAACTTCGTCGGCCACATTCCGTCACGCCCGCAAGCAGTACCTATCCCAGGCAGACGACTCGATGGCGAAGCTTACGAAATATGCCGACGGCAACAACCTGGGCTACGACACCACGCGCATCCATGAGATCGCATCCGGACTGGCCTCGCTAAAGTCTCTCGAAGAGAAGGTGGAACAGCTCAACGAGACTAAAACCTCGCAGGGCACTGCGCAGGCCTACGACATCTTCCAGAACCAGGTGCTTCCGCTTGAGAAGTCGATGTTCTCGATGACTGGCGACCTTGGCGATTCCCAGATGACGCAGGCCGATATGGAGATCGCGCAGCTGCAGCACGCGAACAGCTCGACGCTATGGACCCTCTGGATCGCGACCATCATCGGTGCTCTCGTGGGTGGCTGCATCTCGTTCATGCTGTCTCGCCGCATTACCCGCTCCATCGATCTCGTCGCTGAACGAGCGGATGCTATCGCAGGTGGGGACCTGACCGGAGATGAGCTGAGTCATCTGTACGGTAGTGACCAGATCGGCACACTCGCCCGCGCCATGCAGAAGATGCAGTCGAACCTCAGCTCCATCATCGGGACAGTCGTTGAGACGGCAGGCGCGCTGACAGGAAGCACAGCCTCCATGCGCTCCGCCTCCGATCAGATCCATCGCCGGATCGACCAGCAGAGTCAGCAGACACAACAGGCTGCCACGGCCATGCAGGAGATGTCGGCCTCGATCGCCGAGGTCTCGCGCCATACGCAGTCTGCCGCAGAGACAGCTCGCAGCGCGGCACAGACGGCGCGCGATGGCGGCGATATCGTCAAACAGGTGCTCGGCTCCATGCACTCCATCGCCTCTGCCGTGAGCGAAACCTCATCGACGGTGGGCCTGCTGGGTGAGGACTCCAAGCGCATCTCGCAGATCGTTACTGTGATCGACGAGATCGCCCGCAAGACCAACCTTCTGGCTCTCAACGCCGCGATTGAGGCGGCCCGCGCCGGCGATCACGGACGTGGATTCGCCGTTGTCGCCGGCGAAGTTCGCCGCCTGGCCGAGAGCACGGCCCAGGCTACTGGTGAGATCGCAACCATGATCCAGGAGATCCAGGACCGCACCCGTGTCGCAATCTCCAGCATGGAGAGCGGCACCGGCACCGTGCAGCAGGGCGTGTTGACTACCAACCAGGCCGGCGAGGCGCTCGAGCGCATCATCGGAATGGCGGAGCGCGTGGACAAGATGATCACCCAGATTGCAATTGCAGCTTCGCAACAGGCAGCCGCGGCCGACCAGTCGTCGGCGAGCCTGGACTCCATCCACTCGCTCAGCAACGAGAACCTTGCAGGTATGGCAACCACCGCCTCAGGGATCGAGTCGCTGCGCACAACCGCCGTCACGCTGGAAGAGCAGGTGGATCGCTTCCGCCTGCAGTCCAACACGGTAAAGATGGCACGTCCCGGCAGTGTATTAACAGTGCAACCGAACCACGCCGCACAGGCGGCATAAACATCCAAACTGCAACACCAACAGGAAGGGCCTGCCGCAACGGCAGGCCCTTCTGGCTTGTGCAGCAAACAGATCAGAAGATTTGGAAGTTGACCTCGACGTTTAATTCCACCAGGACTGGCTTGCCGTTCTCCATCGCCGGTTTGAAGCGATATTGCTTTACAGCCTCGACCGCCTTTTCGTCCAGGCCCATGCCGACGCCGCGAATAACGCGAACGTGGCTAGGAAGACCATTGGTGTCGACCCAAAGGTTCACCAACACGTTTCCAGCGACCTTGGCCTTACGAGCCTCTTCGGAGAACTCAGGTTCTACTGAATAGATCAGCTGAGGCGCAGAGACGCCGCCACCAATTCGCTTGGGGCCGCCTCCGGTATTTCCGCCTGAACCCGGTCCGATGCCCGAGCCATTGCCCGAACCCAGACCTGTGCCTGAGCCGTTCCCCATCGACATCCCGACCAGCGGCGAGTTCGCCACGCCGATCTGGGGAATGCTCGAAGCCATGTGAACATCCTTCTGGACCTCGACCGTAGGCTCAATCTTAATCTTCGGTTCCTGCAGCGGAGGAGCCTTGGGAGGAACGATCTGCGTCTCCGCGAACTTCGGCGGAGTGCCTTTGGTTACCGGAGTAGGTCCGCGCTGACCGCCGCCACCGCCCATGGACTTCGCCTTCATCGGGGCAAGCGGTGGAATCGTCACATTGGTCAATTCCGGCTGTTTTACTGGAGCCGCGAACGGAACCTTCTTGTGGACCAGCCACGCAAACATTAGGAAGAGCAACGCATAGATAGCAATGGCGCTTCCGGTCGCCTTGGGATCCTGCTTTGCTTTCAGAAGATCCGGAACCGCGATCGGTTTGGACTCCAGCACCAGCGGTGGAAGCTTCTTGGGGAAGAAGACATCCATGATGCTGTTCTTCAGCGAGGTGAAGACGCCCTCTTCTTCAATAACGAGATCCGATTCGACCGGTTTCGACTCAAGCTGGAGAGGAGCCTGCTTTACCGGGTTGAAGAGATCGCGCAGGTTCGCAATGAGCGAAGCCCACATCGAGCCTTCCGTCTCTTCGTTCAGCTTCGGAGCATCCGCCAGCGGATGCAGGTTCGGACCTGCTTCCCGGGTCTCCTCATCCGTTGAATTCAGCCAAGTATTCGCCATTTATGCTGCTGTGCCTCGACGCTGCAAGAAGGTCTGTTCCATCTTGCAGCCGCTATTCCCGGGAAATCAAACCATCTCCCATCTCTGCCGGTCTGCGCCGACTTGTTCCATCTCTACCGCGAAGGCAGGGCAACTGGCTCCGGGAACATTCTACAAAGATTCGCCCCGTTACGCTCGTCTCATTGGACGCGCATCCCCGTCTGATTGTCTCGTAATTCTAGGGGGGAGTTTCATCCTGTCTCTTTTCGATTCCGGGCGCCGGTGCGTCTGCGACTCCGTCACATAGGCTGGCCCAGATACAATAGATATTGATCGGACCCCGAAAAGCGAGCCAAAGGAAACAATGCCGGACGTAACTGCGAGCAAGCCCGAGAACACCCAGACCGAACCTCAGGCAAAGCCCCTGAAGTCAACCCTGAATCTGCCCCAGACCTCCTTCGCCATGAAGGCCAACCTTCC
This sequence comes from Edaphobacter sp. 12200R-103, assembly GCF_010093025.1. Taxonomy (GTDB): domain Bacteria; phylum Acidobacteriota; class Terriglobia; order Terriglobales; family Acidobacteriaceae; genus Edaphobacter. The sequence goes on along the minus strand of NZ_CP048114.1, from coordinate 709,672 downwards.
GGTCAACGAGCCCATTCGCCTGGAAGCCTGGCAGAAACAGGACCTTTACGGGCAGATCCGGTCAGCCCGCGCCGGCTCCCCGAAGTACATCCTGCACGATGGACCTCCCTACGCCAACGGTGCAATCCATCTGGGCCATGCGCTGAACAAATGCATCAAGGACTTCGTCGTCAAGACCAAGACCATGGCCGGTTTCGATTCCCCTTACGTTCCCGGATGGGACTGCCATGGCCTTCCCATTGAGATCAAGGTAGATGAGCAACTGGGCCGCAAAAAGCTGGAGATGGACCCGCTCGCCGTCCGGAAGGCCTGCCGCGAGTACGCCCAGAAGTACGTGGACCTGCAGCGGTCGCAGTTTGAGCGCATTGGGGTCTTCGGCCGATGGGGCTCACCGTACCTCACGATGTCGCATGCCTACGAGGCTGCCATCATTGAGACCTTCTACAGCTTTTTCGAAAATGATTTTGTCTACAAAGGTCTGAAGCCGGTCTACTGGTGCGTCCACGACAGAACAGCGCTGGCAGAGGCTGAGATCGAGTATGAGATGCACACCTCGCCCTCGATCTATGTGCGCTACGCCCTTACCAGCGATCCGGCAGCCATAGATTCCTCGCTGACGGGCCTTCCGGTCTATACCATCATCTGGACCACGACCCCCTGGACGCTCCCCGCATCCCTCGCCGTTGCCTTTAACCCGGAGTTGGACTACGTTGCCCTGAAAAACACCGATGACAACGTCTATATCGTCGCCGAAGCCCTCGCGGAGCCGACTCGCCAGGCCTGCAGCCTGACCGAGGCAAAGGAAATCTCCCGCTTCAAGGGCGACCGGCTGGATCGCGTCACTTTCCAGCATCCATTTCTGGATCGCGAAATCCTCGGTGTCAACGCCGACTACGTCACCACCGAGCAGGGTACCGGAGCCGTCCACACCGCGCCAGCGCACGGCCCGGACGACTTCGCCACCGGCAGCCGCTATGGTCTGCCCCAGACCTGCGATGTGGACGGCTCTGGCCGGCTCCGCAACGGTTTGCCCGAGTACGATGGTCTGCAGGTCTTCAAAGCCAATCCTGCCATCGTCGAGCTGGTCCGCTCGCGTGGCGCTCTGATGGGTTTCAGTGAGATCAATCACTCCTACCCGCACTGCTGGCGTTGCCATAATCCCGTCATCTTCCGCGCTACGGAACAGTGGTTCATCTCGATGGAGACGCCGATGCAGAATCCGGATGGCTCCTTAACCACCTTCCGTCAGCGCACACTCGATGAGATCGCCCACGTGAAGTGGGATCCGGCTTGGGGACAGGAGCGCATCTCCAACATGATCGCCACCCGGCCCGACTGGACCATCTCGCGCCAGCGCATCTGGGGCGTTCCCATCGCGGTCTTCCTGTGTGAGAAGTGTCATACTCCCCTGAACGATAAAGCGGTCAACACGAGCATCGTTGAGCTGTTCCACAAAGAGGGCGCCGATGCCTGGTATGCCAACGACGTCTCTACGCTGCTCCCAGCCGGGACCGCCTGCGCCACGTGCGGAGGCACGGCGTTCCGCAAGGAAATGGACATCCTCGATGTCTGGTTCGAGTCCGGAGCAAGCTGGCATGCCGTGCTCGACGTCGAGCCGGAGCTGCGCTGGCCCGCCGATCTCTACACCGAAGGCGGCGACCAGCACCGCGGCTGGTTTCACTCCTCCATCCTGACTTCCGTCGCAGTGCGAGGAAAAGCGCCCTACAGGATGGTCGCCACCTCAGGCTGGACTCTGGACGAGCAGGGCCGCGCGTTTTCGAAATCCCTCGGCAACGGCGTCGATCCAGTCGACATCGCCAAGCGTCTGGGCGGCGAGATCGTCCGCCTGTGGGTCGCCTCCGTCGACTTCCGCGAAGACGTCGCCGCCAGCGAAAACCTGATGCAGCGCGTCAGCGACAACTACCGCAAGCTGCGCAACACCTTCCGGTTCCTGTTGGGCAACCTGCACGACTTTGACCCAGCTACGAATGCTCAGCGCGATTTTGCAAAGCTGGAACCGCTGGACCAGTACATTCTCGCTAGGCTGGCCGACTTGGACAGGAAAATCCGCCGAGCCTATAACGAGTTCGAGTTCCACCGCGCCTACCACGCGCTGAATGAGTTTACGAACACTGACCTGAGCGCGCTCTACCTCGACGTCCTCAAGGATCGCCTCTACACCTTTGCCCCCAATCACCCGGCACGCCGCAGCGCCCAGACTGCGCTCTGGCATATCGCCGAAGTTCTTACCCGACTGGTTGCTCCCATCCTCAGCTTCACCGCAGATGAGGTCTGGCAGGCGCTGCCGAAGGTCGAAGGACGTGAGGCCAGTGTCCACCTGGCGCTCTTCCTGAACATCAATGACCTTGGGCTAACCAGCCTCCGGCAGATTGAGGAGGACTGGAAGCGACTGCTTGGGATCCGCGCCATCGCGATGAAGGCCTTGGAAGAGGGCCGGAATGAGAAGCTGATCGGCAAGGCACTGGAGGCTTCGCTCGAGATCCTTACTGCAGATCTGGATGAGTCCTCGTGCGAGTTGCTGAAGCGCTACGAATCCAGCCTGCCAGAGCTGATGAACGTGTCCTCGGTCACGCTCAAAGACACCTCCGACAATGCTATGGAGATCACCACCGGAATTCTGGCAAAGGTGGCGACAGGAACCAAGTGTGAGCGCTGCTGGCGCTACACCAACGATGTCGGCGACGATACAAAATACCCCACCGTCTGCCTGCGCTGTGCCGATGCTCTTGCCGCCATCAGGTATCCTCCTTATGCAGCTCAAAAGAATGCAGAGTAGACGGTATTGCTTAAGGGCCACGGCTTTAGCCGTGCCAACAAATAACACAGAAGAGAGGGGCTTCGGCCCCTGAGGTCCCCTTTCTGAGCCTGCGAACTGCAGCAACAAACGAATTCTTCTCGATGGAGTAAGACGAGACCGATGTCCGAGCGCTACGAGTATCCGCCGACCGAGTTCGACCCCAAGCCCCGTCAGCCTGCGAACCGGAGGAACTTTTACTTCCCTCTCCTACTTGCGCTCTCGGCCTTCGTCGCCATCGCTGACCACGTCAGCAAGAAATTCATCACCCACCGGTTGCCCGTAGGCCGCTCGCACACGGTAATCCCTGGCATCCTCAACATCACCCACGTCCTCAACACGGGCGCTGCGTTCAGCTTCCTCGCCGACACCGCCTCGCCGGACCTGGTTCGCCGAGGACTCATTCTGTTCTCGGTCGCCGCCGTCGTGGTGGTCGGCATGATGCTGATGCGTTCCTGCCGCTGCCTCAACCTTACCTGCATCGCTCTGGCGCTCATCCTCGGCGGAGCCGTCGGCAACCTGTACGATCGCGTCGTCTATCACTACGTCATCGACTTCATCGGCTTCCACCTGGGCCCCTACCACTGGCCCGACTTCAACTTTGCCGATTCAGCCATCGTGATCGGAGCCTGCCTGCTGATGATCGAGATCATTCGACCCCAGCCGGAAGACGGTAAAGCTTCAACATAAAACCCAGCCGTCATTCGTAACTTCATGGTGATATCCTCTCCGCGAGAACGAGGGAGGCGATATGAGCAACCAAGCATGGCCAGAGCTACCCTGGAGCGCATGGTCTGACACGGCGGACACCCTGCACATGTGGACGCAGATCGTCGGCAAGACGCGCCTCGCGCTTACTCCGCTGCAGAATCATTGGTGGAACGTTCCTCTCTATGTCACGGCACGCGGCCTGGGAACCTCGGCGATGGAATACCAGAACGACGTTCTCGACATCGAGTTCGACTTCCTCGAGCATGTGCTGCGCATGCGCCTGGGATCAGGAAAGAACGAGTCCCTCGCGTTGAAACCGATGTCGGTCGCCGATTTCTACAGGGAGTACCTCCGATGCCTGGACTCTCTTCAAGTCTCCGTAGAGATATGGCCGATGCCGGTAGAAGTGCAAAACCCCATCCGCTTCGATCAGGACACGGTGCATCACGCCTATGATGCGGAGTATGCGCATCGTTTCTGGCAGGTGCTTCGCCACACGGAAAAGGTATTTCGCGCCTGGGCGCCGGGATTTCTGGGAAAGGTAAGCCCCATTCACTTCTTCTGGGGGAGCTTTGACTTTGCAGTCACGCGGTTCTCCGGCCGGGCCGCACCGCCGCGCGAGGGCGCCGATTCCATCCAGCGGGAGGCCTACTCGCATGAAGTTATCTCGGCCGGCTTCTGGCCTGGAAACGGTGGATATGGCGAAGCAGCCTTCTACTGCTATGCTGCTCCCGTGCCCGGTGGCCTCTCGGAAAAGAAGATCCTTCCCTCCGCGGCGTTCTGGGACAACAACCTTGGAGAGTTCGTCTTCAAATACGACGATATGCGCCGCCAGCCCTCACCCGACGATGCCCTGCTCGAGTTCATCCAGAGCGCCTATGATGCCGCAGCAGATTCGGCAAAGTGGGACAGGGCATCTCTGGAACGAAGACCGCCAAATCCATAGACTCTTTCTTCTTCAATAACATAGGGAGCCACAGCCACCACCTCTCTTCTCTCGCGTACAGCCGTTAACTCGCGCTCAGCGCCCAAATGCCTGAAAATAGAAGTTTGGCCATGAGCACTCAGACGCCCGAACAGAACCAGAACCAGATCACCATCCGCGGAGCCCGAACCCACAACCTGAAGGGCGTCGATGTGGACATTCCCCACAATGCCCTCACGGTCGTCTCCGGGGTTTCGGGATCTGGTAAATCCTCCCTCGCCTTCGACACCGTCTATGCGGAAGGCCAGCGCCGCTACGTCGAATCGCTCTCTGCCTACGCCCGCCAGTTCCTTGAGCGCATCGAGAAGCCCGACGTCGATCACATCGATGGCCTCGCCCCGGCGATCGCCATCAAGCAAAAGAACCAGACGCGCAACCCGCGATCCACCGTCGCCACTGCAACCGAGATCTACGACTACCTGCGTCTGCTCTACGCCCGCTGCGGCACGGTCACGTGCCTGCACTGCGGCGGCATCGTGAAGACCGACACCGTCGATGAGATCGTGGATGCTCTCTTTGCGCTGCCGGAGGGTGCCCGTGTCTACGCGCTCTTTCCAATCGTTCGGGCGGACATAAAGCTTGAGCCGATGCAGTCTTCCTCCACCGAGACTCCCCCTGAATCTCCGAAACCAAGAAAGACCGCAGCGAAAAAAGCGACGAAAGCCACAAAGCCAGCTCCGTCGCTCGATCTCACCGACTCGCTCAAGGAACGACTGACGGAGCTGCGCCGCCGCGGCTACAACCGCCTCTTTCAAAACGGTAGTGTCGTCGAGTTCTCCACCCCCGAGTCTCTGCTCGAACTGGACTTTTCGCAGCCCATCTTCGTCCTCGTCGACCGCCTCGCCCTCTCGCCCGAGATTCGTTCGCGCATCGTTGACGCCATCGAGACCGGCTACCGTGAATCCGGTGAAGTGCGCTTCCTCACGGTACCTCGTGAAGGCGAAGGTGAGCCTCGCACCCTGCGCTTCTCCTCGGCCTTCGAGTGCACCACCTGTCATCGCGCTTACCGCGAACCAGAACCGCGTCTCTTCTCCTTCAACAACCCTTATGGCGCCTGCCCGCGCTGCCAGGGCTTCGGCAACACTATCGACTTCGATCCCAACCTCATCATCCCCGACAAGTCGAAGACGCTCGCGCAGGGCGCAGTTGCCCCCTGGACCACGACCAAGTACCGCCCGCATCACACCGAGATGTTGCGTGCCGCCAAAGCCGCCGGAGTTCCCACCGATGTCCCCTGGTACGATCTGGCGCCGGAGCAGCAGCGCTTTATCGAAGACGGCTCCGGATCATTCCCCGGCATCCGTGGATTCTTCAACGCGCTTGAGCAGAAGAAGTACAAGCTGCACGTCCGCGTCTTTCTCTCAAAATATCGCGGCTACGCAACCTGCCCCGAATGCCGTGGCCAACGCTTGCGTGCAGAAGCCCGCGCCGTTCTCCTGAACGACAAGAACATCTGCGAAGTTGCCGCCCTTACTGTGATCGGCGCGCGAGACTTCTTCACTGCCCTCCGTCTCACTCCCTCGCAAACTGAGATCGCCGGCAAGATCCTCGAAGAGGTTCGCCAACGCATCCACTTCCTCGATCAGGTTGGACTCGACTACCTGACGCTCGACCGGCTCTCCTCTACGCTCTCCGGAGGCGAATCCCAACGGATTCAGCTTGCAACCTCGCTCGGCTCGCGCCTGGTCGGCGCACTCTATGTCCTCGACGAGCCCTCTATCGGCCTGCACACCCGCGATACCGCGCGCCTGATCCACATCATGGAAGAGCTGCGCGATCTTGGAAATACAATTCTCGTCGTCGAGCATGATCCCGACGTGATCCGTTCCGCCGACCATCTGCTGGACCTCGGCCCCGGCGCGGGTGAGCTTGGCGGGCAGCTGCTCGCCAGCGGAACGGTGGCTGAGGTCACGCGCAACCCAAACTCCATCACCGGCAAATACCTCTCGGGCCGTGCCTCCATTACTATTCCAAAACATCGACGCGAGCCCGGCCGCGAGCGTCTGAAGCTGACAGGTGCACGCATTCACAACCTGCGTGGAGTCGATGTTGAGATTCCCCTGAACATGCTCGTTTGCGTCACTGGAGTCTCCGGCTCCGGGAAATCCACACTGGTCCATCAGGTCCTGTACCGTGCACTCATTCAGGCACTGGGGCAGGAAGGCGCAAATGACGGTGTCGATCCTACCAATCTTTACCGAGAGATCTCGGGAACCCAGCACCTGAACGATGTTGTGCTCGTGGATCAGTCTCCGATCGGGCGCACCCCCCGCTCCAATCCCGTGACCTACATCAAAGCCTTCGACGATATCCGCGCTCTGTTCGCCGCACAGCCCGACGCCAAGCGCCGCGGCCTCACCGCCGGACACTTCTCCTTCAACGTTCCCGGCGGGCGTTGCGACGTCTGCGAAGGAGACGGCACGGTAACGGTGGAGATGCAGTTTCTTGCCGACGTCGAACTTCCTTGCGAAGAATGCAACGGGACACGCTACAAATCTTCTATCCTTGAGATTCGTTACAAGGGCAAAAACATTCATGATGTCCTGAACATGACCGTGAAAGAAGCCCTGGTCTATTTCGCCGGGCATCCCAAGATCGTGGATAAGCTCTACGTTCTCGACGAGGTTGGACTGGGCTACGTGCGCCTTGGCCAATCTGCCACCACTCTGTCGGGCGGCGAAGCGCAACGCGTCAAGCTCGCCTCGCATCTCGCGACAACACGTTCCGCCCTCAACCGTTCCAACGGCAACGAGGCCGCTGCAAAAGCCCGCAGCCGCACCCTCTATATCCTTGACGAACCTACCACCGGTCTGCACTTCGACGATGTCGCCAAACTCCTCGCAGCCTTCCGCAAACTGATCGACGGTGGCGGCTCACTGCTGGTCATCGAACACAATCTCGACGTCATCAAGTCTGCGGACTGGATTATTGACATGGGACCAGAGGGAGGCAGCCGTGGCGGTCAGGTCGTCGCCATCGGCACTCCCGAAGAGATCGCCGCTAACCCGGGCTCGCACACCGGCCACTGGCTCGCGCCCGTGCTCAAGCCGGTTGCTCCAGCACCGCATGCAGAAACAGTCGTGGCATAAGGCTTCGGTATCGCCTGCAGCGGTATTCCGCCATTCTGAACGCCGCGAAGAATCCGAGTGGTTTTTGCAGGATGATAGAAGGAGTTTCCGTCCGTGCACGGAAAGAAGTCACTCTTCCTTCCCTCCGGATTCTCTACAGACCTGCGCCGGCCTTCCAGGATTTCAGCCTTTCAATGGCCGTCCGAACATCTGCGTTCTTCTTTTCCATGTTCGGTTCTTCGCGCTCGATCGTGAGCGCGCCTGTGTATCCCATCTGTTTCAGTTGCCGCAAAAATGCAGGAAAATCCACCTCGCCATCACCAAGTGCGCATTCTGAACCGAGCGAGCCAGGTTCCTTCGGAGGATTGCCGTCTTTGCAGTGAACGGACAATACATGCTCGCTCAACATACCGAGCGCCTGGATAGGATCGCCCGAACCATAGAAGATCATGTTGGCAGGGTCGAAGTTGACCTTCAGATTCGGACGATTGACATCGGCGATAAAACGGAGCAGCACGGCCGCTGATTCCTGGCCTGTCTCGAGAACGAAGTTCTGGCCGAAGTCTGCGCATGCATCGCAAAGCTCTCGGGTAAGCTCGACCATATCCCGATAAAGCTGGGCCTGAGGGTCTTCAGGAACAAAGCCTATGTGACAGGAGACGGAACCGACCCCGAGGCTATGTGCAAAATCCGCTACTTCCTTGGTCCGTGCAATTCGCTCTGCCCTGTACTTCGGCGTAGTGAAGCCGACAGATTCATGTACCCGTTCGAGATCTGAATAGTCTTCACCCGCATAGGAGCAAACAGCACCAGTGATGACAACGCCCGAGTCCGCCAGCTCCGTCTTCCACTCCGGTAATGCCCTGCCACAATCGACGCCCGGGGGCACTCCCAGTTGCATCGCCCTCAGACCGAATGACCGCAAATAGTTAAGAGTCACGGTAGCGTTGTCCTCAGCCCATACAACCAATCCCGTCTCCATCGGCTCTATCCTTGCCATTCCAATTCCTTTCCGCTCAAGTCACGCGATGCTCTCACCAGATTCGAAAGCCGCACCGCGGCAGCCGACTCCTCCGGGAGGCAAAGCTTCGGGGCTGCGTTTCTGCGGCAGCAATCAATAAAGTAGGCTATCTCATCAAAGTACGGGTCGTGCTTGGGGACTTCAATCACCTTACCGGCCTCGCCTCTTTTCTGGAGACGCAACACATCACCTTCAAACGACAAAACCTCGTCCTTCGCTTCCACCACAAAGCTGGCAGAGAATGGAGTCTCCGGCGAGAACCAGCCACCCTCGACCTGCACCGCCGACCGGTCGCCATAATGCAAGGTCGCTTGTACCGTATCTACGGGTCCCTTGCTGGTGGCATTCACCGACCTGGGAGGACCGAAGATATTCAACACTTGGTCAAGATCATGGCACAACAGATCGAGAATGGCTCCTCCGCTGCGCTCTTCGTTCGCCAGCCAGCCTCCCCAACCAGGATAGCCGGCGCTACGCTGAAAGCTGCATCTGGTAACAGCTTCCCTTCCCGCCTCCGCAACATAACGAGCGGCGCATTGATAAGGAAACATAAATCGCAGCACCTGGCCCACCATGAAGACGCGTCCACTCTTGAGGGCCGCGGCAAGGATCGCGTCGCAGTCTTCCGTATTCAGCGCCATCGGTTTCTCACACAGCACATGCTTTCCTGCAGCGAGCGAGGCCAGCACCACCTCTCTATGCATATCCGTCGGAAGACAGATGTCGACGGCATCGATCGCTGGATCGGCGATCACGTCTCGCCAATCAGAGTGCCACACTACGTCCTCGGGCAGAGGGCCGGCCTTCAGATCGAGATTGCCTCGAGCAGGATCTGTAGCTGAGGGACGCGTGCGCGTGGCTACGGATTTCACCGTGACGTCTTCGACAACCTGCAGTGCCGCCAGGTGAGCGCCTCCCATAAATCCATAGCCTAGAAGTGCAACATTCATGATCGAGAAACTCCGTGGCGCCTTACCGCATCAATTTTTCACCGCTGCCTCAGGCAATGCAAAGGCGACATAGGCGCCGTGAATAGGAACCTGCGATACCGGGTGCCCCGGAATCGCATGCGTGTGGGTCGTCGAACGGGCAGCCGCACAGAAGACGACATATTCACGACCGTTGACCTCGTAAACAGCAGGCATGCCTTCCAGCCCCGCTCCCAGCTCTGCCTCCCACAAGACCTTCCCTGTGGCGGTATCAAGGGCCCTCACCCTTCGATCGCGCGAACCGGTAAAAATAAGTCCACCTGCCGTAACGACCGGATTCACCTTCGGAAAGTGTGAGCCTGTGTGGGTGTAGCCCTTCGCAGCCAGCTCCGGGACCTCTCCCAACGGAATCTGCCAACGGATGGTACCCGAGTTCAGATCGTAGGCTGTCAACGTCGTCCACGGAGGGGCGATCACCGGCAGGCCGCTGCTTGCAAACATAAAACCGAAGCTGCTGCGGTAATGAGCATGTTCCGGGTCATTCGTTACAGCCGCAACAGGTTTTGCAGAGGACGACGAATCCGGCGCTCGATCCGGGTGAACAAGATACGCAAGAAGAGCGTCTACGTCCGGATTGGATAGCTGCGAAAACGCCGGCATTGGGCCTTTGCCGTAGCGAATGGTGTCTTCAATCTGCTTGCCGCTCAAGCGCGATTGAATATCTACCAGGGAAGGAATGGCCGGCGGCTTCCCCTCCCTGTTCGTGCCGTGACAAAGACTGCAGTTCGCTTCAAATAACGAGCGGCCACGTACCTCTGGGGAACCCGTTTTCAATGGCTCGGCTGCCAGTGTGAGCTTGAGCATAGCCGGAAGATCCTTGGAGACGACATAAAGGTATCCACGGGATGGATCTACGGAAGCTCCTCCAAAGTTGGCCCCACCATTGTTGCCTGGCATCTCCACCGTGTCCTCCAGACCCGGTGGCGTAAAGAGCCCCTTGTTATGCGCCGCTCGAATCTGACGAATCAGTTGTTCGCGCTCCTCCGGCTCAAGAAATGGACTGAGGTCTTTTTCTGTAAATCTTTGGCGGGCGAATGCGGGAGGTTTCGATGGAAATGGCTGCGTAGGAGAGGTCTCTTCGCCCGGCATATCGGACTTCGGAACCGGACGCTCCTCGACCGGCCACAGAGGCTTTCCGGTCTCGCGCTCGAAGACCCACACGAACCCGACCTTGCTGGTCTCTGCGACGACATCGACCTTTTTGCCGTTATGCGTCACCGTAAGCAGCATCGGAGTGGAAGCATTGTCGTAGTCCCATATGTCGTGATGGACGGTCTGGTAGTACCAGATGAGCTTTCCGGTCCGTGCATCCAGAGCCAGGAGACAATCGCCGAAGAGATCTGCACCTTTACGGTTGGCTCCGTAGAAATTGTATTTGGGACTCGACGTAGGAACGAAGACGATGCCGCGCCTCTCATCGAGAGCCATGCCGCTCCAGGCATTTGCTCCCCCGGCCGACTCCCACGCATCAGGCGGCCAGGTCTCATATCCCGGTTCTCCTGGATGAGGAATGGTGTGGAAGGTCCATTCCAGCTTTCCCGTCAGCACGTTATACGCGCGAATGTCGCCAGGGCCAGAGTTGTATTCCTCGTTGGTCGCCGACCCCAGGATCAGGAGATTGTGAAAGATGCGTCCCGGATTATAGGACTGAACCAGAGTCAGACGCTTTGGATCGCGCCCCAGTCCCTCTCTCAGGTCGACGCGGCCGGCATTGCCGAACTTTGTAATGCGCTTTCCGGTAGCAGCGTTGAGCTCCTCGAGTGCATTGTCGACCGCAAGGATCAGCCGACGGTCCTTCTTATCCGGGCTCTCCCAGTAATTGAACCCGCGATTCATAATCAACGATGTTTTGGCCTCAAGAGGATGTGACCAAAGCTCCCGGCCTGTGACCGCGTCCAGGGCCACCACTGAGTTATCGTGGGCGAGCACATACATCACTTTGCCGATCACAACGGGATTAAAGGCGTAGCCCCGCTCGTCCCCCGTTTCAAAAACCCAGGCTTTCTGAAGCTTCCCGACGTTGGTTCGGTTGATCTGCCGTAACGCAGAGTACTGCGATCCATCGGGCGAGCCGCCATATTCGCGCCACGTCGTATGCTGCGCATACATCACACTACAGAAGAGCGAAGCGGCCAGAATGCTCCGACACACCGGCAAAGAGCTATGGCGCAATCTTCCCCTGAAGCGTCGCCGAACGGCGCACATCTGTTTCCATCTGATACTCATGCACTTCCCGTCTTTGGAATCATTAAGGTCAGATCCAGGAACGAACCTGACCTTACTAATGAGGTCGATGAAGGATCGCGTCAGCGAACGGACAGGTCCCTGATCCAGATATCCTTGAACTGCATATTTCCAGCTCCACCCGCATGCAGCTGCAGAGCGATCTTGCCATCCGCTGCTGCTCCCGGCTTCGGATCGGTATAGTCAATCATCCAGACCCCGTTCAGGCGCGAGCGGTAACGGTTCCCGATCACCTCGACGAAGTAGTCGTTCCATTCGCCCTTGCGAACAACACCTTCGTTCTCGGGCGAAGGCCATACGATCCATCCGCGTCCGTCTTCCGCATACACTCCGCCGGTGTGATGCATCATGGTGCAGTCAATTTCGAACTGCTTGCCTTGTGTAGTATCGACCGAGTTTGGCTTGAATCCTGTGTGAAAGAACACGCCGCTGTTACCGTCACCCACACACTTGAAGCGTAACGACAGCTGGAAATCTTTGTAGTCCTTATCGGTTTCCAGATACCCGTAAGCCTTGGTCAGTCCTCGGCCATGCAGCACACCATCCGGTTCCACCGTCCAGCTCTCTGCGCCGACCTTGGTCCATCCCGTAAGGTCGGTTTCGTTGAACAGTTGAATCCAGTCCGTGCCCGGTAGCTTCGCCTTCTGCTGTCCAACCATGTTGGCGATGCAGGTCGTCGCAAACACTCCTACAGCCAAGCCAACGGCGACTCGGCTCAAAAGCTTCTTCTTTGCAAAGACGAAACGAGCCGGACGTGAAAGCTCGTCCTTCGATATATCCATCGCGGTGCACACTCCTGATAAGGCTTGGGGAACTTGTTGACATCCTACACGCCGGCATCCCCGGAGCCATAAGTCATCCGTACTAGAGAGCCTAAGCGCTCAGGCCCTACGCCTTCTGCAATCTCAACCATCCGGCTACATGATGACGAATCGAATAATCTTCGATACCGGGTCATTGACACTGAGGAGAATTGGCGTATGCTTTGCACCATAGATGGTGCATTTTTCTGGGAGGAGGCCTTTCAAAAAGGTAGAAATCACCCGGTTCCGCGCTTACCTGCGTTGTCCAAAATTGAATTACAACCGCGAAAGAGGTGCCTATGGTGGCCGATCTATACTTCCTCGACGAGTGGATTCCGGAACAGATGGAACCGGGAACAATGTTTCTGCTGGACAATGCTGACGCGCTCGGAAGACCCGAAAACCCCTACTGCGCTGTTCTCTCCTGCCCTACCTGCGGCACACTCGGCCTTATCACACGACAGCAATGTGCCGGCTTGGAACCCATGATCTGTGGCTCAAATACCTGCTCGGCCGAATTCTTCTTTTCAGACGGGCAAATCTGTTATCGCAAACCAAGCTGAGATCCAGCAAGGCTCCCCATCGATTCCCATTATCAACGGTTTTTGTGGAACCCGGAGGGGGTATATCCCATCAGGCGTCTCTTGATAAGACTCTTGCGGATAACCTCGTTTTCGAGGATAATAATTATCGAAATCGAGGTGATCTATGACCGCCGCTGCCGCCACTCTTGTCCTGCCCCGGATTGCCGGATATGACTTCGAATCCGGTGCCGACCTTGGCAATGCCTCCGAACGAGCGGAGCTTTCCTCCGCAGCTATCAAGGCGTTTATGAATCTTCGCAAGAAGTGGGATTTGAATGAAGAACAGTCCCGCGCCTTACTCGGCGGCTTGGCGTCTTCGACATTCCACGCTTGGAAGACCCATCCGAAGAGGACGCTCGATCAGGACACGCTTATGCGCATTTCCCTGCTCATTGGAATCTACAAAGCTTTGAACATCTATTTTGGTAAGCCGTGGGCAGACCGCTGGATTACGCTTTCGAACCGTGGCCCAATCTTTATGGGGCGCACGCCTCTTGCGTACATGATTCAGCGTGGTCAGCCGGGAATGATCGAGGTCAGGCGAATGCTTGACGCTTGGCGGGGTGGGCAGTGACTCCACCGCTTCACCAGGTCAACCGGGACGGTATGCACCGGCTGATCCCTTCCCAATTTAGCAACGGTGGAACAGTTCTCGATGACATCGCCGATGACGATGAGATGCTCGAAAAATTAATTCGACTGGATGGGGCCACGAATGACCGCATCCAGGGAGAGCAATTTGGACTGGCTGGCATAAGCACCTACGAGCTGGTTTACGGCATCCCGAACGGACACATCGTTCGCGCGGCCTTCCTTCATCCGAGCCCGACCGGCGCGCGATTCAACGACTCTACCCGAGGTGCTTGGTACGCTGCGGACAAGCTGGAAACCTCACTGGCCGAGGTGAGCTATCACAAGGCCAAACGGCTCGCTGACATTGTTGTACCTGAGTCTCCATCAGGTATGCCGGAGGCGGAATCCTCTACTTACGATGACTGGCTTGCCGATTTTCATGCGGAGTTTCATTCCTTGGAACCTGCGGCGGACTATACGGAATTTCTGGAGCCTGAGCCTATTCCCGAGTGCTACGCGGAACCTCAGAAGCTCGCGCAGAAGCTCCTAAAGGCGCAGTCCAACGGCATCCTTTACCCCAGCGTAAGGAAGAAACGCGGGCGTTGCTTAGTATGCTTCCGGCCAGCCTTGGTTTACCGACCGCGCCGCGACAAGCGATACGAGATCTCCTTCCGCTTGGAGCGCAATCGGTATCGTCAGGAAGTCCATGAGATCCCATTGAACGGGGATTGAGTTCGTGATGCGGAGTCTGTACTAATGACGCTGAGACTTGGCTGACTCTGCGACTTCCTAATATTCCCGTCGTATTCCAGCTCTTGGTTTACCGCTGTCCAGTCTCACCATATAAGAGATCGCATCCAGCCCCGCAGCAATTCGCCTCGGATGGTCGATTAGGCCCCTGCTAATACTTGAGATCGCGCCGACGAAAGTCGCGCAAAGACCTGTGCATTTCCTCCTGTATTTGCGCCACTAACCAGCGCCATACTGCGCATGGGGTGTATTTCGACACTCTCCCCTTGCCAGGGAACTGCACGGATACCCGAGGTGCACCTGGGTAAACCATTTGGCATCGAAAGAGTTAGGCGAGCCCAGGGTTCCGTAGGGAAACTTTGCCTTCTAAGTATCACTATAAGTATCCCCAGCCGATATAAGGCTGCGGATTTGGGGATACGCCTTCAATCGTCAATATCGCTAAACACCCTATAAATATTGGAGATTATTGGTGCCCGGAGGGGGACTTGAACCCCCACGACCGGTTAAGGTCTGCGGATTTTAAGTCCGCTGTGTCTGCCGATTTCACCATCCGGGCATTCTCGAAGAGCAATCTTCATGCTATAGCATCTGGATCAGCCCTTTTCTTCATACATCGCACAAGACTCGCCTTTGGCAGCGGACACACTCCGGCTACCGTTTCTTTCCGTAGAGCGACTGATAGAAGATCCTGTTTCGCAGGATCGCCTGGACATACTCGCGCGTTTCTGTGTAGGGAATCGACTCGACGAACTCCGCAATATCCTTATAGTCACCCACTGCCATCCATTGGCGGACAGGAACATCCCCGGCGTTGTAGGCCGCCAGCGCGTATTCAGCTTGGCCTCCGTAGCGGGCGAGGACCTGGCTCAGGTTCAAGGTTCCCAGCTGGAGATTAATCGACGGACTAAGGAGCTGCGCCGTGTTAAACCCGCGCATATGTTGCTTGTGCGCGAGCGATTTGCCAACGGAAGGCAGCAGTTGCATCAACCCATACGCGTGGGCACGACTGACGGCTCCTGCATTGAACTCCGACTCCTGGCGGATGAGCGAAGCGACCAGGAAGGGGTCCAGCCCGTTCTTTTCAGCATTCGTAACCAACTCGCTCCAATAGGGCCGCGGGAAGAGAAGCTGCCAGTAAAGGTCAGGGACCTGGTCCATGGAAAGCGCGAAGAACGAGATCTTGCTCCGCTTCAGAGATTGCAACGCCCGTGTCGTCTCGCCGTACGAGGCATAGATGCGGGCCTCAGCCAGCGCTCCCCACTCGGTGGAGTCCGGAGCGGCCTGGATCTCAGGGGCGATGTACTCATTCAACGCCGCATTGGCGAGTAGCCGCGCCTTGATCAGGTGTGGCTCTTCCTCAGGAAGGTCATCCGTCAGCGACGGAATCTCGCGCTGCTGAACCGAGGCCAGCACAGGGGAGTCCGGCACAGAAGGCGTCTTGCCCAGGACAGCGAGGCGCTTCCTCGAAAGATCGGCATAGTAGTAGTTGACGTAATTGCTGACCAGAGCGCGGTAGTAATTGGCAGCCTGACCCGGATTATGCTCCTCGTCCTCAAAGATCCGGGCTCGCCAGTACAGCGCGGTTGGGGCCTCAATACCAGCCGAGTAGCGCACGATCTGCTCATCCATCAGGCGGGCAGCTTCGCCATAGCGGCGAAGGCGATAGTTCAGCCATGCGCATCGCCAGTGTGCCGAAGGGGCATAGGTGCTGCGCGGAAACATCTGTACCAGCAGGTTGTAATGGTAAATAGCCTGCTCATAGTCCCGCTTGATCAGGAACATGTTTCCGCCCGAGTAGAGCGCTTCCTCAAGCCAGCGGCTGGTCGGAAACCGCTTGATCAACTGATCGAGAATTGTCGAATGGGCCTGCTGATCGTTCTCACTCCGGGAGATCTCGGCCAACAGATACAGTTTGACCGCTGCCGTATCATCGTTGCCGGTGTCAGGAAGCCGCTCCACGTCACGGCGGCTGATGCGCTTCAGCTTGTAGTCGCATACGGCGGCATAGATCGCCAAGGCATCTCGGTCGGTCTGTGAGAGGCTGCTGTCCGCGCGGGCAATCTCGTGATACTCCTGACCGGCATCGTTGTACCGCTTTGCATTGAAGAGAAAATCCGCATGGGCCTTCCGCTCGCTGGCCGTGAGAGGCACCCCCATAGCGTCCAATTGGCCGCGAGCCTGTCCGGCCTCAGAGCTGGTAGGAAATCTCGTATAGATGCTGCGATAGATCGGTGCAGCATGGCCGGTATCCCCGGCCAACTGATAGGCGCGTGCAAGGATGTAGCGAAAATCGCTGTGCCCACCCACCGGGGAGTTCTCTAGAGTCTGCAGCTCCGCAAGGGCACCCTGCGGATTGTTTTGCTGGATATAGGCATTGGCCAGCAGCACTGGTGCGTTCGCAACAAAAATACTGGCCGGATGACGTTCCGCAAAACGATCGAGTAAGGCATAGGCGTCTGCTCCCCGTTTCGCCTGCAGGGCTGCCTGTGCTCCCAGATAGTCTGCATAGTCATCCAGTGCTTTTCCGATCGTCTTAGCCTGCTGGAAGGCGCTGTAAGCCTCGTTATAACGGCGGTCGAGCATGTAGGCATGACCGAGAGAAAGCCATGCAGCCGCGGCTGCTTCCCCCGAATGCCCACGCGCATAGGCCTGAACTCCCGCATAGGCGGCCGCCGAGCGCGTTGCAATCAACTGTTGCGCCATGGGCCGAAGTTGTTCGGTAGCATGAAACACAGTCTTCAGACGAACCGATTCCGCTGCCTCCTTCTTCGATAGTCGCCGGTGGGGACTAACTTTCTTTCTTGTTGAGGCTTTGGATCGTTTTGTCGAGGCTGATTTTGACGTCGTACGCTTCCTGGTAGAAGACTTCGCGGCAGCGCCTGTCTTCGATGACTTCTTCGTCGAATGTGATTTTTTTTGCGTTGCCGCCGCCGGCTCGCGAGCATCAGCCAGCGAACAACCTGCCAACAGAGAACCAAGTAGGACTGCAATATGAAACCGGGACCGAAACTTCAACTTCGCCTCTCTTTACGGGAGTTCACACCTCTTACTCTAAGCCGCAAGTCAGCCTCTTTTCGTTGGACTCCACCAGGTGGAATCTGAGCAGATACATCGGGCCGAGTTTTGACGGCATCAAGACGATTTGGCCTGAAAGGGAAAGGCAATTACTATAATCCCAGCGTCAAAGAAACTGAGTTTTCCAGGCTCAGCCTTGATTTGCCGCACCTTTTAAGCGATGCCGACCATCCAATCTCCAGGTACGGAAGAGATCCATCCCGACGTAGCTCTCGTAGAGCGCGCACGGGAGGGTGATGCGGCTGCCTTTGAGCAGCTGGTCAGGCAGTACGAACGCCAGATCTTCCGCGTAGCACAGCATATTACGCAGAACCGTGAAGACGCCGAAGACATCACGCAGGATACCTTCCTCAAGGCTTACGAGAAGCTGGACCAATTCCAGGGAAACTCCAAGTTCTCGACCTGGCTTGTCCGTATCGCGGTCAACGAAAGCCTTATGCGTCTTCGTAAGCGCAAGACCAGCAAGACCGTCTCCATGGACGAAGACGTTCAGACCGAAGAAGGCTCCATCCCACGTGATTTTGCCGAGTGGAGGCCAAACCCGGAGCAGATCTTCGATCAGAATGAGCTCAACGACATTCTCCGCCGCACTATCCAGGGTTTGCCGCCCGGCTTCCGCACCGTTTTTACCCTGCGGGATATTGAAAACCTCTCCACAGAAGAGACAGCGGAGGCACTTGGCTTGAGCGTTCCCGCCGTCAAATCGCGACTCCTGCGCGCCCGTTTACAATTGCGCGAACGCCTGAGCAGGTACTTTCGGCAGCGGAAGGAAGGGACACCCGCATGAACTGCACCGATTTTCTCAGTCAGCTGACCGACTATTTCGACGGCCAGATCAGCCCCGAACTCCTGGAAGAAGTCCGTGCTCACCTGGCAGGTTGCAGCCACTGCGAGGTCGTGCTGAATACCACGCGACGAACCATTGAGGTCTATCGCGATAACGAGATCTATGACATCTCTGACGAGCTTCAGGAAAAGCTGCACTCAGCCATCATGGCTCGCTGCCTCGAAAAAAAGCGCGCCTAGCTCTGAGGCTATATCTTTCCCGCGGCGCGCAACGCTCCGATCTCGTCGTCCTGAAAGACCCTTGACCGGATCAGAAAGCGTACGCCCTCCGGACCCTCCAGCGAGAACATCCCTCCCCGGCCCGGCACCACATCCAGAATCAGTTGCGTGTGCTTCCAATACTCAAACTGCGGCCTGCCGATGTAGAACGGTGTGCCATCCACCTCCCCCAGCAGAACGTCGCTTTCTCCAACGAGAAACTCTCCAAGCGGATAACACATCGGAGAGCTTCCATCGCAGCAGCCTCCCGACTGATGGAACATCAGCCCGCCATGCTTTCCCCTGAGCTTGCCGATCAGGGCGACCGCGGCCGGAGTCGCGGTCACCTGAAGCGGAAGTTTTGTGGTCGTCTCCATGCTTAGAAGAACCCCATCGCCTTAGGGCTGTAGCTGATCAGCTGGTTCTTGGTCTGCTGATAGTGATCCAGCATCAGCTTGTGATTTTCGCGCCCAATGCCCGACTGCTTATAACCTCCAAAGGCCGCATGAGCCGGATACAGGTGGTAGCAGTTGGTCCAAACACGGCCCGCCTGAATAGCACGCCCGAATCGGTAAGCCCGGTTGAGGTCGCGGGTCCAGATACCGGCACCCAGCCCATAGAGGGTGTCATTGGCGATCGAAAGAGCCTCATCGTCATCCTTGAAGGTTGTTACAGAGACAACCGGCCCAAAGATCTCCTCCTGGAAGACACGCATCTTGTTATGCCCCTTGAAGACTGTGGGCTCAATGTAAAAGCCGTTCGCAAGGTCACCTTCCAGCGAGGCCCGCTTACCGCCGGTAAGCGCTTCTGCGCCTTCCTGCTTACCAATATCCATATAGGAGAGAATCTTTTCCATCTGCTCCGTCGAAGCCTGAGCTCCGATCATCGTTGACTTATCCAACGGATTTCCCTGCTTGATCGCCTTAACGCGCTTAATCGCGTGCTCCATGAAGCGATCGTAGATCGACTCCTGAACAAGCGCACGTGATGGACAGGTGCAAACCTCGCCCTGATTGAGCGCAAACATGGCGAAACCTTCGAGACACTTGTCGAAGTAGTCGTCATCTTCCCGCATGGTGTCGGCAAAGAAGATATTGGGAGACTTGCCGCCAAGCTCAAGCGTAACGGGAATGATGTTCTGCGAGGCGTACTGCATGATCAGCCGGCCAGTGGTCGTCTCCCCGGTAAAGGCGATCTTGGCGATTCGTGAGCTGGAGGCCAGCGGCTTCCCTGCCTCGAGTCCAAATCCGTTGACAACATTCACCACGCCTGGCGGCAGCACATCCTGGATCAGTTCCATCAGAACCAGAATGGACATCGGCGTCTGCTCTGCCGGTTTCAGCACGACAGCATTGCCCGCCGCAAGAGCGGGAGCGAGCTTCCACGTCGCCATCAGTATGGGAAAGTTCCACGGAATAATCTGCCCGACGACGCCCAGCGGTTCGTGG
The DNA here is from genome assembly GCF_010093025.1 of Edaphobacter sp. 12200R-103. Classification (GTDB taxonomy): domain Bacteria; phylum Acidobacteriota; class Terriglobia; order Terriglobales; family Acidobacteriaceae; genus Edaphobacter. The sequence goes on along the minus strand of NZ_CP048114.1, from coordinate 689,559 downwards.
TAATGGTAAGCAACCGTCGTCTCGTCGATCTCAGCGATTGAGCCCTCCTGTGCCCGGATGCATCCCGCGAAGTAACGGAAGTGATCGATGGCCAGCGGAAGATCGGCGGCCATCGTCTCGCGAATTGGCTTGCCGTTATCCCACGTCTCCACCGTAGCCAACATCTCCAGGTTGTCTTCCATGCGTTGAGCAATTCTGTCGAGAACGAGCGCACGCTCTGCCTGCGAGGTCTTGCCCCACGCCGTCTTCGCAGCATGAGCAGCATCCAGCGCGCGGTCGACGTCGGCAGCGTTCGATCGCGGAATCTCACAGAGAACCTGCCCGGTTACGGGGGTCACGTTTTCGAAGTACTGTCCTGACGCGGGAGCTACCCACTCGCCGCCGATGAAGTTCTCATATCGTGGGCGGATCGAGACCGGATATCCGTACTCTCCCGGCCGAAGCGCTGTCATCGTTGCCATGCTCGTATACTCCTTCGCAATCGTGAATTACGATGCGCGGAGATTGTAGACCTGTCCAGTCATCGCTGTCACAGGACAGCGAAATTGGGTCGGAGGTTATCACTCCAAAAGAAAGAGCCCCGGAGGTAACGGAAAACGGTCCGTCACCCCGGGGCCCTGTTTTATCTATCCGCAAGGCTTAAGACTTGCGCTTGGGCGAGATCTTGTTCAGTTCAGCCAACAGAACTTTGGCAGAAGCGGGAGTCTTGACCTCGTGCTTGAAGACGATGTCCTGCGCGGTGTAATCGCTCCCGTAAAGATTCTTATTGGCACCATCGTCCGGGCGCATGGTCGAACCTGAAAGCGAAACTCCGGCAAAGAGGCCCTGCGCGCGCGACCACGAGAGAATCTCCGCCTTCAGCATGACATCGGTCTCAGCACTTGCATTGCGACCCACCGGGCCGGCCGCTGCGGAGGCATCGCCGCCAATCTTCACTTTACTGGAAAGTACAGACTTGGCGCCCTTCTCATTCATGATAAGGAGAACGAAGTCCGTGGCCTGTCCGCCGATCTGGAAGCCAAAGCTTGCACCTTCCAAAGCCATCATCGCCGGTGCGCTCCAGGGTCCCCTGAAATTTGCGCCAGTCCTGCAGGTCATGACGCCGCGGCCATAGCTGCCGCCCACTACAAAGGCTGCTTTCTTAACCGAAGGATAAACAACGACACACTCAGCTTTATCTATCAGGTCGTGAGGGATGCCTTTATCGGGCGATTCGAGAATATCCCTCAATACCTGCCCGGACTCCTTAACACGGTCTTCCTCCTTACCCTGCGCATTGGCAATAAGAGGAAGCACCAGCAGAGCCCCCAACGATAGACATGCAATCTTCTTCATCTTTCTCTCCTTGACGTTCTTTATCATTTGCCAGGGCGAACCCCATATATGTTTGCCGGTTCGCAAAACAAATCTTACCGGCCGGAGAAGTATCGCAGGCAATACGACGTATCTTTCTATATTGCAGTTGCTTGGCCTGTGCCATCTCTATCAGGAAAGATGCAGCTGCAGCTTGCGCCACAACTCGCAAAGCTCTTGAAGGATAGGCCTTTACAGGCAATCCCCCCTACAACTTCACGAAGAGCGATAAAACGGTCCTGCGTGGCTTCCCGGAAGTGAGGCACCCTGAATCATCTTCATTTTGTCACTGGCCCCGGACCTCCAAATCGGAAGATTCCACCGCAATTTGCTGCACGGGTCATCAGTGGCGCGCTTTCAGGCGCAGATCTTGGTTCCTCACGTCATCAGTTGGTCAGCGGCCTGTTGACTGGCTTCGTAAGAGCAGTTGCAGGAACGCTGGGCGGAGCCTCGTTCCGCGGCTGGCTCTCCCACACCGTCGGCAACGATCTTCCTGCCGCCTTATCGAGGATGCGATCGCCATCCTCGGCTGGCTCCTGATAGTCTCGCATCTATGACAGCGCAACAGTTCGACGCCATCATCGTCGGTGCGGGTCAGGCGGGCCCGTCGCTTGCCGGGCGGCTCGCGCTGGCAGGACACAAGGTCGCCATGGTGGAGCGCAAACTCTTCGGCGGCACCTGCGTGAATACGGGCTGCACTCCTACCAAAACGCTGATCGCCAGCGCCTACGTCGCTCAGAAGGCGCGTGATGCGAAAGACTATGGAATCGAAACAAACGGTCCGGTGAAGGCCGACATGAGAGCGATCAAAGCTCGTAAGGACTCGATCGTCCTCAAATCCCGCGATAGCGTCGAGAGCTGGCTCCGAAACATGGAGAACTGTACGGTGTATACCGGCCATGCACGTTTTGAGTCTCCGACTGAACTCCGCGTAGGTGAAGACCTGCTGACCGCCCCGCAGATTTTTTTGAATGTGGGCGGGCGCGCCGTCGTGCCCGACATGCCGGGAGTGAAAGACGTTCCCTTTCTCACCAACACTACCCTTCTCGATCTGGATACTCTTCCTGAGCATCTGGCTGTTGTAGGAGGAAGCTATGTCGGTATCGAGTTCGCCCAGGCATTTCGCCGTTTCGGAAGCGAAGTCACCATCGTGGAAATGGGGCCACGTCTCGCACACAAGGAGGACGAAGATGTCTCCGCTGCGATTAAGGAGATTCTGGAGAAGGAAGGAATCCGGATACGACTGAATGCAGAGTGCATCGAGTTACGGAAGACCTTCGGCAGTGGCATTGAAGTCCATGTCAGCTGCGATGATGATCCCTCCGCTACCGCTGCAACTCACGTATTGCTGGCCGTAGGCCGCCAGCCGAATACGGATGATCTTGGACTCGACAAGGCTGGAGTGACCACAGATAAGCGCGGATACATCCAGGTCGACGATCAGCTTCGCACCAGCGTCCCGGGCATATGGGCGATGGGCGACTGCAATGGCCGCGGAGCCTTTACCCATACCGCCTACAACGACTTTGAGATCGTCGCCGCCAATCTGCTGGATAACGATCCCAGAAGGGTTAGTGACCGCATCGTGACCTACGGATTGTTTATGGACCCCCCTCTTGGGCGAGTGGGAATGACAGAGCACGAAGTCCGGGCTACAGGAAAGTCTGCTCTCATCGGAACCCGTCCGATGACCAAGGTCAATCGCGCCTTGGAAAAGGGTGAGAGCGAAGGCTTCATGAAGGTCCTGGTGGATGCAGAAAACAAACAGATCCTGGGCGCCTCTATCCTGGGGACCGGAGGTGACGAGGCAATCCACTGCATCACCGACGTTATGTATGCAAAGGCGCCTTACACCACCATCCAGCGTGCCGTACACATACACCCCACCGTCGCAGAGTTGATCCCCACGGTGCTTGGCGATCTTAAACCGTTGAAATAGTTCAATCCGTCTGGTCTGCAAACGACTCGTTTCTACAAAAGTCAGGAGAGTCGGCGCGCCTGTCGCTTCTCCTCAGAGATAAAGAGCGCGGCTGTCCACAAAATGAGCAGGGGAAAAAACTCCAGCGTATAACGCGGCTCGGAGTTATCCAGCGTCAACAGCAGCCCACAACGAAGCAGGAAGAAGCCAGCGGTCGACCACGCCAGGACGCCATAGCCGTCCCACTTCCTCCTTCGCCATCGCCACAGCCCCACGGCTGCCGCCGCAAGGTAGACAACGTCCAGCGCCGCATAGGCTGTCGCGAATGCCGTCTGGGCTCGATGCTTTCTCCACCTCCACCACTCCAGATCGATCTCCATCATCTCGACGCGGGGGCGAAGCATCATATTGACCAGGCGAGCCAGGGGCAGCGCGAGGTAATAGCGCACCGGATCGTCCTCGATCCTCTCCTTTGCAAGAGCAGCAAAAGCCGACTCCAGCTTCGGCGTCGCGTTGGACGTCTGGTTGTATTCGTTCAGCAGATCGTTGACCCGGTCATATTGCTCGTCCGTATCGAAGGCCCGCGTCGGAAGATCGTCGATATCGATCGTTGAGGTATTCCAGTTCCAATACACATCCTCCGTCGAAGCAAAGTCGATCGCCCACGTCCGATACCAGCGGTTGAATCCCACGGGAACCAATTCCCCCGGATCGACAGCATCCCTTGGAACCAGCGGTTCAAAGACGTGGAACGTATGCCAGTTCCTCAGGCTCCAGGGAACCAGCGGAAGGATCATGCAAAGCGCAACCGCTGCCACCGGAGCAGTTGCCGATATTCCGCCCTCCGTCTTCTTAAACACAACCCATAGCATCGCCGGAACCACCGCCGCTGCCAGAAGACCCTGTTCCGGTCTTAGCAGCAGCGAATACGTCAGCGCACCTGCGATCGCCCACATCCAGCGATTCCATCCTCCGCCATCTTCGCACCATCGCTCCAGGCCATAGAATGCTGCCGCAATCGTCGCCAGCGTAAGCGTCTCCGTTAGGGGAGCCGATACATAATTTGCAGTAAAGGGACATAGGGCGGCCATCCACAATGCAACCATCGCCGCCCTTCCGCCAAACAGCCTTCTCGTTAAATCCCACAGCAGCACACAGGTTCCCAGGTCGATCAGCGTCTGGATCAACATGACTGCGTTGTACTGATCATCCCCGAAGATACGGAAGCAGACCGCCAGAAAGAGAGGGTATCCCGGCAGGCGGATCAGCGTCGGCACCGGACCGGTCGGCGAATCTGCGAAGCCATAGACCCAGTGATGCATCCAGTTCTTCGCGATGTCGCCGTACATCAGCGTATCCCCGGCAATTCGCGGGGCATGCAGGACAAACAGCAGCCGCAGAGCGAATCCCAACAGAATCGCCAGCCCGAACTGCACATGATGTCTTCGCCAATTTGGCATCCAGATGCATCATACTGTGAAGGTTGTTTTCTGCAGCCCGGTCGCATTGACTGTGCTTCCCCGGCTGCTTAGGATTGAGGTTGGACCAGACTGCGGACGCGCATCAGACTCCCCGATGAAGAAACAGATTTTCTACGATCCGCAACGCAAGCGCTGGAAGCGCCTTCGGGTCATCTTCGACATATTGGCCTTGGTTGGGCTCATCCTCGGCATCATCTTCACAATCGGCATTATCCGCATGGAGCCCCTGCCGGAATTGCTGCTTGCCACCCAAAAGCGCAACTACCGCACTCTTGCCAACCAGCCGTTACCGAAAAACCAGAAGTATCGCCGTTCTGCCCATCGAAAGACCGACATCAAGCCGTCGGAAGTTCCTCTGAACTCCGGCGAAGGCCTGCGCGCTGCCTATTATGTGGACGACGATCCCGCCAGCTACTCCTCCCTGCGCCAGCACATCAATCAGATCGACCTGCTCTTTCCGGAGTGGCTGCACGTCACCTCTCCTGATGGGTCCCTGATGGGATCCTCGGTCGACGGACGCCTTTATAAGGTCATCGCGAATAACACCGTCATTCCCGTAGACCGCGATAACAAGATCGGCCATGTCATCGCCCAGAGCCACGCCAACGTCGACATCCTCCCGCTGGTCAACAACTACGACCCGGTCAAAAACAACTTCATTCCCGAAGTCGGACAGTTTCTCTCAAGCGACACGGCACGAGCCAACTTCATCCACCAGGTCCACGTCTTCCTTGCGGCCAATCCCAACTATCGCGGCCTCTCGCTCGATCTCGAAAACATCCCTGAGGAGGCGCAGCCGGGGTTTAAAGCTCTCGTCGCCGGCCTCTACAACGATTTCCACCCTCGCAACCTCCACCTCTACGTCAACGTCCCCGCGCGCGATCCCGACTTCGACCTGAAATTCCTCGCCGACCACTCTGATGGCCTGCTCGTTATGAACTACGACGAACATGAGACCGGCAGTCAACCCGGTCCCATCGCCTCGCAGGACTGGTTCGTCGACAACCTCAAAAACATCCTCAAAGTCGTCCCGAAAGAGAAAGTAATCTGCGCCATCGCGGCCTACGGCTACGACTGGACAACAACGCTCCCACCCAAACCCCGCCGGGGCCACAAGGCTGCGCCGGAGAAAGTCCTCTCCGCCACCACCATCTCCACCCAGCAGGCATGGCAGGAGGCCTACGACTCCAACTCCAAGATCGACCTCGACGACGATTCCCTCAACGTCCACTTCGCCTACGACGACGATGATGCACACGTGCGCCACTACGTCTGGTTCCTCGACGCGGTCACGGTGCTCAACCAGATGCGCGCTGCCCGCGCCCTCGGTATCCAGACGTACGCGCTCTGGCGCCTCGGCCAGGAAGACAACTCCATGTGGAAGGTCTGGGATACGCCCCTGCGCGCCGACCCGGCGAAGGACCTTGCCCGCGTAGCCCCTGGCTACGACGTCGATACCGAGGGCGAAGGTGACATCCTGCGTATTACCCGTAAGCCCCAGGACGGTTCCCGCGACCTTACCATGGACGACGACAAGTCCGTCCCCCTGCAGTACCGCATGGTCGTCGAGGAGTCCATGGAGTCGTACCCGCTCTCCTACACCGTCACCCAATATGGTTACGACCCAAAGAAAGTGGCCATCTCCTTTGACGACGGTCCCGACTCCGAATGGACACCGAAGATCCTCGACATCCTCAAGCAGTACAACGTCAAAGCAGTCTTCCTGCTCATCGGCGAAGAAGCCGAAAAGAACGTCGGCATCATGCAGCGCATCTACCGCGAAGGGCATGAGATCGGCAATCACACCTTCACGCATCCCGACATCAGTGACATCTCCAAGGGTCAGGTCGACCTCGAGCTGAACCTCACCGAGCGACTCTTCGGCTCCAAGCTCGGCGTGCAGCCCCTCTACTTCCGTCCGCCCTACTCCATCGACCAGGAGCCCGACACCAACGACCAGGCCGCTCCCGTCGATCGCATCCAGAACCTCGGCTACGTCATCCTCGGCAACAAGATTGACACCAACGACTGGGACGAGCACCCCCGCAAGACCCCGCAGGAGATCACCGACAGCGTCTTCGCCCAGATGGCAGACATGAGGACCCAGCCCTGGCGCCGCGGCTCTATCATCCTCATGCACGACGGAGGCGGCGACCGCTCCGCCACCGTGGCTGCCCTGCCCATGCTGATCACGACTCTCCGGCAGCGCGGCTACCAGATCGTCCCCGTCTCCGAACTCATCGGCAAAACCCGCGCCGAGGTCATGCCTCCCCTCACGCCGCACCAGCGCTGGCAGGCGAGGGCTGATTCCATCACCTTCTTCCTCATCGGCTTCTTCAACAACTTCGTCGTCGCCGTCTTCTTCGTCGGCGACATCCTCATGAGCGGCCGGCTCATCATCATCGGTATCTTCGCTGTCATCGACCGCCTGCGCACCCGCAAAAACTTCGCCGCGCCCGATTACGCCCCTCGCGTCGCCGTGCTCATCCCGGCCTACAACGAAGAAAAGGTCATCGCCCGCACCATCCGCTCGGTGTTGATGTCGAACTACAAGAACCTGCGCATCATCGTCATCGACGACGGCTCGACCGACGACACCCTCGAGGTCGTCCGCAAAACCTACCCAGCCGATCTCGCCTCTGGACGCCTGACACTTCTCACCAAGCCCAACGGCGGCAAGGCCGAAGCACTCAACTTCGCCCTCAACCAGACCGAGGAGGAGATCTACGTCGGCATCGACGCAGACGGCGTCATCGCGCACGACGCCATCTCCCGCCTCGTCTGCCACTTCGCCAATCCAAAGATCGGCGCCGTCGCCGGAAACGCCAAGGTCGGCAACCGCGTCAACCTGTGGACGCGCTGGCAGGCGCTTGAGTACATCACCAGCCAGAACTTTGAGCGCCGCGCACTGGACCTCTTCGACGTCGTCATGGTCGTCCCTGGAGCCATCGGGGCCTGGCGCACCGCAGCCGTGCGCGACGGCGGCGGCTACCATCCCGACACCGTCGCCGAAGACGCCGACCTCACCATGAACATCCTCGAGCAGGGCTACTCAGTCATCTACGAAGACCAGGCGCTCGCCTTCACCGAAGCCCCCGTCGACATGAACGGCCTCATGCGCCAACGCTTCCGCTGGTCCTTCGGCATCCTGCAGGCTGTCTTCAAGCACCTGGGAGCCGTCACCCGCCACCGCGCCATGGGGCTCTTCGCCCTCCCGAACATCATCATCTTCCAGATCCTGCTGCCCCTCGTCTCTCCACTCATCGATCTGATGTTCGTCGCCGGAACCATCCAATATTTCGTCGACAAGCACTTCCACCCGGATACCGCCTCAGCCGCCAGCTTCCACAAGCTGCTGCTCTTCTTTGCGGCCTTCCTTATCATCGACTTCATCACCTCGGCGCTGGCCTTCGCGCTCGAACGCAAACACCCCGCCAGCCGAGGAGACGCCTGGCTCCTGGTCCACATCTGGATCCAACGCTTCACCTATCGTCAGGTCTTCTCCATCGTGCTCTTCAAGACCGTCAAACGAGCCATCGACGGCAAACCCTTCAGCTGGGACAAACTCGAACGCACCGCCAAGATGTCAAAACAGACTGAGGCTTTGGCAGAGCATCGGTGAGGCGCTCTTCCGGCAAAGAAAGAGACTCCGAATCAGGGCTAGATTACTTCGGGGCCAGGTACTACGGAAGTTCGATGGGGCGGTTCTCAAGCCCTGATCCGTCGGGTCTTGTATATGCCGATCCCACGAACCCGCAGAGCCTGAATTTGTACTCATACGTTCTGAACAATCCATTAAAGTTCATCGATCCTAGCGGCATGGCGTGCGTCTGGGATGACGGTAGCTTTGATTCGGAGGATGATAAGCAAACTGGAAGTAGTGGGCAGTGCGGCGCGGCGGGTGGAACTTGGTTGGACAAAGGAGCTACTGCTTCTCTTAGCGGAGGGCAAGACTGGAGCAATAAAGCGGATTCGTATATCGCCGACGCAGCGAATTTTATGTCGGCAACTGTGACTCCGCCAGCCCAGGGAACAAACTTGCTTTATGATCAGCAGGTTGCCACCGATCAGCAGTATCTAGCCCAGCGACGAAACCCTTCAGCACCAACGTCAGCTCAGTACATCCAAGCTATCCAGAAAGCAATTGCGCCGATTCCAAATGTATGTGCGTTTGGTGCTGCTGCATATCTTGGAGTTGGCGGCAGAGGGGGATTAGGGCTTTCCGCAGATACCAAGAACGGAGTCCAGTTAGCAGGGAGCACCAGCCTAGTACCTGGAGGTTCAGGTGTGTCATTTGGTGGAAGCAGTGGAAATGTGAACTATGCTGCCCCTATACCTGACACTCCTTTCCTTGCCTATGTGGGAACGCATAACGGCGACCCGAACCAGATTCAATCGGTTGGAGTGGGCACTGCGACTAAATCACCGTTGAATGTATCTGTGTATGCAGATATCGGTACTTTTGGAGACCCCAATTGCAGATAGACCATAATGCGGAGGGTTGGATGTACTTCAGGTACTGGGTTGCGGCCATCGTCGGCTTCTTGCTGATCTTAAATGGTTTATTCGGAAGACATCTAACTACCCGGACGATGGGAAATCGCCCTCCAGTCGAAAATCCTCCAAGCCGTGTTGGGAGAACCCTCTACATCTTGCTCTGTGTGGGAATCTGCCTGTATGGGGTTCTTCACCTTATCCGGTAGGCTTGTATGCTTCAAACCTGCCATGCTTCGCATGGGGGTTAGGGGTGACACGTCACCCCAGAATGGGAGCTGTGGAGTAACCTGCTGTTGCTGTGCGGGAACCTGCTGAAACGGCGGCTAATAGACAAAAACGTCTATATCGGCGTTACCCTAGAGGAAAGCCGGGTGCCCCACGTCTCGCTTCTGAGACGTGGGAAGTAAGATATCACCCATGACCAAGGGTCTCGTTCGATACCAGAAGACCGGATACCATCTCCACTTCATAACCTTCAGTTGTTATCAGCGTCTTCCCTATCTCAGAAACCCCACGGTACGCGACCAGTTTGTACAGTCCCTCGAGAAAATCCGGACACGCTACGACTTCCTCGTGCACGGATATGTAGTGATGCCCGAACACGTACACTTGCTCGTAAGTGAACCGAACGAAGCCACCCTCGCCACGGCGATTCAGGCACTTAAGTTGTCGGTCTCGGTACAACAAGGACGAACGCGGTTCTGGCAGAAGCGATACTACGACTTCAACGTGTTTACCGAGGATAAGCGGATCGAAAAGCTACGCTATATCCATCGCAATCCCGTAACTCGCGGACTCGTCGCGAAGCCTGAAGATTGGAAGTGGTCGAGCTTCCGCCGCTGGAAGACAGCCGAAGATGTCCCCGTAACCATAACAACCGACCTCATGTCCCCATCAGAACCCACGTCTCAGAGGCGAGACGTGAGGCACCCGGCAATGCACCGCTGGGAGACTTCCATATCGGAGAACACAATCTAAGGAATCAGATAGCTATTGGAACCACTGCTTTTCTGACCACGCGAGTTTATGCCCATGATCCCAAAAACCGTTGCGAATCTGTGTGGTGTTGCAAGTGTCGCAATCATGTGCGCATTCTGGATTTGCATGCGATACTCGCCCGCACCGCACAATGTCTATCTGATATTCGTTGGCATTCCGTTGGTCGTCCTCTTGGCTTTGACCCTGTCGATTGTGGCTGCTGCGCGCGGTTCAAAATGGTGGCCCTTATCGATGGTTCTGCCTTTATCTGGCATCCTCGCAATTCTCTCTGCTGCAGGCTAGTCGCTCGCCTCCTATCCTGATGATTAGCACCCGCCTCATCTCCGACTGCATTCAGCCGGGTGCCCCATTCATGCGACGCATGAGAGGGCATTCGAGCATAGCTCGAACTGCTTCGTATCCCAGGTGCCCACATTTCAGAAGAGAGACGCAGGCACCCAATCAGATCACACTAGAACGGCCCCCGCGGCGTAGCCCTGACTACTCGCCCATTCCTCTTCTGCAACGGCCGAAAGTCATTCCCCAACACCTTGCGAAATGCGTCGAACTGCTCTTGCGACAACTCCGCCCACCGCTTCAGCACAAACCAGTTCACCGTCTCCGAGCACGGCGGAGTCGTCAGCGATCCCGGATAGTTGTAATAGCTCCTCGTATCCGTGAACGCATCCGCGACATTCAGGTTCTCCACTGTCACCGGCGCAGAGGTCGACTTCTCCGGCAGTCCGGCCGACAGAATCTGGCGTAAAAACCCGTTCGGCCTGCCAACCTTGTAGATCACCCCGATGACCGCAAGCTTGGTCAGGCTCGGGTCCGCAAATACTACGTGAAGCTCCATCACACCGTATTGGCCCTGCACCGTGTGTTCCGACAGCGCGTGAAAATGGAACTCCACCAGCGTGTAGGTCACACCTCTCAACTCGACCGTTGGCTTATTGTCCTGCTTCCCCACCAACGTGTATCCCGGATTCGATATGATCGTCGTTGTTTCGGTGGAAGTCACTCGCAGCGGATCCAGCCTCGGATCCACCACCACCCGATCAATATCGATCGGCGACTGTCGCACACTCGTCGGTGCACACGCCGGACTGATCTCTCCCCAAAACCCTGGCCCGTTATCTCCCGTATATGCAAAGTCACCAGCTGCAATCACCTGTCCTGCCGCCGGAACAATCTGGGCGGCCGCAAAGACAAATACACCTGCAACGAGCCAAAGATTTCGTCTCATCGGTGGAACCTCTCGATTGTGGATTTGGGAGCCCGCCGAAGAGTATCCGCCCAAGAATCTCTTCTGTCCAAACAAATACGGTCTGAGATGTGACGGCTCATCTGCCACTCCGCTGGTGACCGATACCGGTCGGGCTCTAACCCGCCCACAAATCGAGACTTCCCAACGCTCCTCAACGTCATCCATACTGAACCCCGACTTTCAGGAGACTCATACGTGCCGCCAAGCCGCCGTTCTTTTCTTACCTCTGCCTTTGCGACAGCCGCAGCCACCAATCTCCCCCGCCCCCTCCACGCCCAGTTCCTGAGCGCTCCCCGTCACGGTCTTCCCGGCACACTCAACGAGCGCTACGCCAAACTCGACGCCATTCTCGCGCAGCCTGTCTTCAAACGCGAGTTGTTCAAAGATCCCGTCATCATCGAAAGCATCGAGCTTCTCCGCAATAAGAAGGAGTATCTCTGCCGTGTGCGCTCCAAAGACGGCCATGAAGGCATCTCCGTCTCCAACTCGGCCCAGATGTCGGTTCTCTATCCCATCTTCGTCAAGCACATCGCACCGTTCTACATCGGCAAGGACGCGCGCGACCTCGAGTTCCTCATTCCCGAATCCACCGTCTACGCGAACAACTACAAGGCCCAGGGCCTCGCCATCTGGGTTCCCATCGCCACCCTTGAATTCGCTCTCCTCGACATGTTCGGCAAGATAGCTAACCGACCCATCGGCCTGCTCATCAGCGACAAGATCTACAACAGCAAAATTTCCGTCTACCAGGCCAACGGAGAGCGCGGCATCTCCGCCGAAGAGACCATCGAGCACCTCAAGCGCGAGGTCGCCATCTCCAATGCCAAAGCCATCAAGTTCAAGCTTGGCGGCCGTATGAGCCACAAAGAAACACCCGAAGGCCGGAGCGAAAAGCTTATCCCGCTCGTGCGCAAGACCTTCGGCGACCAGATGATCATCTCCGCCGACGCCAACGGCTCCTACACACCCGCCCAGGCCATCCCCATCGGCAAGCTCATGCAGGAGTACAAGTACGCCTTCTTCGAAGAGCCTGTCCCCTTCGACTGGTATGAGGAGACGAAGCAGGTCGCCGACGCCCTCGAGATCCCCATCGCCGGCGGCGAACAGGAACCCAGCACCCACAACTTCCGCTGGCTCATTGCCAACGGCGCCCTCTCCATCGTCCAGCAGGACATGTTCTACTTCGGCGGCATGGTGCGCTGCATGCAGGTCGCCCGCATGGCCAATGCCTTCGGCAAGCAGTGCATTCCACACATCTCAGCGACTGGACTGGGATACGTCTACATGATGCATTTCATCTCCGCCATTCCAAACTCCGGCCCGTATCACGAGTTCAAGGAGTTCAACAATGACCTCCCGTGGCACTGCTCCACCTCCACCCTGCGCAGCGACTCCAACGGAGTGATCCAGGTTCCCACTGGCCCCGGTTTCGGCGTCGATATCGATCCGGACTTCATCAGGAAAGCCACGGTCGTCTCAGCCTGAACCATCAATAATTTTCTTTTCCATAGACACTCGAGTGGAGTATAGTCCTCTCCCATAGACACTCGAGTGGAGAACGCATGGCAAAGAACAGACCATCGGACGCAGGAGAAATCCTTCAGGGAACCCTTGACCTCCTCATCCTGCGCACGCTGATCCTCGGTCCCGCGCACGGACACACCATCGCGCACTCCATCGAAAGCACATCGGAAAACGCCCTCGAAGTAGAACAGGGCTCGCTCTATCCTGCGCTTCACCGCCTGGAAGATCGCGGACTGGTTTCTTCCGAGTGGGGCGTCAGCGACAACAATCGCAGAGCGAAGTTCTATCGACTTACCGCAAAGGGCCATAAGGAACTGGCGGCAGCAACCAACCGCTGGCGACGCATGACACGAGCCATTGGCCTCATTCTCGGAGAATCGAACAGCTAGCAGGAGGAACGACCATGGGTTTCCAGCGCTACCTCGACCGCGAGAACAAGGATCGTGATCTAACCGAAGAAATCGAATCCCACCTGGCCCACGAAGCGGATACCAACCGCGCTCGCGGGCTTTCAGACGCTGAGGCGCAGCGGCAGGCTCGACTGAAACTCGGCAATCCGCTCTCTATCCGGCAACGTGTCTGGGCCTATCGCTCTCTGCCAATGCTGGAAAACATCTGGCGCGATCTGCGCTATGCATGGCGCTCGCTCCGGAAGACACCGGGCCTGACCGTCATCGCTCTTCTTGTCATAGCACTCGGAATCGGCGTAACCACGGCGGTCTTCTCGATTGTGAATACCGTCCTGCTGCAGCCGCTTCCCTATGCCGATCCGCAGTCGCTCATGCGGCTGGCTCTATTTACTCCACAGCACAGGGGCGATGTCGCCAGCATTCCTGAGTTCAATCTCTGGCGCCAGCAGACGTCCGTACTTCGAGAGGTGGCCGGCTACGACATGGGCGGCGCCGGCCTGAATCTCACAGGTGGGGACCACCCCATGCAGGTGCAGGGAGTCCACGTCACCCACGACTACTTTGCGCTCTTCGGCGCGCCCGTGGCTCTGGGACGCACCTTCACCACGGAAGAAGACAGCCCCCACGGCGGAAACGTGGTCGTGCTCAGCTATGGCCTGTGGAAACAGCGCTTTGGCGGTGACGCCAACATCGTAGGCAGGACCATTCAGATCGATAACACGCCGTATCTCATCGTTGGAGTCATCGGGCGGAACTTCGTTACCGACACTCCCGCAGATCTATGGATCCCGTATCAATTCGACCTGAACAGTAAGGAGATGGCGCACTACTTTCGGGTAACGGCGCGCCTGCAGCCCGGCGTCACCATCGAACAGGCAAACGCTCAGCTCAAGCTCGCATCCGACCAGTTCCGGCGGGAGATTCCCAACTCCATCGGCCCAAACAACCACTACGGAGTCGTTCCGCTGAAGGAAGCGATCATCGGCGATACCCGTACGCCTCTGCTCGTGCTGCTCAGCGCCGTCGGACTGGTCTTGTTGATCGCCTGTGCAAACGTAGCAAATCTCCTGCTGGCCAAAGCCTCGGGCCGCAAGCGCGAATTTGCCACGCGCGTAGCCCTGGGCGCGGACCGCTGGCATGTCGTCCGCCAGCTCCTGACGGAAAGTCTTCTGCTCTCGCTCTCCGGCGGCCTGCTCGGCCTGGCTCTCGGCTATATCGGCATCCGCCTGCTGCTCAGCGTGAACATTGGCGGGCTTCCGAGAGTTGGCGAAAACGGTGCTGCGGTTGCCATGGATGCGCGTGTCCTGTTCTTCACTCTCGGTGTGTCGGTGCTTACGGGAATCCTGTTCGGCCTTGTTCCCGCAATCAGCGCCTCGCGAACAGACCTCGTCACGCACCTGAACGAAAGCGGAAGCCGCACCGGCATCGGTTTTCGCAGTGCGAACTTCCGGTCGATTCTTGTCGTGACCGAGATCGCCCTGGCGCTCATTCTCGTCATCGGCTCCACCCTGCTGATTCGCACCTATCTCAACCTGCAGGCAGTGAACCCGGGATTTGACACTCACAATACGCTGACCATGGCGATGTCGATCAGCGGCGACCGCTTCCAGGCGAGCGCCCCGGTGACACAGATGATCCGTAGCGGGAGGGATCGCCTCAAGACGATCCCCGGCGTAACCGAAGCCGCAGTAGGAAACGGCCTGCCGCTCCAGGGAGCCTTCGGAATGCCATTCGATATCGTGGGACGCCCCAAAGGCAAATCCCCCTTCACCGGAGGAGCTGGATACTACTCCATCTCGCCGGACTATTTCGAAGCCTTCAAGATCCCACTCCTGCGCGGCCGTACCTTCACCGAGGACGACACTGCCTCCGCGCCCGGCGTCATCATCATCAACGAAGCGATGGCGAAGCAGTACTGGCCAAAGGGAGATCCCCTTCGGGACCGGTTACAGAAAGCGCCCGGCGACAAGGGGCCCTTCGCCGAGTCCTCTCGCCAGATCGTCGGCATCGTCGGCAACACGCGCGACAGCGGTCTCAACCGCGATCCCTACCCAACCATGTACATCCCTCTGGCGCAGATGCCCGACGCCGAGACTGCGCTCAATTCACGCGTCGCTCCGCTCTGGTGGGTCGTGCGCACCAAAGGCGCCCCGCATGCTTTGGTTGCACCCGTGACTTCGGCACTGCGAGAGGCTACCGGTGGCCTTCCCGTCGCCCATATCCGGACCATGGACGAAATTAATAGCCTCATGATCTCGCGGCAGCGGTTCAACATGCTGCTCCTGACGGTCTTCGGAGCTTCCGGATTATTGCTCGCCGCAGTCGGCATCTACGGCCTGATGGCCTTCTCCGTGGAGCAGCGCACACAGGAGCTCGGAATCCGCATGGCAATGGGAGCGCAGACCGCGCACCTTCGCAACATGGTCCTTCGCCAGGGAATGATTCTCACCATCTTTGGCGTACTGATCGGGATAAGCGCAGCCTTTTGGCTAAGCCGCTTCCTCGCCAGCTTCCTCTTCGGAGTCAAGGTATGGGATCCTCTCGCATTTATCCTGACTCCCCTGCTGCTCGGCGCCGTAGCTCTCGCGGCCACGTGGATTCCAGCCGTACGCGCCACCAAAGTAGACCCCATGACTGCTCTGCGCTTCGAATAGTGCTCAAGAACCCAGGTGCGCGATCTTGCTCCAAATCAGAATCTATAGCTGGGCTCCATACAACAAATACGCCGGACAGTTTCCCGTCCGGCGTGAGTTTCAAATCCACAGCTAGGAGGAAATCCTAGAAGACGATCTTTCCTGCAATCTGAAGGATTCGGGCGCTCGTGCCTGTCTGCACATCCGAGATGAAACCAAAGGAAGGTCCACCTAATCTGGTGTTAGGATTCGCTGGATTGGGATGGTTGAAGAGGTTGAAGGTCTCTCCACGAAGTTGGAAGGCCAGACTCTCATGGATGGGGAAGTTTTTGAACAGGGAGAAGTTGACGTTCTCCCTTCCCGGGCCGTGCAATGCATTCCGTTTGAGGTTTCCGAAAGTTCCCGGCGTGGGAACTGAGTATGCAGTTGCATCCAGACAGCTGTTCTTGGTCGACCCTCCGGGACCGGTAACTGTATCTCGGCTGCAGGTCATCTTTCCGTCGTGAACGAAGTTAGGACGCTGTGAGCCACCGACGCCGCCAACGTTTGCCTGATCGGAGTTGATGGTAATGTTCATCGGAATTCCCCCGCGGAGATCGACGATGGCATTTGCCTGCCATCCGCCCAGGAACTCGCGAACATAGAAGCTCTTCCCGGCAAAGTCCGGCAAGGCATACGTGACCGTGCCAACAAACCGGTTCCGGATGTCGCCGTTGGAGTCACCGTAGTCGAGC
The DNA here is from genome assembly GCF_010093025.1 of Edaphobacter sp. 12200R-103. Classification (GTDB taxonomy): domain Bacteria; phylum Acidobacteriota; class Terriglobia; order Terriglobales; family Acidobacteriaceae; genus Edaphobacter. Next base: position 672,764 of record NZ_CP048114.1, on the reverse strand, counting down.
TTCACATGTCCCTGCCACATAGCAGAACCGCCATCATTGGAACTGTCTGACGTATCCAGCGCATGTGCCCATGTATAGCTGAGGTTCGCGCTGATCCCGTGGCTGAGACGTTGACGCAAAACCGCCGTCAGGCCGTTGTAGGTTGCAAAGCCATCGTTGAAGATGTCCCGGATCTGTCCGATTTTTGGATTCGGTCGCCGCGACTGCGAAAACGGAATGGCTGAAGGCTGAGGCTGATTTGGATAGTAGCTCTCATCCAGGTGAACTGTCTTCGATCCCAGGTATTGCAGTTCGAAACCTGCATTGGGCCAGATCTCCTGTCCCACATCGACATTCCACTGATACATACGAGCGGTCGGCAGTCCGTGGTCAACCGTAAAGTTGGCGTAAGGTGCTGTCGGAGGACCGGGCCAGGCTGCCGGTGCTGGAACGTTGGGATTCTCCAGAGTGAAACCGGGAGTCGCGCCAAACCCCGCAGACGGAGTAACAACGGCTGAATAAGGATAGTTGGTGGAGGATAGCGTATAGGAATTGAGCTGGTTAGCGTTGTAATAGATGCCGCCGCCACCACGAATAACAGTCTTGTCTGTCGCGCGATACGAGAATCCTACGCGTGGGCTGATGTTGTCGTGATTCGGTCCGCTGAACTCAAAGCCCTTGTACTTAGTGGCATCGAGAGCATTGGTTCCTCCGATTGCGGGATATAGGGTCGTCAGGCCGGGATCCATAATCCGGCCTACGCCATTCAGGCTGTATGCCACCTGGGGCAGTTCATAACGAAGACCATACTGCAGTGTGAACTTCTGCGTGACCTGCCACGTGTCCTGAACGAAGAAGCCGTCGCGCCATTGGCCGATCGATCCCTTGACCTGGAAAAAGGGCGAGATATAGCTGGTCGGCGATCCCGCGATGAACGCTGCGGCGGCATCGCCCGCTCCGCGGCTAGCTCCATTGAGAGTTCCATCAAAGGTGAACTGCCCGCGCGCCGTGTTGGCCGCCGAGCGTCCAATCGTCATCTTTCGGAAACTGACACCGGCCATCAGACTGTGCTTGCCCATGGTGTAGCTGATCTGGTCATAGATCGTAAGTTGGCGGTCGTCCTGATACCAGTTCGTTCCGGTTTGCGCAATACCCTGGTATGTGCTCGCTCCGCCGATGCTCATATCGACCAGTCCGGCGTTTCCACTATCGACGTCCGCCGTAAATCCAGGGATGCCAAGCTGCGAGCCAGCGGTCGTATCATTGTTCTGGGCCTGTTGATTCAGGATCTGCGTACCCAGCACATTGAATCCCAACCGGAGATCGTTAACCAGTTTCGGCGTGATGATGTGCGTGTATCCGATAGCTCCATTGCGTGTCTTCGTAGTCGTATAGGCGGTATTCGTCAGGTTGACCGCCTGGCTGTAATTGTTGACAGACTGCCAGGCAAAGCGCCCAAACAGTCGGACCTTGTCGCCGATGTTATGGTCAACACGATCAATGGTTGAGTTCTCATTCAGCGAAGTCGGCAGGTTCCCCGTCCAGTTGTTGGCCGTTCCCGGACCATTCGGTGCCGTGAGATAAGGAAGGATCTTCGCCGCAATAGGACTGACCGGGATGATATTCCCTGCATACTGAGCCGCTGGACATGCATAGTTCGGCGCAGAGCACGCAGTGAAGCGCGTTTGAGGATTGTAGAACGTCTTATTGGTCAATTCGCTAAAGTCACCCTGGCGCATCTTGTTGGTGAGCACCGTGGCCGTGGTGAAGGTAGCGCCGCTATTGCGAAGCCCCTCATACGATCCCATAAAGAACGTCCTGTCGCGACCGTTGTAAAGGTGAGGGATAATCACCGGTCCACTGAGAACGCCTCCGAAGAGGTTGTACCGCAGAGGACTCTTTCTATCCGTGCGCTTGGCAAGCCAGCTCTTCGCATTGAAAGCATCGTTCTGGATGTAGTCGTATGCTGTGCCGTGAAAAGCATTGCCGCCTGTCTTCGTCACCAGGTTGATGTGAACGCCGAGGTAATCGCCGTACTGGGCAGTGTAGTTACCGTTCTGCGTCTGTACGGAGTCAATTGCATCCGGGTTCGGCGACAAGGTGGCAGTCGTGATCAGGTTGTTCATGATCGAGATGCCGTCCAGCGAAATACTGTTGTTGATATTGCGGGTTCCGGAACCACTCGCTCTGTTGCCCGGAGGATTTCCCGTGAGTGCATCGCCGCTGATAACGATGTTGGAAGCCGTAGCTGCCAGATCGATCGCATGCCTGCCATTCAAGGGAAGATCATGAACCTTCTGGGCCTCGACGGTCTCTCCCAGCAGGGCATCGTCCGTAGAGAGCGGCGGCGTCGTCGCGGAGATGCTGACTTCGGTCGACTCAGACCCCACCTGCAGTGTTACGTCGGTTCGTACAGAAAGGTTGATCGCAACGATGACGCCGGAGGCCGTCACTGTTGTGAATCCGTTCATCGAAACAGTGATGTTGTAGGTTCCCGGATTGATAAAGGGAATGGAGTAATACCCCTCACCATTGGTAGTCCCGGTGTATTGCACCTTGGTGTCGCGATTGATGCCGACGACCTTCGCTCCCACTACTACACTTCCTGAAGGGTCGGTGACGGTCCCCACAAGCGCTGTGTTATTGGAAAGCTGCGCTTGCATCGATAGGGGGAAAAGTAAGATTGACAGACCAAAGAATAGTACCTTCTTCACAGTAGCCTCCTGAAAAACATAGGTGCTGCAACTGCAGAAAACAGATTCTGTCCTGTAAATAGCTTTTGGCTAATCTACGCCCGAATGTCTGATTGGTTAAGCGAATGTTTCACGGGGATAAATAGGACGCATCGGTCATCTGGCACGAAAATATGTAGGCCAAATGGCCTATCAATCCAGCTTGTTTCAATCCATGCTTGAGCCCGGCAGCCGAGACTTTCCAGCTAAGCCTGTCTCCCTGAGGAGGTTCCGTCTCCTGCAAGGAACTCCAGAAACTCCATCCATGCGGGTGCTCCACGTCTCGCACCTGAGATGTGGGAACTACGCAAATCTCTTGCCCCCGTACAACACCCGGCGTATGATCCGCGCCATGAATCTCTCGTGCTACATCTGCGATGGTCCCGGGCCCACAATGGAGTTCCTCCTCGGCCGCGTCTCACCGCTGAACGCATGCTGGGGTTTGTGTAAAGTCTGTGGCATCGCCGTTTGCACAGGCCATGGCTTTCGTAGCGAAACTCCCGACGAGTATCAGTGCGCCCTCTGCGTCGGTCCCGGCATCAAGCGCCGCGGCGGAGGAGGCAACGGCCCACAGCAACCCGTCACGCCTGGTCCCAGCAAAGATGAATTTCTCCGCGCCTACAGCGAGCTCCGCATCGAAATCCTCGATGCGATCCGCAGCCGCCTCGACGAATACTTCAGCAATACCTTCGAACCTTTCCAGATGGACCGCCGTGCGCGCGAGATTGCCGCAGCCGCCTTTGAAGAAGCATCCGGAGTGGCCGAGTTCCGCATTCGGCTCAAGAACGCCATACTCGAAATCAGCGGAGCATAGCCGATGCCCATCACGCTCTTCCCCGGACGGCCATGCAGCATCTCATTTCGTCCCACCGTGGCCGAAGGCAACGCAGTCCTGACCGGAAAAAACACCATTGAAGCAGAGGCGGGTTCAAAGATCGCGGTCCAGGTCGGCGGCAAGACCCTGTACCTGACCGTCGTCGAAACCATGAACATTAGTGACCTTGCCAACCGCGACAACGTCATTCTCCACGGTCCGCCGCAATCCACGATCGGAAGGTTCCGGCGCATCTCTGAGAACCGGTATCGTCTCTACCGGGCCATGGGAACCAAAAAGGCGCGTATCTCTCTGGTCGCCATTCTGCTCTCCATCGGCATCGCCGCCGCAACCTCCATCAATGCCGCCCAGCACGGAGCCTCATCCGCCCAGGCATGCTCCGGACTTAAATGCGTAACTACTCCCACGTGGATTCTGATGAGCTTCTCCGCGGCCGCCGCTCTCTTTGGATGGGCCAAGGATAATGTCCTCTGACTCGCGGAGTGATTCATCTCCCATAGCCGCCCGGCCTCTCTGTACGGCGGTAAAATGTGCGCATGGCAACCGCTGACCTCACCTCCGCTGCCCCTGAGCGCACAGCCCTGATGCCCTTCGTTAATGAGCCGTTCATCGACTTCACCGCAGCTGAAAACAAACGGGCCATGGAAGCCGCACTGGCCAATGTGGAATCAATGCTCGGGCGCGAGTACGACATGGTCATCGGCGGAAGACGCCTCAAGACCGGCGACAAGATCATCTCGACCAATCCCGCGCGGCCTGCGCAGGTTGTCGGAATCCATCAATGCGCCGAGGCCGGCCTGGCTGAAGAGGCGGTAGCCGCCGCACTCGCTGCCTTCCCCGCCTGGAGTCGTACGTCCGCTGCTGAGCGCGCGGCCCTGCTCTTCCGTGCCGCGGATCTCATCCGGCAGCGCAAGTTCGAGTTCTGCGCCTGGCTCATCTTCGAAGTCGGTAAAAACTGGACAGAAGCAGACGCCGACGTGGGCGAAACCATCGACTTCCTGGAGTTCTACGGCCGCGAAGCCCTCCGTCTCGACGCTACGGTGCCGCCAATTCAGTTTCCCGGGGAACGCAACCAGCTCCGCTACATTCCACTCGGCGTCGGAGCCGTCATTCCACCCTGGAACTTCCCCTTCGCCATCATGGCAGGAATGACCGCCGCCGCCATCGTCTGCGGCAACACCGTCATCCTCAAGCCCTCGGTCGACGCACCGACCATCGCAGCGCGCTTCCTCAGCATTCTTGAAGAGGCCGGCCTGCCCGACGGCGTCGTCAATCTCTGTCCGGGCGAAGGCCCGGACTTCGGGTCCGCCATCGTCGCCCATCCGCAGACGCGCTTTATCGCCTTTACCGGTTCCAAGGCAGTCGGTCTTGAAATTCACGAGAGCGCGGCCCGCACGCGCCCGGGCCAGAAGTTCATCAAGCGCACCATCCTGGAGATGGGAGGAAAAGACGCCATCATCGTCGAGGCCGATGCCAACCTGGACGCGGCGATCGAAGGAGTCGTCGCCAGCGCCTTTGGCTTCAACGGACAAAAATGCTCAGCCTGTTCCCGCGCTATCATCAACGCCGGCATCTACGACATCTTCTGCGATCGCCTGCGGGAGCGGATCAGGCAGATCGAGACTGGCGACCCGACGAAGAATATCTACACCGGTCCGGTCATCAGCGAGAAGGCATTTAAGAAGGTCCTCGACTACATCGAGATCGGCAAGACGGAGGCTCGCCTGCTCTCCGGAGGCGAAACCATCAAAACGCCGGACGGTGGTTACTATATACAGCCGACCGTCTTCGTCGATGTCAGCCCGACGGCCCGCATCGCCCAGGAGGAGATCTTCGGTCCCGTACTGGCAGTGATCAAATCCGAAAGCTTCGAGCAATCGCTGGCAATCGCCAACAACACGGAATACGGTCTGACAGGCTCCGTCTTCTCCTCATCACGAGAGAAGCTGGATCGCGCCCGGGAGGAGTTCCACGTCGGCAACCTGTACTTTAACCGGAAGTCGACGGGGGCAATGGTCGGGGCACATCCGTTTGGGGGCTTTAATATGAGCGGAACAGACTCAAAGGCGGGTGGTCCGGACTATCTCCTGCTCTTCACCCAGGCCAAGAGCATCGGCGAGAAGATCGGCTACGCCAGCGAAACGGCGGAGTAATGGTAGCTGAGGCAGCAAAACCGCAGATCCTTCGACTCGCTACGCTCGCTCAGGATGACACTTGGCAGGTAGGGGGCCTTTCAGCCCGTCAAGGATGCCCCCCCCGGTAGGTGAGATGCCCGCTCAGTCGGATCTTTAAGTCTGGAGGGTTTAGGCGCTTCGCATCTCGATCAGGTTTCCGGCCTTTGCGGCTGCCTCGGCGAGCACGCGATGGTGGATGGTGAAGAGGGCCAGCTCCAGGCGATCGGAGACTCCGGTCTTGTCGTAGATTCCCCGGAGATAGTTCTTGATGACTTGCTCCTTGGTTCCGAGTTGAAGGGCGATCTCCTTGTTTTTGCAGCCCTGTACGATCAGCGCGACAATCTGCATCTCCTTTGGTGTCAAGCGGTCGCGAACGCGCGTTCCTACGCTGTCGGTGGAGTGGATGGCAGTCACATTGGCACGCTGTATAAAACGTTGTCCGCGGGCGACCCGTCGCACCCCTTCGATCAGATCGCCGGCGCCGATATTCCGGCAGACGATGCCATCGACGGCAGGGGCGACGTCGTCGGCTACCTGTTCGTGATTTTCGACGATCAAAATGATCCGGCTTCCTGCAGTACGAGCCTTTTCCAGGAGAAGCTGGGGGTCCGGGCGAAGACTGGAGGCCACCAGGGCAACCGCTCCTCGCAAGCTCTCAAGCGCACTCCACAGCTTCGGAAGGTCTTCACACTGGGCGACGATGCGCATATCTTCTTCTAATGCCAGCGTTCGCGCTGCGCCGGCACGAAAGATGACCTGGTTATCTGCGAGAATGATCCGATTCATCGAGCTCTCCTGCACCGGGATCTGGTGCCCCGTGCTCTTCTCATCGGCATGTTCCCGTCTGGCTGGATGCTGTGTCTTCAATTCGGACAAACCTCTCTGCATTCGTAAAAGCCCATACTGCTATCCTCTCAAATTCCTGAGCTTTCGTGGTTTTCTGAATCGCATCCCCTTGGAAATCCATCAAATTGCACGTGGGGTGTGCAAAGGCACGAACTCGCGAAGTATAACAAGGGTATGCCGAAGCCAATTTTGCTAGCCATCGACGACGATACCAGCGTGCTTGAGGCGGTGGTGCAGGACCTGCGCCGCCACTATGGGCAGGACTATCGCATCGTCCGTGCAGCCTCGGGTGGGGCAGCACTCGATATCTGCCGTCAGTTGAAGGAGCGCAACGACACCGTTGCCCTGTTCCTGTCGGACCAGCGGATGCCTGGAATGACCGGCGTGGATTTTCTCCAGCAGGCCCTGTACATCTATCCTGACGCCAAGCGCGTGCTTCTGACCGCATACGCCGATACAGAAGCAGCCATCCGGGCCATCAACTCCGCGAAGATTCACTATTACCTGAACAAGCCCTGGGACCCTCCTGAGGAAAAGCTTTATCCCGTACTGGACGACCTGCTGGAAGCATGGAAACAGGGTTACAAGCCTCCTTTTGAAGGAATCCGGGTGGTTGGCATGCGCTGGTCGGCCAAAGATCATGCCGTGCGGGACTTCCTCTCCCGTAACCGTATCCCATACCAGTGGCTGAATCCGGAACAGACCCTGGATGCCCAGACCCTTCTTAAAGAGAAGGGACTGGATGACAGCAAGCTCCCCGTGGTTCTCTTCGGAGACGGCACGGCGCTGGTTCAGCCCTCCTCGACCGATCTGGCCTCCAAGGTCGGCATCCCCACCCAGGCGCAACAGAAGTTCTACGACATCGTGGTGGTCGGAGCAGGCCCGGCCGGACTGGCTGCCGGCGTGTACGGAGCCTCGGAGGGGCTTCGCACCCTTATCGTCGAGCCCAACGCTCCCGGTGGACAGGCGGGCTCCAGCTCAAAGATCGAAAACTATCTCGGCTTCCCTTCCGGCCTGAGCGGAGAAGAACTCGCGAAGCGGGCGTTCCTGCAGGCGACGCGTCTCGGCGCCGAATTTCTGCTGCAGAGGGTGACCTGCATCCGCTCGGAGAACAACTATCAGATCGTTGTCATGAACGACGGCCAGGAGGTCACCTGCCACGTCTGCCTGATTGCGACCGGGGTTGACTACTGCATACTGGATATTCCCGGCGTCGATCAGTACGCGGGCGCAGGCGTGTACTACGGCGCAGCGTTGAGCGAGGCCATGGGCTGCGCCAACGAGACCGTCTACGTGGTTGGAGGGGCGAACTCCGCCGGGCAGGCGGCGATGCACTTCTCCCGCTACGCCGATAAGGTCCACATGCTGATTCGGGGTGAGTCTCTGACGAAGAGCATGTCGCGGTACCTGATCGACCAGATTGAGGCGACTCCCAATATCGTGGTGGAGACCCGGACCGAAGTGGCCTCAGTGTCGGGAAATGACCACCTGGAACAGTTGACCTTGAAGACACCACGGGGAGAGGAGAGCCGCAAGGCCAGCTCTCTGTTCATCTTCATCGGCGCGGCCCCGAAGACCGACTGGCTGCCCCATGGGATAGCCTGCGATCCAAAAGGATTTGTTCTTGCGGGACCGGATCTGAAGTCAAAATCTCCTGGAAGCTGGAAGCTCGATCGCGACCCTTATCTGCTGGAAACCAGCATCCCTGGAATCTTTGTCGCCGGCGACGTTCGCTACAACTCCATTAAACGATGCGCCTCCGCGGTAGGAGAAGGCTCCATCGCGATCCAGTTCGTCCACCAATACCTTGCCACACTTTGAAAGGTCTGACCCGAAGCCATCATGAGCCAACAAACCAGCGTCGTCCAACAGCCCTCCAACGCACCCCTCAGCAATGCTCTGTTTGCTCAGTTGAGGGCGACGCCGATCTTCTCTTCGCTTAAGGATGAAGAACTGCGCTGCCTGAAGGGGCTGGAAGAGATACGACTGCAAACGGGGGAGGTGCTGGTGCGGCAGGGCGAAGCCGCTCACGACTTCTGGGTCCTGCTGGAGGGCAGCGTCGTGCTGTCACAGACCACGGCGGATGGACGCGAGATGGAGATCACCTCCATTCCCAGCGGAAATGCCTTCGGCGAGCTTCCTTTGCTGGCCAACATTCCTAATGCGGTCAATCTCAAGGCAGAGGTTCCCTGCCACCTGGTGCAGATCAATGAAGAGGGCTTCTGGAGTCTGATGACCACCTGCCCGGACGTCCGCAAGGCGATCCTGGGGAACATGGCTAAACGCTTTCAGAAGATGCAGAGCGCAACGATTCAGCAGGAGAAGATGGCCTCGCTGGGGACGCTGGCAGCAGGCCTGATGCACGAGCTGAACAATCCAGGCACGGCAGCCAGACGGGCGGCATCGCAGCTGCGATCGAACCTGATGCGAATGCATGAGCTTTCCGCAAAGTTCAGCAAAACCGACCTGAGCCACGAGCAGAAGCAATGCCTGTTCGATCTGCAGGAGCATACCCTGCAGGCGAAGCAACCGATCGTGATGAACTCGCTTGAGCAGAGCGACGCCGAAGAGGCCCTGGCAGAGTGGATGGAGAGGGCCAACATTGAGAACGCCTGGAAGATGGCCCCCACGCTGGTCTCGATTGGAATCAAGGCACAGGACCTGGAGTGTGCGCGATCAGAGTTTCCCGGCTCAACTCTGTCAGACGCTTTGAACTGGCTGGAGGCGATGGCCTCCAGCATGCAACTGGTAGGAACGATCGAGGAGAGCATCGGCAGGGTTTCTGACCTGGTGATGGCAGTCAAATCGTATGCCTACGAAGGGAAGGGCCTGAAGCAGGCCGTGGATGTGAACAGCAGCATTCACGCTACGCTGGTCATCCTGAGCCACAAGATGCGCGAGAAGGAGATCACGGTCGAGAAGGACTTCGCTCCCGACCTGCCTCCTCTGCAGAGCGAGTGCACCGGCCTGAACCAGATATGGACCAACCTGCTGGATAACTCCATCGACGCTGTCGGCTCGCGGGGCAGGATTACCGTCAAGACCTGGGCTGAGACGTCTAAATCGGACGAGCATACAACAGACATCTGCATTCGCATCGCCGATGACGGCGGCGGAATTCCGCTCGAGAGTCAGGCGCATATCTTCGATACCTTCTATACAACCAAGCCGGTCGGGGTGGGAACGGGCCTGGGACTCGGCATTGTGCATCGCATCGTCGACCAGTACGGTGGCGTGATACGGTTCTCCTCGGTTCCGGGAAATACCGAGTTCATCGTCCGGCTACCGGCTCATACCGAGCAGCCCTGAGATAGCTCCAGGAACTGAAGACGTATGATGGACGGAAGGAGACTTCCGGGTGCCACTCACTCCCTTCCACATTGCTTTCCCTGTTGATGATCTAGAGGCGGCGCGGGCTTTTTATGGAGTCCTGCTGGGCTGTCCGGAGGGGCGAAGCTCTGCACAGTGGATTGACTTCAATCTTTTTGGCCACCAGATCGTCGCTCATCTCAAACCCTCTCTCAAACAGAACCGGCAGCATCATAATCCTGTAGATGGTCACGACGTTCCTGTGCCTCACTTTGGGGTGGTACTTCCCATGGAGGACTGGCAGGCCCTGGCGGATCGTCTGCGCGCTGCCGGTGTTGGTTTCGTCATTGAGCCTTATATCCGCTTCAAGGGAGAGGTGGGTGAACAGGCGACCATGTTCTTTCTCGACCCGGCGGGCAATGCTCTTGAGTTTAAGGCGTTTGCCGATATGAACCAGCTCTTTGCAAGGTAACCATTGCTCTAGAATGGTCGAGTCGCAAATGTTGTGTTCGAAGAACTTGCCGGACTGTACCATCTGATTTTTTTTACGAGAGACGCCGGGCGGAAACAGCCCTGCACCGGCCATGGAGTTTACCTGATGTTTAATCGCCCGACGCGCCGCCGCTTTCTTGCCACATCCGCTGCTGCGGCCGCAGCGATCTCGCAACGACATGCCCTTGCAGCGCCATGGCAGGAGTCCCCGGCCGCCGACGACGAGTCCACACCGTACAAGCTCTTCTTCGACCAGCCGGCGGCAACCTGGCCCGATTCCCTGCCCGTGGGGAACGGAAGGCTGGGGGCCTGTGTCTTCGGCCAGCCCAGCCAGGAGAGGATTCAGCTGAATGAGGAGTCCATCTGGGACGGAGAACTGCGCGACCGTAACAACCCCAAAGCAGGCGAGACCGTGCAGAAGATGCGCGAACTCCTGTTTGCCGGACAGGTGGCTGAAGCTGAAGCGTTAGTTCCGGACGGTTTCCTTTCGATCCCGCGCCGGTTTCCCTGTTATCAGACCCTGGGCGATCTGCACCTGGACTTCGGACCGATGGAGGGGGTCAGCAACTACAGGCTGGAGCTGAACCTCGATACCGCCATTGCAACCACGACCTTCACGAAGGATGGTGTGCAGTATCGCCGCGAGGTCTTCAGCTCGGCTCCCGATCAGGTAATCGTGATTCGCCTGACCTCGAACGGAATCGGAAAGATCAGCTTCACTGCCCGTCTGGACCGGCCAGCGAACTTCGAGACGGATGCCCTGGCGCAGAACCGGCTGAAGATCTTTGGCGAAGCGTTGCCGGTCAATGACAATCCCGGACTTCCAATCAAGGAGCGGCAGGTCGGCATTCACTACTACGCTGAACTGCTGGCCGTCTCGACGGATGGCGTTACCTCGACGAAAGACAGTATCCTTACGATCGATAAAGCCACTGCCGTCACGCTCTTTGTCGATTGCGCTACGAGCTACCGCTACCCTGCCGGCCAATCAATGATGCGTCAGGCCGTCGTAAAGAATCTGCTTGCGGCCTCGTCGCGTTCCTATGCCGAGTTGCGCTCCCGTCATATCGTCGATCATCAGAGATACTTCCGGCGGTCCGCGATCACAATCGGCGAAGCTACGGATGCGAATGCCAGCATCGCCACCGACAAGCGGCTGGCGAAGATCAAGGCAGGCGGCGAAGACCTCGCCCTGCTGGGAATCTATTTTCAGTACGGGCGGTATCTGCTGATCTCAAGCTCGCGGCCGGGAACGCTGGCAGCCAATCTGCAAGGCATCTGGAATGAATCGGTCGATCCACCGTGGGGATCGAAGTACACCGTCAACATCAACATCGAGATGATCTACTGGCTGGCGGAACGGGCTGGCCTATCAGAGTTGCATGCTCCGTTATTCGACCTGATCGACCGCACCCGTACTCCCGGATATGTGACGGCCCAGAAGTACTACGCGTCCGGAGGGTACGTGGTGCATCACAACACCGACATCTGGGGAGACTCGTCTCCAATCGATGGTCTGGGCGGCGGTGTGTGGCCGATGGGAGCGGCATGGATGGCACTGCACCTGTGGGACCACTTCGACTACACCGGCGACGTCGGCTTTCTGCGGGACCGCGGATATCCGCGCTTGAAGGAGAACGCGCAGTTTCTGCTGGATTACATGGTGACGGACCCGAAGACGGAGCGGCTGGTCACAGGTCCGTCGTGCTCTCCGGAGAACAAATACAAGCTGCCGGACGGCACGGCACACAACGTCTGCATGGCGCCGACGATGGACATCGAGATTGTGCGCGCGGTGCTGACACGGCTGCTGCAGGCAGCTTCCGTGCTGGCGACCTCTCCCAACTGGGACCCGACGGAGGATGCTCCGCTGCACAACCGTGCGCGGCTGGCATTGATCAAATTGCCTCCCTTCAAGATCGGCAAAGCGGGCAACCTGCAGGAATGGCAGGAGGACTACGCCGACGAGGAGCCGGGACACCGGCACATCTCTCACCTGTTTGCGCTATTTCCGGATGACCAGATCACGCCGCAGCGCACCCCCGACCTGGCAAAGGCAGCCCGGGTGACGTTGGACCGCAGACTGGCCAATGGCGGAGGAAGCACAGGCTGGTCGCGCGCATGGGTTCTGTGCTGTATGGCGCGACTGCACGACGGCGATGCCGCGTATGAGAGTCTGCAGCGGCTGCTGGCAGATTCAACGCGCGGCAATCTCTTCGATGTCTGCGGCAAGAAGTCGAACTCGCCGTTTCAGATGGATGGCAATCTCGGCGGGCCCACCGGCATGGTGGAGATGCTGCTGCAGTCGCACGCGAGCGGCGGCAGCAGCGAAGCAGGGCAGCTGCGAGGGGTTGAATCCGCTGCCAACGTGATTCGCCTGCTCCCGGCACTTCCAAAGGCGTGGCCGAATGGATCGTTCCGGGGTTTGCGAGCGCGGAGCGGTCTGGAGATCGATCTCGAATGGCGCAATGGAAAGGCGACAGTGGCCACCCTGAAGGCTCACCTGGACCTGACACACCACATTCTGGCTCCGAAGGGACAGCAGATCGCCTCCATCTCTCCGACACAGACCGAGACAATTCCGGGGACAGGACCCGACGAGCTGGTTCTGCCGGTCAAGGCGGGCGAGACCTTCACTGTCCACTTCTCCTAAGCGCATCAGGTAAATGCCCCGTATCAGATGACTTTCGTACGATCGAATGCGTGAGAGCGGAGTCGAGAAACCCGGCATTTCGAGATGCTGGATTGGATAACAGCATAGTGCAGAAGTGTGTCTCCGCACAGAGATAGAACTTGCACTCAAGGGGAGCCGCTGGTTATATATTCCGGCAGGCGTTGGCCGACTGAATCGCGTCACTCTAATATCAGGGGCGTCGTTCAGGAGGCCAGGGCGCGAGGGAAACCACGTGAACCGAAGCACCTTACGGATGGTGATGACGATCCTGATGTATGCGGGTGTCGGTGTGTTTCTGCTTCCCTATGTCATCGGCAAGGCATCTACCGGTCCCCTGTTGATGCTGGTCGGAGGACTGATGTCAGTGATCTGCGGACTGTTGCGCTGCTGTCTGATGGACCGCGAATAGTGGGTAGTGCTGCATCAGGACTGCTTTCATTTCGCAGAGGTACCAGAGGAGGCAGCCGGCATTGCCGCGGACGCAATCTGTGCCTGCTTGAGGACGCGATATCCATCTCGGGTGCGGATACGATACTTCTGTGCGTTTTCACCCACCAGCTTGACCGAGATGCTGCGCCAGCCCCGGTTAGGGTTGGGCTGCGGGTAATAACTGAGAGAGTAAAGATGCGCCAGGTCCTCGCGGATAGAGGCGAAGGCATCCTTCTCGTCCTTCCAGCTCTTGGCAAAGTAAGCCTTGCCGCCGGTCGCCTTGCTCATTCTCTCGAAGACAGCCGTCGAGATCGGCTCTGCCTGTGCATCGCGCGTGCTGATCATGTAGATAATGGTTCCGGTCGACTGCGCCAGTTCCGCCACATCCTCCGGAGGCACCAGGCTCGCATTGTCAGGCCCATTGGAGAAGACCACGATCGCCTTGCGCCCTGTAAGCTGCGCTGCATCTTTTACGGTCAGCAGCAGGCAGTTGTACAGAGCAGCATCGTCACCGGCGACCGTGCTGCGAACACCGCGCAGGATGGACGATCTCTCCGCCGTAAGAGGGACGCCGCGAGAGAGATCGCGACTGTAGGAGTAAAAGGCCACCCGCGAGACGCCTTCGAGAGAGCGCACAAAATCGGCAATCGCGTCCTGCGCGTAGACAAAGCCCCGGTACATATAGTTGCTGGTATCGAAGAGGATAAAGACATTTGCACCGGTGGGTAGAGGGCCCGCATCGGTTACAGGAGGTGCAGAGACTGGCATACCAGAAGGCGGCCCGTCCTCAGTAACCGGCTGCTCAATCATCTGCTCAACCAGTTTTCCATCGGGTCCGCCCGCGACAAAGCGCCGTGTCGGCTCATTTCCCTCTTCAAAGGTCGCGACCTTCTGCGGGATCTTGTCTTCCGTGATCTGGAAGTCCTCAGGCTTCAGCCCGCTGATGTAGTTGCCTTTGCGGTCTGTGACGGCGATGTTCAGCTGCACCAGCACGACGTTGACCAGGATGCGGGAGTCGTCCTGTGCTGCCGTTCTGCGTTCTCCTCCCACCACCAGCAAAGAGGACAAGATCATGATCGAAAGAAGAGCTCGCTTCACCGTATCCCTCCCACTGCAGCAGCGCCCTGCGGCTGTGTGCCTGGGGCCTGCAGGAACGTTGTCGTAGTTGCGGACGGTAAGGGAGCAACCTTGCCTTCGCGAAATTCCTCGCCCGCCTCGAGCATGGCGCGTTCAACCGCGGGCCAGTCTTCGAGGTCGGTCGCGAAGATCTTGGCGCTCATCCGCCGGGTCAGCTCTGGCACCAGCCGATTGAGCGCTGCCGGCTCATATCCTTTTTCATCGGCAAGCCGCGCCCAGTACAGGTTGCTCGACTCCCACGACTCCCCAAAGAGGCGGCTGGACTCACCACCGAAGGATGGGAACGGTTTGACCTCGAGCAGACCCGGAGCATAGCTGCGCGCAAGCACAGGATGCGGAACGCCAAAGTCGCGTGAAAGCCGGTCGACCGACGTCTCAGAAGGATCTGACGCGCACAAGGCATCCAGTTGCTGATTCTGCGGTCCGAATGCTCCGGCCCGCCCGGGATGCCTTCGGCGGAACTCCGCTGCGAGATAGAAGGTATCCGCAGGCATGGTCTGCGCGAGAACAGCGATGGAGTCCTCGTTATTGACCAGCGATTTCTCCAGGGTCTCCAGACGCTGCGGCGCCATCCGGTTGCCGAGAACATCGATGACCTGCTGGCGCAGCGTAGCATCGCGCTCGGAGGCCAGCAGCAGCTCCTCCCCGGAGCGCTGGTAGAGAGCGACGGCATGCAGCTCATGCGGAGTGACGCTCCACCAGCGCGGAACCGTGGCGCTTACCAGCAGATCGGGCACAAGCTCCTTCCAGATGAGCGCCTGAACGTTCTCCGGAGCAATAAAGTCCTGCTCGGTCTCCGCCAGCGCATAGGGAAGGTCGGCAAGCGATCCCATCAGGTAGGCTCCGCCGCCCGCAGGCGTTCCTACTCCCATCAGCTCGGGCGCCAGCCAGGAGCGCTCTGTCGAGACGACTGTCAGTCCGGAGAAGTCGTGCGAGCGCACGAACAACGAGTTGTTGTGCAGAACCTGCGCCCCCGGAGGCTCGTAGTAGGCGTAGTTCAGTCCCACCAGAGCATCGCGCAGAAACGGCGAGAGCTGTCCACGCGCAGATTCCAGCTGCGACTTCGTGCCCGGTCCCTTGATGACGCGGGTAAGGTCGGTCTTGATCTGAAGCTCGGCATGATGCGTGGAATACACGCCCGGCGCCCAGGTGATCTTCTCGCTATTGGTAAAGATGGGCCGCGGCAGCTCGAACTCGCGCAGCTCCCCGGCCAGACCGAGCATGTTCTGCTGTGCCGGTGAACCCTGCTCCATCGACGACAGTCCATCGCTGAGTGCAAAGAGCGTATCCAGCGAGACCAGCCTCTGGTCTTCCAGCACATTGCGGATACGGCCTGCGATCTCCTGCCGAACGCGCTGCCCTTCCACACTCTGCTGCGGCGGCCCCGCCATCAGGTCGACAAGGGCCTCCTGCGAGAGATTGGTCGATCCGGCAGACTTCATCACATCGGTCAGGGATGCCCGGGCGGCATCGAAGAGCTGAGGAGAAGAGGCGATCTGTGCGAACGGCCCGACCATCTTCATCCAGGAGTCGTTCAACGCCGCAGAAGGTATCTCGCCCTGGCGGGCAAGAACCTGCCATATTCCTACGTTCGCCTGAAAGGCTCCCACAGCATTGCCGCGAAGCGTCTGGTTGGAGATGTCGTTGATGGACTGGGCAACGCTCATGAAGCGGGCGATGGCTTCATCGTTCAGTTCAGGGAACTCGGAGAAGGCCATGTACCATGTGCCGAATTTTGAGAAGTTCGTCGTCAGCAGCTTCGCCGCATCCGGAGAAAGCTTTCTGCCTTCCGGTCTCCGGCCATCGATCTCGGTCAACGTCAGATAACTCTGGAGCGGCCCGGTGTCGGTGTCGAGGCGCGACAGAGAGGCCATCGCCTCCAGAAGTTGTTCCGGACTGTTCCATCCCCGGGCACGCTTCGCCCACATACGGGTGGTCTTGAAGTCAGACTTCTGCGCGAGTGCCGCTTTCCAGACATCGAGATCGCCGGGAACATGCGGCTGGCCATCGGCGTCCCACTCCACGCGTGTGAAGAGAACCAGCAGTCCAGGCGCTTTGCGAAAGACGCTGGACGTGGCGGCGGGCGTCAACTGAGGGGAACGAAATGCCTCGTAGACGCGCTTCAACCGGTCGGGCTGAGCAAGATGATCCTGTTGCGACTTGCTGACACGGGATAGCGCATCATAGTAGGCTGCAAGCCATCCGTTATCCTTCTCCAACAGATGCATCACAAATTCACTGGCATTCTCCGGACTGGCGACTGCCAGCTCTTTCCATGCAGCCTCAGCCTTCGCTCCACCGGGGACGAGGACGCGCCCAGATCGAATGGAGATCTCGCTTCCATAGAAGTCCAGCACAGGAGCGAAGGGCGCCAGACGGGGCAGCCCAGGCGACCGCGCAAGAGCAAGATTGGTCTCGTCATCGTTGCGGGACATCGCCCAGTACAGACGTGCAATGGCAGGGTCACGCACCAGGAGGTCGATGAGGTTATCGGCGCCTTGCCTGCGGTTCAGCGAAAGCCACTCGTCCTCATGCAATAGAACGGGAACCCTTGTGGACGGGAAGGTGTAACGGAACTCGACCCCCTTTTGCAAGCACTCCTCCAGCGTCATCAAAGGAAAGCCGGAATCGATGGTGAGGAAAGCAAGATCAGGATTCGAAGTTGCCAGGGTAAGGTTCTTGTCCCGGCAGTTGCCGACGATTCGATAGCCCAGAATCTGCAGCAGCGTGCCTGCATCGCCGCACCCTTTTACATCGATCACTCCGCCGGGTCCGGCAAGAATCTGCAACTCGCGCGCCTGCTGTACATAGCGGGCCAACAACAGAAGGAACTCTGTCGGCTTCTTCTGGCTGTATCCCTGCATGAAGACATTGCGGGCCAGCAGAGGAAGCACCTCGTCGGAGGGAATCTTCTGGCTGATGCCGGCCATACGCTCGAAGGAGCGCAGGGGACCGGGAATTGCGACTCCATTCGCTGCGCGAGACAAGGAGCTGCCTCCCGGAGTATTTCGTACAGGCTGTCGCCGTGGAGAGACGGTCTGTGCCCATCCCACAGCCGGAAGGGCAAGCAGCAAGGTAAGACCTGTAAGGGAAGAAACGTGCCGCCGAAGTAGACACTTCATTGCAGACACCTCATTGCGAACTGCCGGGACGATGACAGCTTACGGCCAAGCAGCAGGCCTTTATGCGACTTAGAGGCGGCCGGTAAAGATTGAAGCGAAAATCATCACAACCGGCTTTCTGCTGCCACTCGTGAATATGTCTCTTCTCAGCTTCACGTTCGTTGGACAAATATAACGATTAGCCCGAACCTGCACCAGTGTTTTCACTCTTTCAATTGTCAGAACGTTGTAAAAAGATGATCGCCGGCGTAGATCTCTGGCCAATAGGATGCCATCTTTTCACAAAGCGACATCCTGGCCAGGTTATTTGGAGGGACAGAAGACTTATTGAACCGAAGTTATTGAATCAGGATGATGTCGAGAAATCTCGGTCCGTGAACTCCCTTAATGCGAGTCATTTCAATGTCAGCCGTAGCCGAAGGGCCGGCGAAAAAGGTCGTCGGCAGCGTGGCAGTGTCCCTGATGCGGTCCAGCGCTTCGGGCACCGTCTCGACGATATCTTCCGTGCGAACAAGGCAAAGATGATAGTCCGGAACCAGAGACACGGCGCGGCGCCCCTGGCCGGGAACGTTCTGCAGGATGACCGAGCCGGTAAGCGCAATGGCGACGGTTGAGCCTGTGATGACTCCCTCGAACTGGTCGAGGGCCGCGGGTGAGGCTCCATCATCAACAGTGTAGTCGAAGCCCTCCGGCAGCCAGGCAGGATTCAAGCCGCTGGGAATCAGCAGCTTTCGCCGGCCACGTTCCGTAAGCATGCGGGCTATCGTCCCTGGGACTTCCGCCTCCGAGGCACGAACGACGTTCGCGTCGTAGTCATGCAGACGGTCCTCCAGCAGTTCAAGAATCTCCTCACGCGAGCGCGTGGCTGCGCGCAAGTAGTCGCGCTCAATGGCAGACCACTGTCCGGCGGCCCGAGCAGCATCGGACGCCGCTCCATTGGCAGCGCGAATCCGGCGCAGAATCTCTGCGCGAGCCGCTGATGTATCGATCACTCCACCGGTCTCAGTTGCCACGCTTCCCCCTCTTCTCCCACCACTCACGGAAGGTCTCCTTCGGCATCTCGCGCAGGTCGCGCACCTGGGTCCAGCCGCCCAGCATGCCCGGCAGCCATCCGATCCAGCCGTCCTTACCCACCAGCGGAGTTTCGGCGATCCTGCCAAGTCGTTGCGCCGCTCGGAATCTCCGCTCAGACTTGAAGATTGCACCCGCTGCCTTCATGGCCAGCGCCTCCGGATTCAGTGGCCCATTCTGCTTCACCACCTTGTTGCGCAGGTGAATCAGTACCTCAGGGATGTTGATCTTGACCGGGCAGACCTCGTAGCACGCTCCGCAAAGCGACGATGCATAGGGCAGCGTCTGCGCATGGTGCAGTTGCTGCAGCTGCGGCGTCAGGATGGCTCCGATCGGCCCGGCATAGACCGAGCCGTACGCATGGCCGCCCGTCTGCCGATAGACCGGGCAGGCGTTCTGGCAGGCGGCACAGCGGATGCAGTTTAGCGTCTGGCGGCCTTCTCCATCGGCCAGAACAGCCGTGCGGGCGTTATCCATCAGAACGACGTGAAAGTTCTTCGGGCCATCCCCGGGGCGCACCCCGGTCCAGAGGGAGTTGTAAGGATTCATGCGCTCGCCCGTGGCGGAGCGAGGCAGCAGCTGCAGTACGACCTCAAGATCCTGATAGCGCGGAAGAATTTTATCGATCCCGGCGACCGTAATCAGCGTCTCCGGCAGCGTGAGGCACATCCGTCCGTTGCCTTCGCTTTCAACGATGCAGACCCCGCCGGTCTCGGCGATCAGGAAGTTGGCTCCGCTGACGGCAGTGTTGACCCGTAGGAACTTCTCGCGCAGAAACCGCCGGGCAGCGTCCGCCAGGTCCTGCGGCTTCTCTCCCAGCTCAGGAAGGTTCATCTCGCGCTGGAAGATCTCGCGAATCTGCTGACGATTCTTGTGCAGCGCTGGAACAACGATGTGCGACGGCTGATCGTGACCAAGCTGGATGATCAACTCCGCGAGATCGGTCTCGTACGCCTTGATGCCTGCGGCCTCCAGCGCGAGATTGAGGTGGATCTCCTCGGTCGTCATCGACTTGATCTTGATGACCTCGGGGTTCTGCGGCGAAGCATGCGTCTTTACCAGCTCAGTGACGATGCGCTTGGCCTCTTCCCCATCCCTGGCCCAGTGAACCACACCTCCGGCCCGGGTGCAGTTCCGCTCGAACTCCTCAAGGTAGTAGTCAAGATTCGCCATGGCGTGTTCGCGAATCTGCTTGCCGCTCTCACGAAGCTGCTGCCAGTCAGGCATCTCGCCGACGACGCGGGCGCGCTTGTTCTGGATAACCTCGGTGGCGTGGCGAACATTCTTGCGCAGCTGGGTGTCTCCCAGCGTGACTTTTGCCGCTATAGGAAAGGACGGTGATGTCTTGGGATCGAGTACCGAGTTCGTTGTACTCACAGGACATCCCCCTCAGCGCCGGCCAGAATCTCGGCCAGATGGACCGTGCGGACGCCGGTTCTCTGCCGATGAAGAGCACCCTGAATATGCATAAGACAGCTATTGTCGCAGGCAGTGCACGCTTCTGCCCCGGTGTTCAGGACGGCGGTGGTCTTCTCGGCCAGCATCGCGCTTGACACATCGGCATTCTTGACCGCAAAGGTTCCGCCAAAGCCGCAGCACTGCTCCATGTTCCCGATCTGTACGAGGTCGATTCCCTTCACCGCTCGCAACAGACTCATCGGCCCATCGCCCAGCTCAAGATTGCGCAGTCCGTGGCA
This sequence comes from Edaphobacter sp. 12200R-103, assembly GCF_010093025.1. GTDB lineage: Bacteria > Acidobacteriota > Terriglobia > Terriglobales > Acidobacteriaceae > Edaphobacter. Next base: position 652,267 of record NZ_CP048114.1, on the reverse strand, counting down.
GCTGGCATGGTAGGTCACGCGATGAGGATAATAAGCGCCGACGTCGGTCAGACCCAGCCGCCTCGTCAGGAACTCGGAAAACTCGTAGACGCGCGGCAGCAGCTCGGCGACCTCTGCCATCAGCTTTTTGTTCCCCAGCTCCTCGGCCATCTTTGGATAATGGTCGCGCATCATGGCCACGCAGCTTGAGGAAGGCACGACGACCGCCTCGGCATGGCGAAACTGCTCTACGAAGCGGCCAACCAGCGGCAGCGCCTCGGCCTGATAGCCGGTGTTCCAGTGCATCTGTCCACAGCAGGTCTGTCCTGCGGGAAAGTCCACCGTGTGGCCCAGTCGTTCGAGCACCTTGACGACGGCCTTGCCCGTCTCTGGAAACAAAGTGTCGTTGTAACAGGTGATAAAGAGCGAGACTTGCAGGACCTTACCCTCCAACAGTGCAATCGCAGCTGGTTCAATAGAGATTTTATTTCCCGATACAATCTATCTCAGCTACGATAGTACGCGCTCCCAGGGAGCCCTTTCTTTTATCATTCCTCAAAACGGAGTCTTCGTGGGACCAAATCCTTTTATCGGCGTCATCTACCACTGGATCGGCGGATTCGCCTCGGCAACAAACTTCATTCCCTTCCGCGCCATCAAGCGCTGGTCGTGGGAGATCTACTGGCTGATCCAGGGCTTCGCCGCCTGGATCGTCGCGCCGCTGGTGCTGGCGTGGATCTTCGTCCCCAATCTCTCCTCTGTACTGCACACTGCCTATCAGCAGGATCCTTCGAGCATCCGCTACGCCATTTTGTGGGGCGTGCTTTGGGGCATGGGAGGTCTGACCTTCGGCCTGGCAATCCGCTATCTCGGAATCGCCCTCGGCTACGCCATCGCGCTTGGCCTGTGCACCGCCTTCGGAACCCTCATCCCGCCTCTTTATAGCGGTGAGATGTCCGGCATCCTCCACGAGCGTTCCGGACAGATCATCCTCGTCGGCGTCGCCGTCTGCCTGATTGCGGTCGCAGTCAATGGAGCCGCAGGTCTCTCGAAAGAACGCGAGGTTACCCCGGAAGAGAAGGCCGAAGCCGGCGAGACGGACTACAACTTCGGCAAGGGTCTGGCTGTCGCGATCTTCGCCGGAATCATGAGCTCCTTCTTCGCCTTCGGCCTGAAGGCGGGAGCCCCCATCGCGGTCGTGGCCAAGCAGGAGTTGCTGGCGCACAACCGCCTCGACCTGTGGCAGAACCTTCCGGTGCTGATCGTCGTGCTCTGGGGAGGCTTCCTGACCAACTTTGTGTGGTCGGTCATCCTGATCATCAAGAACGCCTCGATCAAACAGTTCGTCGGCGAACCCGGCATGAATCCTATGCGGGCCAGCCACTCCTCCGGCCAGACCATGGTCGACTTCGATCCCCTCGATCCTTCCACCTACGATCGTCTATCGCCGACGACCCTGACGTTCAACTATCTCTTCGCCGCCCTGGCAGGAGTCATCTGGTACTTCCAGTTCTTCTTCTACTCCATGGGCCAGACCAAGATGGGCAAATACGACTTCTCATCGTGGACGCTGCACATGGCCTCCATCATCATCTTCGCCACGCTGTGGGGACTGGCCCTAAGAGAGTGGCGCGGAACCAGTATGAGGACCAAGGTGCTGGTGACCCTGGGACTGCTGCTCCTCGTCGGATCGACTGTGATCGTCGGCTATGGAAACTACCTGAAGTCTGCGGAGACGGCAGCGACGACTGCGATGCTGCGCTAAGGGTGTATCCATCTCGATACGACTTGCTTAGGACGATCGCCGGTCTTCAATGTTTTTAGTAAGAGTGTCATTCTGAGCGAGCGTAGCGAGTCGAAGGATCTGCGGTATGGGATGTGGGCCAGCCAGCCGACCGCAGATCCTTCGACTCCGCTGCTCGCGATAAAGCCGCGAGCAGCTACGCTCAGGATGACACCTCCGAAAGAGCCTCGAAACAAACTGGCCCGGCGAATTGGCTGCGCCTGCAACCCGCTTATGAGATTCCCTCTGCCCTGAGCTAGGAAGTCGTGTCGATTATTGGCACGAAGGCGGACCCGCCTCATCGACGACCAGTGCCGCTTGCTTCGAACGCACTTCTTCTGAAAGTGCTTGATCGTTTAAAGGTTTTGCATGGGCCAGTTCTACCTGAGCTTTGGCGCAAGGAATTAGATCAAGCCTTCCATGCTGGACTCCAAAGAGGAGCGTTTCTCCCTGCACTCGAACGAAGTATCTCTCGCCCGCCTTGAGATCGAGATTCAGAGTCTCCCTCAGTTCGGGTCGCTTCGCGGAACTTGCCCCAAACGTATGGGGTCCTGCAACGAAACGAAGAGTGATATATCGATTGCTTTGGACGTAAAAGGTGTCCCCGAATGCAAATAATTGTTGCGCTCCATCAAAGATATTTCCTCTATAGAAATCATGTTTGTTCCCGATGGAATTGGTCTTCCAGAATGATCCATGCGTGTAGAAGGTCACCATGACATCCTGCGCTTTTGCCCCTTTGCAACTGAAACACAAGAACACCAGGGCAGACAGACAAGTCATCTTTCGCTTCAACATAGCCGACATAGGAATGGCCACAGCATATCGGAAGCCTTCGTGTCAGCAGTCAAAGGGACGAAGATGATCCCGATACAGGATGCCGGTGTATCATCCGCATGATCGACACGAGGATTGCCAACACGCAGACTGCGATCGCCGTTTCCCGCAACCATGTCGCAGCTTCCATGCTTAAACCAATCCCCGTAAACATCGCCACATAAGCCGCCACGCACATCGGGCACTTGGGCAGGAGAAGCAGGATCACGGCAGGAGTTCCCACCCTGGCTGCACCCCTGGCGTGACCGCCTCTGCTGGAGATAAAGCTGCTGCGCCCCGGTACGGCGCAGCAGCTTCGGGTGCTCATCAGTTCCCTCCGCAGCAGGAGTGTTCCACGGGCTTTTCGTATCGATCGTGGTGACGAACCCATGCCATCGGATAGGAAAGCGCGTCCTCGTCGCGTCCCTTCGGTGTGACATCGATGAGCGTATAGACCGCCAGCAGTCCCTCCGCTCCGCGAGCATAGCTTGAATAGGTATGAAAGACTTCGCCCGCGTCATTTCTGTAGAACGCACTGACGCCCGGAGCCTCCTCACTGGGATGCTCTCCTGTGCCGAAGTTGTAATAACCTTTTCCGGCCATCTGATCTGCCGTAAACGAAACACCGAAGTCGTAATTGAACTCGTTCGTGGAGGCTGAGTACCAGGGGAAGCTCCAACCCATTCGCTTGCGGAACGGCTCAATCTTCGCAAGAGGAGCCCGCGAGACAGCTGCAAACGCGATGTCACGAGCGTTCAGGTGTACGAGATTGGCATTCATGGTATCGGCAGCCATCGAGCAGGATTGGCATCCCTGCTCCCACTCCGGGCCAAACATGAAGTGATAGATCAGCAGCTGGTCCTTGGAGCCGAACAGATCTGCAAGCGTCCTGTTACCCTGCGGACCTTCGAAGACATACTCCTTATCGACCTTCACCCAGGGCAAAGACAGTCGCTCCTTATTCAAAGCGTCTTTCTGCCTGGTGAGCGACTTTTCCTTCGCGAGAAAATCCTTTCTTACCTTTAGCCATTCACTTCGAGAGACAACCGCATTCTGCATATTCCTTCTCCTGTCCGGTTATGCGACTAGCTTTTGCAAATCCGATCTGTGCCTGGTTTTGCAGGCGTTTCTACCGGCGGGTATGCACCCGCTCCCGCACTTTGGCGATGATGTTCTCCCAGCCCAGATGAACCCCTTCTATCGTCTCTGCAGGCATCCATCCAGAGGCGCGATGTGCGAACTTCAGCTTCGTCACTCCCTTCTCTTCACTCAGCCGATACTGCACATTCGAGATGGCCGGGTACGACATGAAGAGCGGGCCGCTGATCTCGAGCAGCGAAGGCGGCTTAATCGCCTGCACGTTTCCCCACCAGTGGCCGGTGTCGTTGCCAAGATCGCGAAACCAGCGACCGCCGGGCCATGGCTCAAGCTTCATGGGAAGCGGTACCTTGTCGGGTCTCTCGTTGTAGGGTCCCAGCTGTTCCAGAAGCGTCTCAAAGACAACGGCAATCGGAGCCGCAATCTCCTCTTCTTTCAAGATCTCCAGTGTCTGAATCGCCTGTTGTTCTGCTACCGGCATCGTCGTTTCTCCTTTTGGTCAAAAATGAAGAGCCATTCGAGAGATTGCTTCGCTCTCACGAGGCTCAAGCTACTTTTCGTGCGTACCCGGGTTCTGAATCGTTCCTCGCGCCTGTCCGATTGCCTCGGCGACCTTGTGCTCTGCCCGCTCCTTGATGCGTGAGATCTGGTGCGTCCAGTACTTCTCAAAGGTCTTTACCCAGTCGTGAACCGGCTTGAGCTCCGCCGCATTCAGCCGGTACATCCGGTGTTGTCCCCGCTTGACCACCGTGACGACGCCCACCCTGCGCAATACGCTGAGGTGCTTCGATACCGTGGGTTGCGGAAGCTGCACAATCCGGACGACGTCGCTGACAGCGCGTGCCTGGCCATCGACGAGCACGCCGATGATCTCGCGGCGGCGGGGTTCGGCGATGGCATTGAAGACATCGGTGGTGGTTGCTGCTCGTGCCATGAACAGAACGATATATTCCTATATAGGAATACGTCAAGCAATTCCTGACGGTTTATGAGGGTTTTCTTAAACCCGATACGTCGCGATCCTGCCTCTCAGGAAGACGCAGTGAGGGCCGTATTTCTTCTGTAAATGGGCTCAGGAGCGGCATTACAAAAGTCTTACAACGACTCTTCCCACATCCTGTTAGCTTCGAAATAGACGTTCTGGAAGGAAGCAAAACAGACCTATGAGTGCATCGCTGATTCCCACGGAAGAGATCATCCAGGCCCCCAACTCCGCCCCCAGCTCCCAGGAGCAGCAAGCTGCTGTCTCTGTTGCTGAGCGCACCGCCCGCAAGGTTCGCGAGGATCTTCGCATGGGCCGCGAGCACCAGGAGGGCCGCATCAACTGGATCACCGCCATCGCGATGACCCTCTTTCACGTCGGCGCTATCGCTGCGCTGTTTTTCTTCTCGTGGACCAATCTCGCCGTAGCGGCAATCATGTATTTCTTCGCGATCAACGTCGGCATCGGCATGGCCTACCATCGCCTGCTGACGCACCGCGGCTACAAGACTCCCAAGTGGGTGGAGTACTTCCTGACCACCTGCGGCACGATGGCTCTTGAGGGCGGACCGATCTTCTGGGTTGCCACCCATCGCGTCCATCACCAGAACTCCGACCACGAAGGCGACCCGCACACCCCTCACGATGGCACCTGGTGGGCCCATGCCGGATGGATCATCTCCGGCCGCGCGCTGCACTCGGAGACAGCCCTGCTGGGCCGCTACGCTCCCGACCTTACCCGTGACCCCGTCCATGTCTGGCTCTCGAAGTTCCACTGGCTGCCGTTGACCATCGCCGGCTTCCTGCAGATCGCACTGGGCGCTGCTCTGGCCGCTCCCGGTCACCGCGTCGTCGGCGCTATCGGAATGGTGCTTTGGGGAACCTTCCTCCGCGTCACGCTCGGTCTGCACGCCACCTGGCTGGTCAACTCGGCCACACACCTCTGGGGCAAGCGCCGCTTTGAGACTCGCGACGACTCCCGCAACAACTGGTGGGTTGCCATCCTGACCGGAGGCGAGGGCTGGCACAACAACCACCACGCGCATCCCGTCAGCGCACGTCACGGACTTGCCTGGTATGAGTTCGACATCAACTATTACGGCATCTGGCTGCTGGAAAAGATCGGCCTGGCCAAAAAGGTCCAAATCGCAAAGTTCGATCCGGCCGACCCAAAGCCAGCCGGGATGTAACAAGCAAAGTTTCCTCCAGAATCACGGGCGCAGAGGCTCTTCTCTGCGTCTTTTTTATTTTTACGCTGTAGAAACTTCCTGCCGGCAAAACCCCTGAAGTCTGATACATACTTGTTTGTGCAACATGCATCCCATTCGACAGAACAGATCGCTGGAGCATCGTCGTCGCTCGGTTTCAGCGCTCTGCCGCTGAGCAAAATTGAGGACTGAGAGGCGTCCATGACTGCGAAGATCCGGCTTCTGCCACTTGTTTTTCTTTCCCTACTTGCCTGTGCCGTCTTTATCAAGCCGGCAGTGGCACACGGACAGACGATCTATTGCGCTTCCGATGACGGCCATCGTCATTACTGCGATGCGAACACCCGTGGCGGAGTTCAAATGACCCGCCAGCGTAGTGGTTCTGCCTGCACCCAGGGGCGAACCTGGGGCTGGGACAACCGGGGCATCTGGGTCGACCAGGGCTGCAGAGCCGAGTTCGTCACTGGAAACGGTGGCAATGGCGGAGGATTCCGACCGGGGATCGGTGGTGGCAACTGGAATGGAAACGGGCAGACGATCACCTGTTCCTCCGACGACGGAAACCGTCACTACTGCAACATTGACACCCGCGGAGGCGTCCGTCTCAGCCGACAGATTAGCGGGTCTGCCTGCGACCAGGGGCGCGGATGGGGATACGATAATCGCGGTGTATGGGTCGACCACGGCTGCCGGGCCGAGTTCGTCACCGGAAACAACGGCAATGGCGGATTCCGACCTGGCAACGGCGGTGGCAACTGGAACGGAAGGGGCCAGACGTTCACCTGCTCCTCAAACAATGGAGGACGGAACTACTGCTCCGTTCCTGGCAGCGGAAATCCGAACTCGGTCGTGATGTCGCGTCAGATCAGTGGATCGTCCTGTGTACAAGGACAGAGTTGGGGAGTGGACCGGCGCGGCCTATGGGTGGACAAGGGCTGCCGTGCAGAGTTCCGAACCCGCTAAAGCATAGCGTCTCAAGACAAGCTGAAGGATGAGGCGCGCGAGCTGAACCTCATCCTTCAGCCTTTGTTCGTCACGGTAACGTGCCTTCCGCCCCAGGCACTGAGTTCTCGCACCTCGAACTCGCTGCGCTGCCCGTATACTTCGCATAGAGCCTGGGTTATGAACTTCAGTCGACGCCGTGGAACGATCGCATTTTTTATCACCCTGGGTGTATTGCTTGTCGGCCTCGCCGTCACCCTTCAGGTCGGCTGGATCGTCCTCAACGAGCGCACCGTCGCGCTCGCCGTCTTCGGAATCATCCTCTTCGCCCTGCTGATCGCCGGCGTCGTCGTCAATACCGTCTTCCTGGTGCGCGAGATCCGGCGCAATGAGCGGCAGGACTCGTTCCTGAACGCCGTCACCCACGAGCTGAAGACACCGATTGCCAGCATCCGGCTTTACCTTGAGACACTGCAGCGCCGCCCCCTGGACGAAGCCCAACGCCAGCAGTTCTACACCAACATGCTGGCGGACTCCGACCGGCTGCTCGCCACGGTCGAGCAGGTCCTCAAGGCTGGCCAACTGGGGCAGCGTCATCGTCAGCAGAGCCGTGCCCTGATCGATCTGGAGGCCCTCGTCTCCGAATGCATTACGATCACACTTCAGCGCCATCACCTGGCATCCGACGCCATCGTGCTGCAGCCAGTATCCGGCGGGGTTCATCTGCGTGTGATGGGACTCGCGGAGGATCTCCGGATTGCCGTGCTCAACCTGCTGGACAACGCCGTGAAATATTCTCTCGAAGGCGTTCACGTGCGTTGCTCGCTCGCCATTACGCATTACACCTGGGCAACGTTGCGCATTACCGATACCGGCGTAGGCCTGCCCCCCAACCAGCACAAACGCATCTTCCGGCGTTTCTATCGCGTTCCCGGACGCACCATGCAGCGTATCAAGGGAACCGGGCTCGGCCTCTTCCTTGTTCGCAGCATAGCGAGGCAACACGGCGGAGACGCAACTGCTTCCAGTCCGGGACCAAACATGGGAACGACGGTTACGCTCACGCTGCCTCTGGCGAATCCATCGACTTCTGAGGCTCAGCCGGCAGCGAGCAGACCGGCATCCATCGTGAAGGAGAGAGTATGAACGCACTGCAGGAACGCGACAATGCTCCCCTGATTGCCGTGATTGAAGACGAGGAGCACCTGGCACAGGGACTGCTCTTCAATCTGCAGGCGGAAGGATATCGCACCCATCATGAGTCCGACGGCGACGCTGCCCTGGAATATCTGCTGCATCCCGATCAACCGATAGCGGCCGTGGTCCTGGACTGCATGCTTCCGGGTACCGATGGGGTAGATATTGTCCGCGCTCTGCGCGAGGCGGAACTCTTCACCCCCGTACTTATGCTGACGGCGCGTTCGCGGCCTGAAGACATCCTTGAAGGCATTGAGGCGGGCGCCGACGACTACCTTCCCAAACCCTTCGATCTGAGCATCCTCCTGGTGCGCATTAAATCACTCCTGCGGCGCACGTCCTGGCAGCGCGATCCAGCGGCCGCTCCACAACAGGCACAATCGGCGGAGCCGTCCTCGGAATACGCCTTCAATCACCGCACCATCCGCTTCGACGGGCTGGAACTGGTTGCCCCAAACCGGACGACCCATCTCACCGTGATGGAGGCGGACCTTCTGCGCTACTTCACCGAGCATGAAGGCCAGATCGTCTCGCGCAAGGATATTCTCGAGCAGGTATGGCGCGTCCACGAAGATACCGACACACGTGCCATCGACAACTTCATCGTTCGCCTGCGCCGCTATATCGAAGACGATCCCGGCCACCCACAGCATCTGATCACCGTGCGTGGCGTAGGCTATCGCTTCATCGCCAATCCCTAAGCAGTTCTCGCCGCAATGCCCCGTCAAGAAGCCGTCATTCTGAGCCGCAGACGAAGAATGACAAATCGAAGTGGGACTGAAACAACTTCACCCGCCTCCCCATTCCACTTGCCCATAAATCTCTCGAACCGGGTGCCCCATCTTCGGCGTAAAGCGCCTAAGGTCGGCCATTCGTCACAAATTCTCACTTTCCTATTGCAATCCAATATGAAACCGCTCCATACTCCTATGGCAAAACAATAGGAGCAGTCATGGGCGACAAAACAGACGTATGGCAGGGCACGCTGGCCCTGATGGTTCTCAAGACCCTCGAAAGCATGGGGTCGCTGCATGGCTACGGAATCGCCCGCCGGATCGAGCAGACCAGCGGCGATCTGCTCTCGTTGAACTACGGCACGCTCTACCCTGCGCTGCTGCGGCTGGAACAGGAAGGCGCCATCGCGTCCGAGTGGGGCCTGTCGGAGAACAACCGCAAGGCAAAGTTCTATTCGCTCACGCGCGCGGGCCGCCGCCTTCTCGACAAGGAGACCCGCAGCTGGGACCAGACCACGGCGATTCTGGCTCGCTTTCTGTCGCCCTCGGAGGATCCATCATGAACTCACTTCGTGCATGGTTACGCAGGCTCGTGGGCATCGTTCCCCGTCAGCAGCAGGAACAGGATTTCGACGCCGAACTGGAGAGCCACCTGCAAATGCATATCGACGACAATCTCCGTGCGGGAATGAACGCTGAGGATGCGCGGCGCGAAGCCATCCGCCACCTGGGGGGAGTGGAACGCACCAAGCAGGCCCATCGCGAGCGGCGCACCCTTCCCTTTCTCGAAAGCCTCCTCTATGATGTCAGATTTTCTCTTCGCCAGCTTCGCCGGGCTCCCGGCTTCACCATTACCGCCGTTCTGATGCTCTCGCTGGGCATTGGAGCTAGCGTCGCCATCTTCGCCTTCGTCGATGCTGCCCTTATCAAACCGCTCCCCTACCCCGATCCCGCGCGTCTCATCGATGTCGCAGAACGGGGCGCCGCATTTCCTCGTTCCGAGCTCTCCTACCTGGACTTTCGTGACTGGCAACGCCTGAACAAAGTCTTCACGTCCATCGACGCCTACAACAGAACCGGATACCTTCTGGCGACATCCTCCGGGGTCAAACCCGTTCTTGCTGTTCGCGTCACGGATGGCTTCTTCCGCACCCTCGTCGTCCGGCCCATCCTCGGCCGCGACTTCTATTCAGGTGAAGATCAGCCCAACGCAGCGGCAACCACCATGCTTTCCTACTCCACGTGGCAAAACCGCTTCGGCGGAAGCAGAGACGTCATCGGCCAGACGGTATCACTGGATGGAAACCCAACAACAATCATTGGAGTTCTGCCGCAGGACTTTCAATTCGCTCCTCGCGGCAATGCGGAGTTCTGGACCACGACCCGCAAGCTCACCAACTGTGAGCAACGCCGAAGCTGCCATAATCTCTTCGCCATCGGTCGCCTCAAGGATGGCGTCTCACTCGCGACCGCGCAAACCGAGATGTCCGCCATTGCAAAACAGCTTGAGATCCAATACCCCGGCTCGAACCGCGATCAGGGCGCCACCCTCGCACCGCTCTCCGAGCTTATCGTCGGGACTGTTCGGCCCATCCTTCTCGTCCTCCTCGCTGGCGCTATCCTGTTACTCGTCATTGCCTGCGTCAACGTAGCCAGCCTTCTGCTGGTCCGGTCTGAAAGCCGTCGTCGCGAATTCGCAGTCCGCGGCGCGCTTGGGGCGTCCCGTTCACGGCTCATCCGCCAGTTCATCACAGAAGGGCTGGTTCTCGTCTCAATGGGAACTATCACCGGACTCGCCGCCGGGTATGCCGCTATGCATCTCCTGCTTGGCCTCGCCTCCAAAGACATGCTCTCCAGCATGCCTTATCTCAGCAGCCTTGCCCTCAATGCGCATGTGGTCCTATTTGCTGCCGTCGTCTCAGCGATTGCCGCTGCCATCTTTTCACTCACTCCCGCGCTACGCCTTCCAGTGTCGTCCATGCGTGCCACCCTCAATGATGGCGACCGTGGCTCTGCCGGGACAATCTGGCGCAGGCTCGGATCCAATCTCGTCGTCGTGGAGCTCTCCATCGCGGTGGTTCTTCTCGTAGGGGCGGGCCTTCTTGGCAAGAGCCTCTATCGACTTCTCCATGTCGAGCTCGCCTTTGAGCCGTCTCATCTGTCGACCCTCAATATCTCGGTTCCTAGAAAGAGCTATCCGAAAGATGAGGATGTTGTCATCCTGACACGCAAGATCATCGCTCGGGTCTCAGCCCTGCCAGGCGTCAGCTCTGCCGCCGTAACCAGTGTGCTGCCCACCAGCGGCAACGGGAACACCGACTGGATTCGCATAGTCGGTCATCCCTTCCACGGAGAGCACAACGAGGTCAATGAGCGTGACGTCAGCGTCGACTATTTCAAGACTCTCCAGGCCCGCCTGTTGCGCGGACGCATCTTTACCGAGCAGGAGGACCGCTCGCGCCCCCGCGTTGCCGTCATCAACAAAGCCTTCGCTGACAAGTACTTTCCCGGGGAAGATCCTATCGGCAAAAAATACGGTGGCGGCGATCTCAAGCCCGACTCAATCAAAGAAGTAATCGGTATCGTCGATAACATCCGCGAAAGTGCTCTCGACGGAGAGATCTGGCCTGCGGAATACAAGCCGTACAACCAGGACCCCGATAGCTACTTCGGTCTCATCGTCAGAACCTCCGGCGACGACAAGGCCCTCCTTCCTGCCCTGGCCAGCGCCGTCCGTCAGGTCGATCCCGGAATCGGCACGATGGACCCTCAAACCATGCAGCAGCGCATCCATGGTTCGCCAGCCGCCTACCTCCACCGCTCCGCTGCCTGGCTCGTTGGAGGCTTCGCCGCTCTCGCTCTCCTTCTCGGCATCATCGGACTTTATGGGGTCATCGCCTACTCCGTCAGCCAGCGCACCCGCGAGATTGGTGTGCGCATGGCGCTCGGTGCCGCACGAGGGTCGGTCTACCAGCTCATCCTTAAAGAAGCAGGTCGACTGACCGTAATCGGAATCTCGGCCGGAATCCTTTGCTCTGTTCTTTGTGCCACGTTTCTGCGCAAACTGCTGTTCGGTGTCCAGTCCTGGGACCTCTCCACGCTAGCGGGAGTGGCCCTCGTTCTCGGGATCGCCGCGTTATTTGCCAGCTTTATCCCGGCCCATCGTGCCGCTTCCATCAACCCGGTAGAAGCTCTCCGCGCCGAGTAACCGGCCCCATCGATTTCCGTGAAATTCCTTGATCTTCCATATCCCTTGAATCTGGATACAGAAGGGCGCAGTCGAAGGATTTCCGGTTCTCTCTGCCGGCAGTCCGGCAGAGTACCTGCAATCGAGATCCAAGCCCTAAATTCTTTGCCTGGAAGACTTTGCACAAATTAGATAGGAATAGCAGTGTACCCGATCGCGTACACTCAACATAGAACTCTGAAGCATGCGCATCTTCACCCGCTACATCCTTCGCGAAGTCGCCTCCCACGCACTGATCGGTGGTGTCTTATTCACCTTCGTGCTGTTCATGCGCGATCTCGGGCACATCCTGGAGCTGGTCGTCCGCGACTCGGCCTCCGTGACGGACATCCTGCGAATTTTTGCCTACCTGCTTCCAAGCTTCCTCATCGTCACCATCCCGATGTCGGTCCTGGTCGGCATCCTTCTGGGTCTCTCGCGCCTGGCCGCCGACTCCGAGATTACAGCGATGCGTGCCGCAGGCATGGGAGTGCTCAGCTTTGTCCGCATCGTCTCGATCGTCTCCGCATTTGCCGTCGCGCTGGGGCTCTTCAACTCGCTCTACCTGGCTCCCCGATCGGCCGCGGGAACGCTGGCGCTGGAAAACTCGCTCAAATCGACGCAGGCGTCCTTCGAAGTACAGCCGCGCGTCTTCTATGAAGACTTCCGCAACTACGTCCTCTACATCCAGGACGTTCGTCCGGCAGCCGGTGCAGCGCTTTGGCACCACGTCTTCCTCGCTGACCTGACACAACCTGCAAACCCGAATATCACGACCGCTGACCAGGCTGTCGTCGTCTCCAACGATCCCAAAAGCATCCGCCTCCACCTGATCGACGGGGGACAGCATCAGACCTCGCCGACCGATCCGAATCAGTACAACATCTCTACCTTCGCCTCGACCGATCTCCCCATCCAGACCGGCCTTCAGGAAGACACACATCTCGGACGCTCCGACACGCCGATTCTCGCTCTCACGTTGCCCGAGTTGTGGCGCCTCGGCTACTCCGCAGACAGCCGCGCCCGCCTCTATCGCATTGAGCTAAACCGCCGCTTCTCCTATCCCTTCGCCTGCGTTGTCCTCATGCTCATCGGTGTTCCGCTGGGACTCTCCTCCAAGCGCGGCGGCAAATCGACCGGCTTCGTCCTTACCATCGCGCTCGTCTTCATCTACTACTTCCTCTCGCAGATCGGTATCGCCTTCGCCAAAAACGGCAAGGTCTCTCCCTTTCTCGGCGTCTGGGGTGCGAACCTTCTTTTCGCCGCCGCAGGAGTTCTGCTGCTCTACCAGATGTCGCAGGGAGGTATCGCGCTTGGCCTGATCTCCTCGCTAGGAACCCAGCTCAACAAGCTGCTTACGCGCTCGCAGCGGGGACGCCAGCTTGCCGCCTCCGGCGGGCGAATTCACATCTCCACGATCCTTCGCCGCTTCCGCAACACCTTCCACATCCAGTTCCCTCTCCTGCTCGACGATTACGTTATGCGGGAGTACATGAAGAACTTCGCGCTCATCCTGTCGTCCTTCTCCGCGCTCTTCCTCATCTTCACCTTCTTCGAGCTCACGGGCGACATTATCCGCAACCGCACGCCCCTCGTCACCGTCGGCGACTATCTCATCAACCTGATTCCCTTCATCCTCTACAACGTCACGCCGCTTTGCGCTCTGGTCGCGGTCCTGGTCACCTTCAGCGCACTCAGCAGATCCTCTGAGATCACCGCCATGAAGGCAACGGGCGTCAGCCTCTATCGCATCGTGACACCTGTGCTCATTACCACCCTGCTGATCGCCGGATGTCTCTTTGCCTTCGACGAACTTTATCTACCGGCAGCCAATCGGCGTCAGGAGGCGCTGCGCAACGTCATCAAAGACAAGCCGGCCCAGACCTTCCTTCGCCCGGATCGGAAGTGGATCTCCGGTCAGGCAGGACCATCCGACTCGCCGACTCGTATCTTCTATTACCAGTTCTTCGATGCCGCCAAGAACGTCTTTGCGAATCTGACCGTCTTCGAGTTCGATCCCAATACCTTCGCACTGAAGCGCAGAATCTTTGCCTCTTCCGCTCACTGGAACGAGCGTGTCGGCCAGTGGGTCTTTGAAAACGGATGGGAGCGCTCCTTCGCCGGAGACACCATCGCATCCTACCATCCGTTTACTGTCACTGCCTTCTCCGACATTCACGAGCAGCCGTCTTACTTCGTCAAAGAGGATCGCCCGGCGCAGGAGATGAGCTACAACGAGTTGTCACGCTATATCTCCGATCTCAACCAGTCCGGCTTCGACACCAAGCGCCTCAGCGTCCAGCTCAACCGAAAGCTCGCGTATCCGCTCATCACACTGGTGATGGCTATCCTCGCGATTCCCTTCGCACTCTCGATGGGCAAACGCGGCTCTCTCGCAGGCATCGCGACGGCAATCGCACTCGCGGTCGCCTATTGGGTCGTCGATGGTCTCTTCCAGGCGATGGGTAACGTCAACACGCTTCCGGCAATGCTGGCGGCCTGGTCTCCCGATATTCTCTTCGGCATCGCAGGCACGTACCTGCTCCTCCGCACCTCCACGTAGAAGATCTCCCTCTCTCCCGGGGGAAACTCGCAGATTTCCCGCCCGCTGGCACTGCAGTTTCTTTCGTGTTTGTTTGGGGAGCCGAACGGTAGATACATTTCGCACAAAGAATAAAAGAGCGGCCAATCCCGTTATGGAATGGCCGCTTCATTCCGGGCCGGACTTCCTCCGCTCCGCTCAGGTTAGAACTTGAGCTTTACCGAGCCTTGGAAGATGCGGGCCTGGTTGGATGTGGAGGAGATTTGACCGAATGTGCTGGACGTAAGCGATGCACTGGGGTTGCTGAAGTTCGGATGATTCAGCACGTTGAACGCTTCCAAACGCAAGGTTGCCGTCAGGCTTTCGTGGATCGGGAAGATCCGCGAGATCTGAGCATCGAACTGATAGCTGGACGGGCCACGGAAGGAGTTCCTTCTGATATTTCCGTAGGTCCCATAGCCGGAGCAGATTGCGGGCGAAAGCGGAGTCGGGCATCCGGCGGTGACCTGTGCGAAGGCACCGGTATTGAGATACTGCCGATTTGCCGCACCAACGGATTGAATTTTGGTGCCGGTATAGACGGAAGTTCCGGATACAAGATTCGGCCGATCACTGCCGATGCTGGTAAAGGAGTTGTCCTGTCCGGAGGTGACATTGAACGGCGCCCCGCTCTGAATATGAACCAATGGAGCGAAGATCCAGTTGTTGGCGAGTATGGCCTTGAAGCCGGTGAGGGGGAATTTGCTTGTGGCGATCAGAACAATGTTTTCGATGTTCCTGTAGTCCGAACCGCATGGGCCGTAGTCCAATGCAGGATTGCGGGGATTCTGGAAGCTGTTGCCGGCGGTATCGCCCTGAGCGTCTGAGAGACTGAGGCACTTGGACCAGGTGTGGTTGGCCATCAGGCTGAAGCTGGAGGAGAGACGGTGCTGGATTGTGGAGACCAGGCCGTTATAGTTCGACATGCCGTTGTAATTGATCAGGATTGAGGAGCCGCCGCCTGCATATTGATTCCCCTGAAGCGGGTTGGCGACAGTGAGAGCGTAGCGCTGCGTCTGATTGGCAACGGTGGAGCATGGGGTTCCAGCCGCCCCGGCGGGCTTGCCGGCCGGCCCGGTAGTAACAACTCCAGGACACCCGGTGCCGCCCGCACCCCAGACTCCGGGGATGTAAAGAGCCGGGTTGAACGGTGTTCCCGCTGGCGCGTGAACAGTATGGCTGCCGATGTACTGGACCTGGAGCTGCCATTGTCCAAGCTGACGCTGTACGCTGGCCGTCCATTGCTGGCTGTAAGACGGGTGATAATGCGGAGGCAACACGATGTACTGCGACTGAGCAAAGAACTGCGCGATAGAGGGAGTTGGAATCTGTGGCTGCGGGAATGGGTTGGAAGTGACGGTGCCTGCGGACCAGGGTGCAGAGAAGTTGATCGGCCCGGAGGTCGAGGTCTGCGTCTGCTTGATCGCAGTGGCGAAGGGAGGATTTTGCTGATTGCGTTGGGCCGTAAAGTAGTTGACCTGGTCGTACGCGATCTCAGCGCCCGCGCGGATTACCGTCTTGCCAGAGCCGGTAGGATCCCATGAGATGCCGATGTTGGGTGAGAACTGCAGGAGCGAGTTTTTGGTGAATGTTTTGGAGACACCGGGATCGCCGTAGAAGAAGGCTCCTGCGGGTGCATTGGGGTAAACGGAGCTGACCTTGTTTGCCAGGAACGCGTCGTAATCGAAGGTGACCCCTCGGTGGAAGTAGTCGTAAGGCATGAAATTGGGACTCCAGCGCAGGCCGGCGACCAGGGTGACGGAGGGGCTGGGATGGTAGGTGTCCTGAATATAGAGGCTTGGGATTGGACCACGCAGAGCGTTTTGCTGCTGCTTGCTTTGCTCAAAGGCGCTCAGGCTTCCCATGAGGAAGTCGAGATTGGGATCTCCTCCGGCAGAACCGCCCCCGGGTCCATTGGCGCCGTAGCGGCCATCGAAGGTGAAGACACCGTTGCTCTCGTAAGCATTGGCGATATTCAGTTGGTTGCGTGCGTATTCACCGCCGAAGACAAGCTGATGCCTGCCCAGCAACATCGTAATATCGTCATCGAAGGCAAGTGTATTGTCGTTGAACTTGGAGTTTGAATTGGTGCCGCCGCCGATGGTGAACTTGTTCGACGTCGTCATTTGCAGGCCATTGGGCTGGTTTTGGTAGAGATCGACACCCAGAGTAGCGGCGTTGATGTTATTGGCGGCATAACCCCGGTTGTTGCGGCGGCGCAGAATGGTGACATGGGCCGTGTTCACAATCTTTGGTGTGATCGTGTAGGCATCACCCAGGGTGAAGGACTGTACTCGCTGTGAAAGCCCGGCCTGCGTGGTGACGAGAATGTTGGTCGGATCGAAGAAAGCGGGCTGTTGAAAACCATCGATGAAGTAGCGGCCATACAGGTTATGGTTCGAGTTGATGGCATAGTCCACTCGCGTAACAAACTGGTTGTCCGCCGTCCGCAGCGGGATCGAGTACTTCACCAGGCCGCAGTTGCCGGTATCGGTTGCGGGATCGATCTTGGGCAGATAGTTGAGCAGTTTGAGGGCTTGCGCGTTGTAGTTTGGCGCTGTCGCGTACTTATTCCCCGTAAGCACTGCACCCGTTGAAGGATCGCGAAGTTGGGTATAAGTGGTATTGCACGATCCGGCCGGTGTCTTGGAGCCTACGCGGTGTGTTGCATCGGCAACGGGATCGGTAACCGAAAAGTCGCCTGCCAGATTGGCTGCGGTAGGCACGAACGCTTGCTTGGAATCTTGTGCCTGGTTCGAGCTGGTGCGCTGATAACCGGCGAAGGCGAAGAGCTTGTCCCTGAGGATGGGGCCGCCGAAGGTGCCGCCGTACTGGTTCTGATGCAGCGTATCCTTGTGTGCGGAGAAAAAGTTCGATGCGTTGATGTAGTTGTTGCGAATGAACTCAAAGGCCGAGCCATGATACTGGTTGGTTCCGGAGCGCGTGACCACATTGACCAGACCGCCGGTATGCATGCCATTCTGCGCACTCAGCGCAGTGGATTCGACGCTGAACTGGCTGACGGCATCCGGGAAAGGAAACGGAAGGTTACCGTTGGCCATATAGTCGTTGTTGGGGCCTCCATCCAGACGCCACATCGTGGTGTTGCCTCCGCCACCCGCGATGGAGACAGAGATGGTCTGATAGGTGTATTTGCTACCGGTAAAGTCCCCTCCGGGGGCCGGTGTCGAACCGCCGGAGAGCGTGATCAGACCCGTCATCTGGCGGCCATTGAGCGGCATCTCCGTTACTGTCTGCTGGTCAATGGTCTGCTTGAAGGAGGCATCCTCCGTCTGCAAAGCAAGTCCTTCGGCCTTGACCTCGATGTGCTCACTTTGACTGCCTACGGTCATGGACACATTGATAGAGATCGCGCTCCCAACCTCGAGAACGATTCCAGTACGGGTATAGGTCTGGAATCCGGTTTTGGCAACGCTGAGGGTGTACGTTCCGACGGAAGTATTGGGAAAGGTATAAAGGCCGCCGTTATCGCTGATTGCCGTCCGCTTGATACCGGTGGCGACATTGGTGAGCGTAATCATTGCGCCCGGAATAACTGCGCTCGTCGAATCGGTGATGTTTCCCTGGATGCTGGCGTTGCCGGCACTCTGCGCGAGAACGGGCCGAATGGGAGCGAGCAGGAAAATAATTGGCAATAGTAGAAGGAAAAACAGTTCACTGGACTGTCCAATTTTCGTTCTAGTGATCATCGTTTGAGCCTCGGAAAAATTGGGAGTCTATAAACCTCGAGGGGCTTATAGCAAATAAAATCAGCTTGTTTGGACGATGCAAGACTATAGGGAAGCAATCGAAAGGCTGTCAACGAGAAATGATGAGGAATTACCAATTCGAATCTAAAAATCAATGCAAGGTCAGACCATGCCGTAATTTGGACGCAGCCTGCCCTCTGAGCGCGAAATGCATTCTTCCGTGGTCCCCATCGACAACTCAAAGCGCTTGACCGACTTCCTCGAAGCCTGCAACTTCGCCTAAAGCTCAAGACGCTCAAAAGGACTCACCCTTTACGAACACCTCTGCACATTGTGGACGCAAAACCCGGATAACTTTACTCTCGACCTAATCCATCGAATGCCGAGACGAAACAGCTAGGAGCCAACATGAGATTTCAATCCTCCCTCGCACTTGCAGCCATCCTCGCCACAGCCGCTGCCGCCCAGACCACCACAGAAAGGACGCCGAAGCGCACAACGCACCACACCTCGTCTGCCGCCTCGAAACCGGCCGCAAAGCCAGCGGCGGCCGCCGCACCCATGGCTGAGACAGCGGCGAACGCAGCCGACAATCCTCCGAACGTCCCGAAGGTTGAGGGCACGCCCAAAGCTCTGTATTCGCTTCGCTATATCGATACGCAGATTGGCACAGGCGAGCTTGCCAAACAGCAGCAGTACTACACCGTCAGGTACACCGGCTGGCTGACCGATGGAACGAAGTTCGACTCCTCCTACGATCATCCAGGCGGGGAGCCTATCGTCTTTCCCTACGGCGCCCGCAGGGTTATCCCAGGATGGGACACCGGGTTTGAAGGCATGCGCATCGGAGGCAAGCGACGCCTCTTCATTCCCTACCAGCTCGCTTACGGCGAATCCGGCCGCGCGCCGGTAATCCCGCCCAAGGCCGACCTCATCTTTGATATCGAGCTGGTCGCACAGTCCGACACCCCCCCGCAGGAGAATCCCGCGCCCACTGCCCCGTCAGAGCCGAGTGAGGCAAATCCGGCCCAGCCTGCCCCCAAACCGGGCGAAACTCCGGAGCCTTCGACCAGCAAGCCTCCCTCCCCTCCGCCAGCCACCAGCCCGTCCGGGGGACAGCCGCCACAAAGCAACCCAAATCATTGAGAAGAAAGCCCGGAGCGACGGCAATTCTAAGAACCTTCCCGCTCGCTCCGGGAATCTAATCTCTGCGGCTCTAAACTATTCTCTGCATGCTGATGGACCGACTCAAACCTCTCAAGCCTTACCTCAAGCGTTACTGGAAGTCTCTCGCCTGGGGCGGCGTGGCTGTCATCGCCTATAACGTCCTTAAGGTTCTGGTCCCTATCGTCATCGGCCATGCCATCGACGATATGCGACACGGCATCACCCAGCAGAAGATCCTGTTCCATGCTCTGCGTCTTCTCCTGGTTGCGGCCTCCTCCGCAGTCTTCCTTTACATCACCCGGCAGGTCATCATCGGTGCCTCGCGCGAGATCGAATATGACCTGCGCAATGACCTCTTCGCCAATCTCGAGCGTCAGGCGCCCGGCTTTTATCACACCCATCGCACGGGCGACATCATGGCCCGCACCACCAACGATCTGAGCGCCGTCCGCCAACTTCTTGGCCCTGCCATCATGTACAGCGCCAACACGCTGGTCTTTACCTGCGCCGCGCTGCCCTTCATGTATCGCATCAGCCCCAAGCTGACCCTCTTTGCGTTCGCTCCTCTGCCTGCAGCATCGGTCATCGTTCAGTACTTCGGAAACAGGATTCATCGTCGCTTCGAACGCATCCAGGCCATGTTCTCCGACATCTCGGCCAAAGCGCAGGAGAACTTCTCCGGCGCACGCCTTATCCGCGCTTTCGCCCAGGAAGAGGCCGAGATTGCCTCCTTTGAGGAGGCCAACCGAGAGTACATCCGCCGCAGTCTTCATCTGGTCCGCCTGATGGCCATGCTGTGGCCAACGCTGGAGTTTGTCCTCGGACTCTCCCTGATGATCACGCTGCTCATCGGTGGTCACGAGGTCGTACAGCACCGCATCACAGTCGGCGAATTCACCAGCTTCAACGTCTACATGGTGCAGCTGATCTGGCCCATCATCGCCATCGGCTGGGTCGTTAATCTCTTCCAGCGCGGAACCGCCTCCATCGTGCGCATCGACGAGTTGCTCAAACAGCAACCCGCCATCGACGACGATCCCGCGCTGCTTGCCTGTCGGCCCAGCTCTGAAAACTTGAAAAAAGATGTGCCATCCCGACCGGAGCGCAGCGAAGTGGAGGGATCTGCTTCTCGATTCCTTCAGCCCTGCAGCATCCGTGGCGACATCGAATTCCGGAATCTCTCTTTCTCCTATCCCAACGGCCCCACCATTCTTCACAACATCAATCTCAGGATTCCCGCAGGCTCATCGCTGGCCATTGTCGGCCCTACCGGCTCCGGAAAATCCACACTGGTATCGCTCATCCCGCGCCTCGAAGACGCGGCACCGGACATGATCCTGATCGATGGCCAGCCTATCCGCTCCTTCCCCCTGTCGGAGCTTCGCGCCAACATCGGCTTCGTCCCGCAGGAGACCTTCCTGTTCTCCGATACCATTCGCCACAATATCTCCTTCGGAACCCCGAAAGCGACCGACCAGCAGATCGAAGAAGCCGCAAACATCGCCCACATCCGCACCGAAATTCTCGAATTCCCCCGCGGCTTCGACACCATGGTCGGCGAGCGGGGAGTCACCCTCTCCGGCGGCCAGAAGCAACGCACCTCCATCGCCCGCGCCGTCATCCGCGATCCCCGTGTGCTGATCCTCGACGATGCTCTTGCCTCGGTCGATACCTATACCGAAGAACGCATTCTCCAGGGGCTTGCCAACGTGATGCAGGACCGCACGACCATCTTTATCTCCCACCGCATCTCAACGGCCCGCAGCGCCGACCAGATCGCAGTTCTGGTGGATGGGCGCATCGCAGAGCTCGGCACCCATGACGAACTGCTCGCGCGCAACGGCTACTACACCAGCCTGTTTGAGAAGCAGCGGCTCGAAGAAGAGATCTCCGTCGCTACATAAGCTGAAACGGCATCATCGTGCTCCAGCCCACGCACTCCACTCATAAGTGTCATCCTGAGCGGAGCGCAGCGAAGTCGAAGGCCCCGCGGTTCTTTCGGCGACACGTTGGCCAATGGTTCCGAGAATCGTCATCCTGAGCAGCGCGAAGGATGACGGGGCGAGAAGATCATTCAGGACGACGAATCAGCGATGATGAAACTGCGCCAGCGCTCCCCCTTCAAGCCCCATTACTTCTCTCCAGCAGCTCTTCGTGCCGCGAACTCCGCAGGCGTAGGAATCGGGTCCAGCTCACGCCCGGCAAACATTTCGCGGAAGATGTGGACCATCTCGTCCTGAATAAGCGTGTTAGTCGCCAACACCTCGCGGCTGTCCAGCGTGAACCTGCCACCATCGAAGTGCGACACCGTCCCGCCTGCCTCCGTCACCAGCAACACGCCCGACGACGTATCCCACGGATTCAGGTTGAACTCCCAGAAACCTTCCAGCCTGCCGCAAGCCACATAAGCCAGGTCCAATGCAGCCGAACCGGCACGCCTCACGCCATGAGAGCGCAGCGTGATCTGGTAATAAAAATATGCATTCGGATTCAAATGCCGCTTATGGCTCGGGAACCCGGTCGCCGTCAGAGATTCCTGCAGAGTCTTCGTCTTCGAGACGTGAATCTGCTTCCCGTTCAGCCACGCTCCCTTGCCCTTCTCGGTAACAAACATCTCATCGCGCAGCGGATCGTACACTACTCCAGCAATCAGCACACCATCTTCATCCTGCTTCAAACCAGCAGGCCTGTGCTCCAGTCCAAGCACGACCGCAAAAGCCGGAAACCCATGCGCAAAGTTGGTCGTCCCATCCAGCGGATCGACATACCAGCGGTACTCGCTGTCCAAAGCATCCCGCGTTCCCTCTTCCCCATAGATCCCATGACCGGGAAAGGTCTCCTGCAGCCGCTGCCGGATCAGCTTCTCGCTGCTCTTGTCGGCCTCCGTCACCAGATCGACGTCGCCCTTATACTCTGGCGTCACGCCCTTCTCATAAAAACTTTTCAGCAGCGAACCTGCCTCGCGGGCAATCTCTTCGGCCTTGTGTGCAAACTCAAATCGATTCACGGGATCCCTCTGCCTTCTACTCTAAATGGTGCTCATAAAACTCAGCTCGTGCCTGAAATCCAATCGTCATTCTGAGCGAAGCCGAAGAATTCCTGTATTTCGCTTCCAGCGCTACGGCTGTAGCGGGACAGAAAAAACCTGGCATCCTGAATCAGGCTTTATCCACCCTACCGAAAAGGCCGTTCTTCAACGCGCGTCCGAGTAATACCCCGTGCGGTGCCGCAACTGATATTGCTGGTGAAGCGCAGGGTCCTTCATCTGCACCTTCACTGAACGAAACGTCTCATCCCGCTTGCCCGGCGGAGCATAGTAGCCCAGCACATACTGTGTCCTCAGATCGTCCGACACGCGCGCAAATGCAGGTTCGAGATCCTTCTTGTCTTCGACATAGAAGTACTTCCCTCCCGTATCGTTCGCCAGCTGAATCAGCGCATGCTCCCCACCCGTATTCCGTCCGGCATCTTCCCAAACGGGAACGATGATGATGGGATAGATCATCGCCCCCGCTCTCTGCGCCTCTTCCAACGCCTGGCTGTAGCGGGAACGCTTTGCCGTATCCTCTCCGTCCGTAATCACCACAACCACACGTCGCCGCCCGGCATCGTTGCTGGTCTGAGCCAGCCTGTCCGACGCCAGGTAGATCGCATCGTAAAGAGCGGTCTCGTCGCCCGGTTGCAGCTCATTCAGCCCACGCTCAATCTTCTTCTTCTGGTTCGTAAACGGAACGATTTCGCGCACATTATCAGAGAAATCCATCAGGTCCAGCTCGTCCTGATCGCGCAGCAGTGCGTTGACGAAGTGCGTCGCAGCGGTCTTCTCCAGCCGCTCGTCCCGCAACACGCTCTTGCTCGCATCAATGGCGAGCACAATCGAAAGCGGCGTCGAAGATTCCTTTTCGAAGTACGTAATCTTCTGCGGCCTTCCATCCTCCAGGATGACAAAGTCATCTTTGGTCAGCCCGCCCACCGGAGCGCCATTCTTATCCATCACGCTGACCGCGATATTCACCAGCCGCGACTGCACCCGGATGGTCGGCACGCCTCCCTGGGCTGGCGATGGCGCCTGCTGCTGATCCGCATCAGGGCTAACCGGCTGCATCGGCGGACGCCTTACAATCGGCGCCTGCGCCAGCAATGCAGGTCCAAGCAGCCATACCGCGACTGCAACTCCTGTCCTCACCGCTGCTCCTTAACCGCGGCCGTCACTCTGATCTCCTCCGGAAAAGGCTCTCCATCGGCCCACACGGCGCCATCTACAAACTGCTCCTTCTTCCAGATCGGCACCGTGCGCTTCAGCGTATCGATCAGCCAGCGGCAGGCCTCGAACGCCGGCCCGCGATGTGCGGAAGCCACCGCCACCAGAACGCTCGTCTCTCCTACAACCAGGCGTCCCAGACGATGCACCAGCGCCACATCACGCACGCCAAACTTCGCAACAGCCTCAGCCGCCAGCGTTCGCATCTGCTCCAGCGCCATCTCGCGATAGGCCTCGTAGTCCAGGTGCAGCGTATTTCGCCCACGCGTATTGTCCCTCACGATCCCGTCGAAGACGCACACTGCTCCATCCGTGCCTGCCTTCAGCCCTGCGACGATCTCGGCTGACGGAATCACCTCGTCCACAATCTCGATCCTCACCGCAGCCCTCCGCTTACCGGCGGCAGCAGGGCCACCTCATCTCCGTCGTGCAGAGGATTCTCCGCCTTTGCATACTCACGATTCACCGCAATCGCCATGCATTGAATCAGATCTTTCTGCGGACCCACCCTCCCCTCGTACAGGGCGGCCAGGTCTCCAACGCGGGCCCCTTGCCCCAGCTCCAGAACTTCGTCTTCGCCGCCCAGGATCTCCTTAAGCACGCCAAAAAATAAGACCCGAACTCGCATACTCTGAAGCATACGCGAACCCAGGTCTTTGACTCCCCGGCGTTTAAAAACATCACCAGCGCCATCCATTCCGTATATTCTGGGAGAGGATCGATGCACCACATGGCTCCACACAGACGTCCTTACCGTATCTTCCAGGCCGTATTCCTGCTCCTGCTGCTTCCCTCCGCAGGTATCAGCCAGCAGGTCATTCAGAGAGGCCCCTTCGGCAAACCGGCACAGGTCCTCGACGAAACGCAGCAATGGACCATCCCCCTGCTCGTCTCCTCTGATCGGAGTCTGGAGATCTATATTCCCGACATCAGCTCAAGTGCGTGGCTCAGCCGCAACTACTCCGACTTTATCAACCACGGCACCTATACGCTCTCGACCTTTACCCTCTACAAGACAGTGGAAGCCTGCCGCGCCAACCAGATACGCTGGGGGATGAGCGACAATGCGCATCTGGATGCATGCAACGACATCAAGTATCGCGCCCGGCAGATCGTAGTTGACCCCAACCAAAAATCCGTTCAGCTCCTGAGTGCCGCCATGGTCGATCAGGACGGGCAGATTGTTCCGGAGTCCGTGCAGGAGCCCTCAACCTTCAGGACATGGGACCAGCTCGATCCCGCAACCCAGCAGGCGATCCTGAAGACCAATGAACTCGTCACCCGGCAGATGAAGATCTATGACGCCAAAGTCCACAACGATCACCCCTCCCATGGAAGGAACCGCTAGGCGGTATCGACATATTCTTCGCCTTTAGAAATATCGGGAGAAAGAAGAAAGTGTCATCCTGACCGTAGCAGAGAGCAAGCCGTCATTCTGAGCAACGCGAAGAATCCCTGCGTTTTGCCCGTGCCGCCGCCAAAATCTCCTCGCTTCAGACCCTCAATCCCACACAAAAATCACCCAAACAACACCGGCTCTTTCGGATACCACACCCTTCCCTCCCGCGCTTGAGCAAACGCCGTCATCTTATGCGGTTTTCCCGAGCTCTCCCCATCTGCCTTCACCAAAATGTCCTCCACCTCCAGCCCGCGTGCCAGCACAGCATCCGCAATCAAAGACCGGTGACACCGCCACGGCACCGCCTCTGCACACATCACAACCGTCTTCGCAATCTCCGGCAGCGCGATCAGCCAGTCGATCTCTTCCCGGAACTCCGGCGTCTGCATGTAATCGGCATACCCACGAAAGCTCTCGTTCTTCCATCCGGTATTTTTGCTGTCAGGCTTCGCCTTCCTTCGACCTCCCAGCCCCTCGCGCCACACCCCGCGAATCCCTGCCTGCTTCAACGATCCAAACAAAGCAGCCTGGCTGAACTGAGGATGCCGCCGGGATCCCGGAAACCTCCGCACATCCACCAACGTTTCCACTCCGTTTTGCTTGAGCGCCCGCAGAAATGCCTCAATACTCAGCGTAGAGTGGCCGATCGTCATCATCGCCTTTATCCGCTCCCTCCATCGTCATTCTGATCTGAGCCTGTCGAAGAGGAAGAATCCCTGTATTTTCGCTGGTACTCTCTCTCCAAATCCCCCGAAACAAAAGAGGCGGCCCGGAAAATCCGAACCGCCTCTTCGACGCTTACCTCTCATTACGCTGAGGCGTGAAGAACCTCCTCACGTACCGCCTCATCCTCAGCCTCTTCCTGCACCGTCTTCGGCAACGCGACCGCCAGCACCTCTTCAATGCGCGTCGCGTAGTGAATCTTCACATCATCGATCTGATCCGGCGTCAGGTCTTCATCCACCTGGGTCTTGCATTCCAGGGGAAGAATCACGTCCCGCACTCCCGCGCGCTTGGCCGCAAGAAACTTCTCCTTGATGCCTCCCACCGGCAGCACATTGCCGCTCAGCGTGATCTCGCCGGTCATCGCCGTCAACGGATGCACTGGCGTGTCCGTCAACAGGCTCACCAGCGCCGTTGCCATCGTGATGCCCGCCGAAGGTCCGTCCTTCGGGATCGCTCCCGCCGGAACGTGGATATGGATATCCGTGTCCTTCGTGAAGTCCTGCTCCAGGCCGAACTTCGCTGCGTTCGAGCGCACCCAGGTTAACGCGGCCTGCATGCTCTCCTTCATCACGTCGCCAATCTGGCCGGTGATCGTGAAGCCGCCCTTGCCCTTCATCTTGTTTGCCTCGATGAAGAGGACGTCTCCGCCCGCCGGAGTCCACGCCAGGCCAACCGCCACGCCCGGACGTTTCGTCCGCTCCGCGATCTCCGTATCCACGCGCACCTTGTAGCCTCCAAGGAACTCATGGATCACCTCCGGCGTGATCGTGATCTTCTCCGTCGCGCCCTCGGCAATCTTGCGGGCCACCTTGCGGACGACGGTGCCGATCTGCTGCTCCAGTCTGCGAACGCCGGCCTCACGCGTATAGTGCCGCGCAACCAGCGCCACACTCTCCGTCGGGAAGTCGATCATTGCAGCATCCACGCCGTTCTCCTTCAACTGCCGCGGTACAAGATACCGCTCGGCAATGTTGACCTTCTCGCCCTCGGTGTAACCGGTCAGTTCGATGATCTCCATGCGGTCCAGCAACGGTCCCGGTATCGTATCCAGCTGATTGGCTGTGCAGATAAACAGAACCTTGCTCAGGTCGAACGGCTGATCGAGATAGTTGTCGCGGAACGTATTGTTCTGCTCCGGGTCCAGCGTCTCCAGCAACGCGCTCGCCGGATCTCCCCGGAAATCGCGTCCCAGCTTGTCGATCTCATCCAGCATGAAGACCGGATCGTTCACCTCCACCCTCTTCAGGTGTTGAATGATCTGTCCCGGCAACGCGCCGATGTACGTTCTCCGGTGTCCGCGGATCTCCGCCTCGTCGTGCATGCCGCCCAGCGAGATGCGCGAGAACTTCCGTCCCAGCGCCTTCGCAATCGACCGCCCCAGCGAAGTTTTGCCTACGCCCGGAGGCCCGACGAAGCACAGAATCGGACCCTTCATATCCGGCTTCAACCGCCGAACGGAGAGGTAGTCCAGAATGCGTTCCTTCACCTTTCTCAGGCCATAGTGGTCCGCATCCAGAATCTCCTTCGCCTTCCTGATGTCCACCTCACCTGCTGAGCTCTTCGACCACGGAAGGACAGCCAGCCACTCCACATAGTTGCGTGTCAGGCTGTAGTCCGCTGCCATGGCGTTCATGCGGCTCAGGCGTGCCAGCTCCTTCAGAGCGTCCTTCTTGACCTCGTCGGGCATTCCCGCGGCTTCGATCTTCTCCTTCAGCTCGGCAATGTCCTTCTGGGTCTCGTCGACGTCACCCAACTCCTTCTGGATCGCCTTCAGCTGCTCACGCAGGTAATAGTCCCTCTGCGACTGCTGCACGGAGTCCTGCACCTCGCTCTGGATCTTGTTGCGAAGCTGCTGGACCTCCAGCTCCTTGGCCAAATGCTGGTTGATCCGCTCCAGACGCTTGATGACGTCCGGCGTCTCCAGAAGCTCCTGCTTGTCCGTCGTCGTCAGAAACGGCAACGACGAAGAGATGAAGTCGGCCAGACGTCCCGGCTCCTCAATATTGATCGCGATCGTCTGCAGATCGTCCGAGAGCGTCGGCGAGGAGCTGACGATCTGCTGGAACTGGCTCACCACATTGCGCTCGAGCGCCTCGTTCTCCGGGGTCTTCTCAGGCTCCGCCTCGATGATGGGCTCAAACTCCGCCGTCATGAACGGCTGCAGTTGCGTAAACTCACCCAGATGGACGCGCTCGTTGCCTTCTGTGAAGACAAAGAGGCTCTGGTTCGGCATCTTCACGACCTTGTGAACGGTCGCGCGGGTGCCAACCCCATAAAGGTCCGCCTCCACCGGCGTGTCCTGCCGGGCATCGCGCTGCGCCACCACCAGGATCGACTTATCCTCACCCAGGGACTGGATCAGCTGGATACTGCTCTCCCGCCCTACCGTTAAGGGAAGGACGGCATGCGGAAAGAGAACTGTGTCCCGCACTGGCAACACCGGAACCGGCCGCTTGCCGTTCGCGCCCTCGCCGCCCTCCGGATTCTTTGCTGTCGGTTTGATAACACTTACGAAATCGCTTGCCATTGAGTGTCCTTCTGTCAAATTATTAGCTATTCGATGCAGCAACTGTTGTATAGGTCGCAAGCATCGAAATCAACGGATTTCTGGCAACGTTCCGTCCGCCCGCCTGAAGCCACACCGCTCGACTCCCTCCAGGTCGGAAGCTCGTTCTTTCTACTCTGAGACGCCATCTTTGTCTTTGCCGTCATCGGCAATTCATCCCAAATCGACAGAGATTTTTCAGCAGCCCGATAAAGCCGGTCCCGCTCAAAAGAAAGGCTCCGGAGGGTTCCCGGAGCCTTTCACGTATACCGAAAAAATTAAATTCAATCTATTGTCTTATTTTGTTTTATTTACACAAATTAGTTGAACATTTCCTTGACCTTATCGAAGATGCCGCGTGAGGTCGGAGTGTTCTCAATCTCCATGGTCTCCCCAAGCTGCCGGAGAAGGTCTTTCTGATGTTTGTTGAGTTTGGCTGGAGTCTGAACGCGGATCTCTACGATCAGATCGCCCTTGCCACGCTCATTGAGGTGCGGGACACCCTTGCCGCGGAGCCGGAACTCCTTGCCGCTCTGTGTGCCCTCAGGGATCCGGAGAGTCTCCATGCCTTCCAGGGTCTGAATCTCAAGCTCTGTCCCCAGGGCTGCCTGTGGGAATGAGATCGGCAATACGCAGTGCAGGTCGTCGCCTTCACGCTCGAAGAACTTGTGCGACTTCACATTCAGGACGACGTAGAGGTCGCCGGCCGGGCCGCCAAACTTTCCGGCCTCGCCCTCGCCCTGGTAGCGGATGCGGGTATCCTGTTCCACTCCTGCCGGAACCTTCACGAGGATAGTGTGCTCCGTCTGTACCCTGGTTTCGCCACGGCAGGCAGGGCAGGGATCAGTGATCTGGGTTCCGGTTCCTCCGCAGGCCGAGCAGGTCCTCGCGACCGAGAAGAAGCCCTGCTGGAACCTCTGCTGGCCGCGGCCGCCGCACTGACTGCAGGTGACAGGCTGCTTGCCCTTGGCCGCGCCGGTTCCCTGGCACTCCGTGCAGGTCTCGTTGCGGCGGATCTTGATCTCCCGCTCCATCCCGAAGACGGCCTCTTCGAACTCCAGCGTCATGTCATAACGCAGGTCCCGTCCCCGCTGGGCGCGAGAGGCCCTTCCGCCACGGGAGGAGCCGCCCATGTTGAACATCTCGCCAAACAGGTCGCCGAAGATGTCCCCCAGGTCCTGTGCCCCGCCGAATCCGCCGCCGAATGGCCCCGCGCCGGCGCCACTCGAGCTTCCGTTGAACGCTGCATGCCCATAGCGATCGTAGGCCGCACGCTTGTCCGGATCGCTGAGCACCTGGTAAGCCTCGCTGCACTCCTTGAACTTCTCCTCCGCCGCCGCATCGCCCGGATTGCGGTCCGGGTGATACTGCATCGCCAGCTTGCGATAGGCCGTCTTCAACTCCTGATCGGAAGCGTCGCGGGAGACACTCAGCACTTCATAGAAATCAACTTTGGTCACGTTTGCCGTCGCACTCATCCTTCAAAAAACCTTCAAAAACTGAATAACCGGTATTCATCGATTCGGTGGTTACTCACTTACCTGGTTTGGGTTCGAAGCGATCTTCACGAGGGCGGGGCGCAGCAGCTTCTCGCGCATCCTGTAACCCCGGCGAATCTCCTCCAGTACCTGATGATCGGGGAACTCGTTGGTTTCAACACTGCCGAGGGCCTCGTGAAAGCGAGGATCGAACTGCGCCCCTACGCTCTCGACCGGAACCACATTCAACCCCTTCAGGGCGTCTTCCATCTGCTTTAGAATCAACCCGACACCGGCACGAAGCTGATCGATCGATCCCTCAGACTTCACGGCCAGCTGAAAGTTATCCATAACCCCCAGAAAAGGCTCCACGGTGGTCGAAACCACGTAATCGCGGGCATCCTGTCGCTCCTTGGCTTCGCGCTTCCGGGCATTGTCGAACTCGGCCTGCAGCCGCGCCAGCCTATCGAGAAGCTGATCGCGCTCGCCCTTAAGTTGTTCCAGTTCATTCTGCTGGGCTGAAGCCGCGGTCTGTGCCTGCTCCTCCGGAGAGCCAGTCACAACCTCGCCCTCCTGTACAGCCTGCACAGTCGTCTCGTCCTGCATGGATTTATGTCTCCTCATAGATCGTTGTCCTCTTCTATTATCGCCGATCACGCAAGGCGCGGGCAGGTGCAGGGCCGCCTGAATTTCCCTACTGTTCCGAAGGCTGCGTCGCGATCCGGTCGAAGACGCGCGAGAGGTAGCTCACGGCGTTCATGGTGTTCTCGTAGTCCATGCGGGTGGTCCCGATGACCCCGATGGTGCCGCGGCTCTCGCCTGCCATCCTGGCGGGGGCGGCGATCAGCACCAGCCCGGCCATCTGCGGGGCCTGCTCTTCCAGGTCGAAGACGACACGCACGCTTTGCTGACGGGTATCGATATAGGCATTCAGGAGCTCTACCAGACGCTGCTTTGCCTCAAGGGCGGCGAGCATCTCCCGCAGACGCTCCCCGTCCATCTGAGAACTTACGAGGTTGGCTACCCCTTCCACGTAGACCGGAGGCGGAGTGACGTCATCGACGGGAACCGCCTTCACCCAGAGCTGCTGGACGCTGTTCAGGAGTCGCTGGTACTCGCTGCGTTCACGCTCGACCAGACGAGCCAGCTCCGAGCGAACCTCCTCCACGCTCCAGCCGCGGAAGTTCTCATTGAGGAAGTTTGCAGCCGTCTCCAGTTCTCCGGAGGTTACGTCGCGGTCCAACGACAGAACGCGGTCCCGGACCGTCCCGGAGCGTGTAACCACGACGCCGAGAACGCTGGCCGGAGCCAGGCGGGAAAAATGGACGTGTTCGAGGAGATCTCCCTCGCTCGCGGTCGCGATGGCGACTCCCACCCCGCTGGAGAGGGTGGCCAGCACATGAGAAGCACGCTCGAGAACCGCCTGAGTTCCTGCGACTCCCACAAAACTGCGGTCGATCTGAAGGCGCGAACGCGCGGGCAGCCGTTCGGTCCCCCTCCCGGGACTGCCTCCTTCGCTCAATTGCTCCACGTACATACGAAAGGCACGGGCCGTAGGGATTCGTCCGGCGGAGGTGTGGGGCTGTTCCAGAAGGCCGGCATCGGCCAGCTCCGCCATCTCGTTGCGGATGGTCGCCGGGCTCATGGCGGACCCTTCCCGGTTGAGACGGGCGATCGTGCCTGAACCCACGGGTTCTCCCGTTTCGATATAGCTCTCGATAATGGCGGTGAGAATGACACGCTGCCGCGCCGTCATTCTCCAGGTTTCAGCCATTTCGTTCCCCCATCGAGACCAGTCTATCTTGTGCGTCAAGCAAGTCTGCTGTTGTTAGACAGGTTGTGTGGCCGACGGATAGCAGTGAGTCTGGCTGGCCTAGGCGCCTCCATCGGCATCCTGCAAAAAATACAGGGATTCTTCGGCTGCGCCTCAAAATGACGGGGTGTGGGCCCCAATGACGCTTGCAGGGGGCACTTTGCGGTCCCCATGGAGGGTGTCATCCTCCGACTGCGTGCCGGCGCGCTCCACTCAGGATGACACCTGTGATAGCGGTGGAAATTCAACAAAGCAGATCAACGATGCGGAACTTGTCGATACACCTAGCTGATCTCGAAGATGTTCTCACTCTTCGAGGCGATCTCCTTGGCCTTGTCGGCGACGCGGTGCGCCACGGCGTAGATCTCGGACGAGAGCTTTGAATCCGGTCCTGCGAGCGCTATGGGCATTCCTCGATCTCCACCTTCGCGGATGGATGGATTGAGTTCCAGGGCGCCTAGAAAATCGAGGCCAAACTGGGCTGCGGTGCGCTCGGTCCCTCCTGCGCCGAAGACGTCGATGACCTCACCATTGGGCAGCGTCATCTGGGACATGTTTTCGACCAACCCGAGGACCTCGACCTTGACCTGATGGAACATCTCGAGCGCCTTGCGGGCGTCTTCGAGAGCCACGCTGGAGCCGGTAGAGACGACCACCGCACCCGTAAGCGGGACGGTCTGGACAAGTGAGATGACGACGTCGCCGGTTCCGGGAGGAAGGTCGATGATGAGGAAGTCCAGCTCACCCCACTCCACCTGCTGAATAAACTGGCGGATGATCTGGTGGAGCATGGGACCGCGCATTACCAGCGGCTTGTCGCCCGGCGAGATGAGCCCAATGGAGATGAACTTGACGCCGTGAGCCACGAGCGGCTCGATACGGTTTTCGCCGATGATGTTGGGCTGCCGCGTCGCGCCCAGCATCGTAGGCACGTTGGGGCCGTAGATGTCGGCGTCGATGAGGCCGACCTTGTAACCCAGCTTTGCCAGCGCCACCGAAAGATTGACCGCGACGGTGGTTTTGCCGACGCCACCCTTTCCGCTACCGACTGCAACCACATGCGCCACGCCCGGAAGGGGCTGCGGCGCCGGAGGAACTCCTGCTCCCATATGTCCCATAACAAATCCTTCCCTGAATCGATCTTCAGACGTGCCACTCGTCGCCGAGCGCAGCACGCATCTCTTTTTTGCGAAGCGTCTCGCCGGAGCGCATCTCGCGGCGGCGGCCCGCATCCTCGTAACGACGCTTCTGGTGCTCGGTCTCCGGAATCACCTGAGGGACGGCGATCCTGCTTCCATCCTTGTCCACCGCCACATAGGTCAGATAGGCGGAGGAGACGTGACGCATCCGGTTGTGCCGAACGTCCTCGACCATAGCTTTGACTCCGACCTCCATGGAGGTGCGATAGGCCCGGTTGACGCTGGACTTGAGGATCAGAAGGTCTCCCACCTGAACGGGCGCCAGAAAGTCCAGGTGATCCATGCTGGCGGTCACCGTGATCGCTCTGGCGTGGCGGCTGGCAGCCATGGCACCAACCAGATCGATGTACTGCATCAGCCGGCCGCCAAACAGATTGCCCAGGGCATTGGCATCGGAGGGAAAGATAATCTCGCTGCGTTCGGACTGCGACTCGGTTACGGTTCTTGCCAGGACGACTTCGCTCATTTCTTTCAGTGTAATCCGTGCGAGTCCATGAAGCAGAGCTGAGGCACCGGCGCTTGCCAATCGTATGCTCCTCAGCAGAACATCGAAGCTATGGATAGGATTGCCCTTCTCACCCAGGTACTTGAGCAGAATCCGAAAGACGCGTTTGCCCGCTATGGCCTGGCCATGGCCCATCTGGCCGGAGGAGATGTAAAGTCTGCGCTGATCGAATTCGCCACCCTGATTCAGCACAACCCGGACTACGTTCCCGCCTACCAGATGTCGGCACAGACGCTGGCAAAGGAGGGACGCACGGAGGAGGCGCTGGAACGCCTGCACAGCGGAATTGCGGCTGCGAACCGTACCGGCAACCAGCATGCGCTGGCCGAGATGGAGGCCCTGCGGGAAGACCTAAGGCGCTGATTCCACATCTAAGCAGGACATGCCGGTTACTTTGACCTGGGAACAGATCGCGATTCGGGTCCTGCTGGCGGCCATCGCCAGTTTTCTGATTGGCTATAACCGGGACGAGCGCGGGAAATCGCTCGGAATCCGAACCACGATGCTGGTGTGCCTGGCCGCCACCCTGGCGATGCTGCAGGCCAACCAGCTGATGGATACGACCGGGAAGAGGCCCGACTCGTTTGTCGTCCTGGACCTGATGCGGCTTCCTCTGGGCATCCTGTCGGGCATCGGTTTTATCGGCGCTGGAGCCATTCTGAGAAAAGACGGGCTGGTCTATGGGGTCACCACGGCGGCCACCATGTGGTTTGTGACAGTGCTGGGATTGCTGTTCGGTGGAGGACAGCTCAAACTGGCCCTGTCAGCCAGCGGGTTGGCCCTCTTTATTCTCTGGGTCCTGAAGTGGGTAGAGATGCATATTCCGACCCGTCGAAGCGGATTTATCGCCCTGGAACTCGGGGAGGACAATCCGCTGCCCGATCGCCCCAGGCCGACGGAGGCGCAGCTTCGGGAGAAGCTGGCTTTGGCAGGATATGAGGTGCGGAACTGGAACGCGCTCTACCGGCAGTCCGCCTTGTATTCGATCGAATGCGAAGTGCGCTGGCCGCAGACAGGTCATAGCCACCCGGATACGCCGAGTGCAATCCGGGAATTGACCGGGAGCTATCCTGTCTGTTCGCTCCGCTGGCGCTGCTGAGGCGCATTGACAGATAGACCTGCTTTCCGTGGGTGTCATCCTGAGCGGAGAGCGTTAGGGAAGGTTTGTAAGTCTCCAAACATCCCTCAGCGGCTAAAGCCGCATTGCAAGCAAATCACTTGCGGCACGGCTGAAGCCGTACCCTTAATAAAACCGGACTTAAATCAGAGGTTCCTTAGCGCGGAAAAGCCAGCTCTGAGCGCAGTCGAAGGGGAAGAATCTGCGGTCCGGAATGGTTGCCCGGCCGGCAGACCGCAGATCCTTCGACTACGTTTCCCGCGATAAGACCGCGCGAAGCTTCGAGCTTCGCTCAGGATGACACCTTCCTGGGGAAGACCAGATAGTGAGTACTCCGAATCGACTGCCATGGGGCATTTTGGGGTGGCCATGATCGCATTCAACATATGTGGCCACACCCTAAGGCGTGGCCGTGGTTGGGGGTTCTATACTTGGATATGGCGACTTCTCTTCCCGCGACCCTCGGCCAGCTCCGTAAGAGCGAATACTCCCCCGAACGATTAGCCCGCAGCGTCAAGGACGAGCTTCGTGAAAACCTGATTGCTCGACTGCGCGCACGGGAGACCATCTTTCCGGGAATCGTCGGCTATGAGGATACGGTTGTTCCCCAGATTGTGAATGCCATCCTGTCGCGGCACAACTTCATCCTGCTGGGACTTCGCGGCCAGGCCAAGTCGCGTATCCTGCGCGCTCTGACGACCCTGCTCGATCCGCATACTCCGTATGTGGCGGGTTCAGAGGTTCGGGATAACCCTTACGCACCCATCAGCAGGTATTCGCGTGACCTGATTGCAAAGCACGGAGATGAGACGCCCATCGCCTGGATGACCCCGGAAGACCGCTTCGTCGAGAAGCTGGCCACCCCGGACGTGACGGTTGCGGACCTGGTCGGCGATATCGACCCGATCAAAGCGGCACGGTCGAACCAGGACCTGGGCTCGGAGCTGACCATGCACTATGGCCTGTTACCTCGCGCCAACCGCGGCATCTTCGCGATCAACGAGGTTCCGGACCTCGCGGGCAAGATCCAGGTGGCGCTGTTTAACATCATGCAGGAGGGCGATGTACAGATTAAGGGCTACCCCGTGCGGTTGCCGCTCGACGTCGCCATCGTCTTCAGCGCGAACCCGGAGGACTATACGGCTCGCGGGAAGATCGTCACTCCGCTGAAGGACCGTATCGGCTCGGAGATTCGCACGCACTACCCCGAGGATATTGAAGAAGGCATCCGCATTACGGCGCAGGAAGCATGGTCGGAGCGCCCGGCGACCAAGATCGAGATTCCGCACTATGTACGGCAGGTGATCGAGCAGATCGCCTTTACGGCGCGTGAAGACAAGAAGGTCGACAAGCGCTCGGGGGTCTCGCAACGCCTGCCCATCACGACGATGGAGCTGGTGTTGTCGAATGCGGAGCGGCGTGCGCTGATTCACGGCGAAAAACTGGTCGTACCCCGCATTGGCGACATCTATGCTGCGCTGCCAGGTATTACGGGCAAGGTGGAGCTGGAGTACGAAGGCGAGATGCGCGGCGCCGATACCGTCATTCGCGAGATCATTCGCACTGCGGTTGCTCAGGTCTTCGACAAATACTTCGCTGGAACCGACACACAGCAGATTGAAGAATGGTTCAACCTGGGCGGTACGGTGCAGTTGAACGATACGCAGCCTGCATCGGCATCGCTGGCGGAGTTGAAGCAGATTCAGGGACTGCTCGAAAAGCTTTCACCTCTGAAGATCGACGGGGAAGCAGGTGCGGAGGTCACCGTGAGCGGAGCCGAGTTTCTGCTGGAAGGCATGACCGCACACAAGCGCATCAGCCGCGCGGAAGAGCGCGTGTTCACGGCGGCCGAGAAGAAGCAGCGGCTCGACCAGGCGACGCAGTTTGCAGAACGGATGCGGGAGCGCGAGCAGGAGGAAGAGTTCAACACGCGCAATCGCACGCGCAGGGGCTTCAACTAGGGTGGGGATCGGCCCATCTGCCGTCTTTGAAGCCAGGAGAGCCTATCCCTGGCGAAGTCGAATGGGATCGGCCACTCTTCTCTCCCGGCACGAGCGTTTCGGGAGAGAAGCGGATTCCTCCACTCCGCTACGCTTCGGTCGGAATGACAGCTCCTTCATGGGCTTTGTCGCTGTGAAAAGAGGCTAGAATGATTTCAGGGGACCTCCTATGAAGCGCGTCCGCTATACGAAGTTCACCGGCGATCTTTCCTCGAGCTTTGACCTTGAGGATCTTATGCAGGCCCTCTCCGATTTCCTGCTGGACTCCGGTTTCAACGACCCCTACTCGAACTTCCGCGAATTCAATGACCAGACGATGGAGAGTCTGCGGGATGCGGTTCGTCAGGCGCTTGAATCCGGCGAGCTCTTCGACGAAGAGGCGCAGGAGAAGTTCGAGACTCTGAGCGAAGATCAGGTCGAAGAGCTGGTCGACAAGATCATCCAGAAGATGCAGGACCAGAACTTCATCAATGCCGAGAGCCCGGAGCAGGGCCAGGGAGATTTTGGGCAGGCGGACGAAAATGCCCGCTTTGAGGTGACCGACAAAGGCATGGATTTTCTCGGCTACAAGGCTCTGCGCGACCTGCTGGGCCCGTTGGGAAAGTCGCAGTTCGGGCGTCACGACACACGGCACGAGGCTGCAGGCGTGGAGATCAACGGATCGTCGAAGCTGTATGAGTTTGGCGACACGCTGAACCTGGATGTCACGGCGACGTTCTCAAGCGTCTTTGCGCGCGAGGGGATCGGAACAGCGGTAGAGGGGGAGGAGCACCGGCCTCTGAATATTGAGTACTCCGATCTGCAGGTACACCAGTCGGACTACCAGTCTTCGTGCGCTACCGTCGTGCTGCTGGACTGCTCGCACTCGATGATTCTGTACGGCGAGGACCGTTTTACACCCGCCAAGCGAGTGGCGATGGCGCTCTCACACCTGATCCGAACGCAGTTTCCCGGCGACACGCTGAACCTTGTTCTGTTTCATGACACTGCCGAGGAGATTCCGGTCTCACAATTGTCGCGCGTCAAGGTTGGGCCGCACTATACCAACACGCGGGATGGGCTGCGGCTGGCTCAGCGCATTCTGGCCAGGCAGAACAAGGACATGAAGCAGATCGTCATGATCACGGACGGTAAACCATCGGCACTATCACTGCCAGACGGGCGCATTTATAAGAATGCGTTTGGGCTGGATCCGCTGGTGATCGAAGAGACGCTCGAAGAGGTCTCCCGGTGCAAGCGCTCGGGCATCATGATCAATACGTTTATGCTGGCCAACGATTTCATCCTGATGCAGTTTGTCCAGAAGGTCAGCGCGATGTGCCGCGGCAAGGCGTATTTCACGACTCCGCAGACTCTTGGAAATTATCTTCTGATGGACTTTATGTCGCGGCGGATGAAGACGGTCCATTAATTCCGGATTCTTACGACCTCGAACCGCAAGATCAGGTTCTGTTGTCTGCGATGAAGGTCTGCGGGCCGTACAGGCGAAATACAGGGATTCTCCGGCTGCGCCTCAGAATGACGGTTCTAATGGCGGATCAGTTCCCTTTCTCGTTGTCTTTGTGATGGAGATCGAGTCCGAATTTGGGTGAGCCCTTCGAGCCGCTGATCTTGATGGGGATCTCGGCTCCGGCGCCGTGCTTGCGGAAGAAAGGATCCACCGGCTTCAGCAGCCATGACTTCCACCACGTGGCCACCATATTGGAAAGTGCAGCCTTGGTGCGGACCTTGCCGCTGAAGTCCAGTTCGTTGCCATCGAGGGAATAGACTCCTGCGAGATTGATGTCGGCACCGGGTAGATCGTAATCCAGACGGCTAAATCGCAGCCTACCTGCGCCCATGCGGAAGTTGCCCACCATACGCGAATGAACGTCTTCCGCACCTGGCTTGGCCTGTTTCGCCTTTCCCTGAGCGCGAAGGCTTAGCATGTCGACTTTGTCCTGCCACTCCGGATTGACGAAGTGAATGGATCGGAGCGTGAACTGTCCATTCAGTCCGAGCTTTTGAGTGACACTGTCGTCTCCAGGCCGAATGGAGAGTTTCGTCTTCATGTTCAAACGGCCTGTCATGATCGCGGGCTGCTGCTTTACCGCAAGATCGAGGAAGTTCTGAATCTTTCCGTTTGGAACGATGACATCCAGATTGATCTGGTGACCTTTGCCTTTGATATTGATCACCTCGCCCTTGCAGGTGAATTCGGACTCGGCCAGCTTTGCGTCGACCGGCTGCAGATAGGTGTCTCCGCTGGTGCCGTCGACGATGGCATGAAACTTTGTATAGAGCGGGACGGGATGGTTCGCGGTATCGAGCGAGAAGTCAGGAACGTCCGTCGTTCCATCGACGACAATCCGATTCAGCTGTCCGGTAAACTCTCCGGTCGATGAGAGAATTCCGGCAATTCCCTTGATGGTATTCAGGTCCGCATGCTCGAAGGTGTACTTGCCCGTTACCGAGGAATCGCCGGGGCTCTCATTCACCCACGGCCCGAACGTCCCGACCGCATGAATTTCTCCCGTGGGGATGGCATTGACAAGAGTAGCGTCATATCGCCACGGACTATTCGGCCCTACGTTGTGCATCACGATATGGCGCAGGTAAAACTCCTTGGGCTCCTTGTCGGGCTTGGCGGTCCCGATGATGAGCCTGGAATCATCGCATTCGATCTGATCGACGACGATCTTGATCTTACCGATATGGCGATCGCTCTTTGGCGCCTGACGTCGCGCCTCCTTTGGCGGAACGCTGATCGTCATGCCCTCGACCTTCACCGTCCCGACGTGCATCGGCTTCTGAAACAGGCCCAGGACATTGGCATGGAACGAGAAATGTTTGAGCGCGATAAGCGGCTCCGTCGCCCCGGCAGCAACCACATCGTCGGGAGGGAAGATGCGCAGGCCATCGCCGGAGACCTCAAGCCCTTTGAGGACGGACACGTGGAAGCCATCCAGATCGACACGGCTATCGAAACGGGTGCTGAGCGTCTCGACGATTCTGCCACGCAGGATGGGGTCGGCGCGGTGAAGCAAAATCTCCAGGGCAGCAGCCATGCCAACGACAACAAGCAGGGCCGAGATGGCGATCCAGCCCCAAACTCCCCGCTTATGACGGCGGGAAGAAGTTAACGTGCTATTTGTGTGTTGCTTCGAGTCGTCCACAACGCATTGGATGCACGGATGCTCTCCCTCGTCTTCAGAAAGCAGCCCTCGAACATTTCCGTAACAAATTGAACCCCTGAAAGCTGTTACCCTTCTGCTTACCCCGTATCTAACGGGTCATACAGGGAACGCAGCTTGCCCCTGAATTCAAGGAGACTCCATGAAGAACTCTTTCAAGGCAATGATGTTAAGTGCGGCCGTAACGGGACTTCTGAGCGGCTCAGCCGTTCCGATCCACGCTGCCTCTATCAATCACGATGGCGCTCAGATGGGACAGGCTATGCTCGGTTCATCGATGATGGCCCAGGATACAGACAAGCATTCCTGTAAAGGGAAGAATGACTGTAAGGGTAAGGGCGGATGCAAAGCTGGCGACAACGGCTGCAAGGGCAAGAACAGCTGCAAGGGCAAGGGCGGTTGCGCCACCGACGGCTCCAAGAAGCACTAATGCGATAACGGTGTGCTGTATCGCCTGCGCAAGCGGCGATCGCGGCGGCGATACAGCACCGGGCGCACGTTTGCACGAGGTTTAAGGCAATGCCGGCAAATCGATTTAACGGATTCAGCGACTACGGAGTGGGTATCGGACTGCGCGTTCCGCACTACCGCCACATTCTGGAAAAGAAGCCGGTCGTCGACTGGTTCGAGATCATCTCAGAGAATTACATGGTCGACGCCGGGCGCCCGCTGACGGTTCTCGACAGCATCCTGGAGCAGTACCGCGTTGTGCAGCATGGGGTCTCGATGTACTTCGGTTCCGCGGAACCCCCGTCACGCGAGCATCTGCGACGGCTGAAGTCGCTGGTCCGCCGCACCAAAACGCCGTGGCTGTCCGATCACCTGTGCTGGGGGTCAGTCGATGGAACCTACACCCACGATCTGCTGCCCATGCCGTACACGTTTGAGGCCGTTAAGGTCACGGCTGAGAAGATTCGCCAGATACAGGACTTTCTGGAAGTTCCGATTGCTGTCGAGAACGTCTCCAGCTATGCGGAGTTTCACGTCTCGCAGATGACGGAGTGGGAGTTTCTCAACGAAGTCGTTGAGCAGGCCGACTGTGGCATTCTTCTGGACGTCAACAATATCTACGTCTCTTCACAGAACCACAACTTCGATCCGTTCACGTATGTGAACAGCGTGCCCGCCGAGCGTGTCGCGCAGATCCATATTGCAGGCCACTCGAAGTTCGAAAAGTACATCCTCGATACACACGATCACCCGGTCCTCGATCCGGTCTGGGCGTTGTACGCACGGGCCATCGAACGCTGCGGGCCAACGGCGACGCTGCTGGAATGGGACGACTCCATTCCCTCATTTGAGGAAGTTCATGCAGAGGCCCTGAAGGCCAATCGCTATCTGAATCCTCAGGAAAAGCCCGCGTTGGCGGTAACAGCATGAACGCGCCGGAGCTGCACGAGCTGCAACGGCGCATGGCGGCAGCCGTGATGCGTCCGCTGACGCGAGATGAACAGATGCGCAGGCGCGATGCCGAAAACCGTTCCGTCGATAAAGAGGCGTCCTCCTTTATCAAGCCCAATGACCGCCTCAGTTCCTTTGAACGGCTCGAGATCTACAACCGGCAGTATTGGTTCCGTCTCTTTTCTTCATTCGAAGAAGACTTTCCCGGCCTGAAGTCGATCGTGGGGAGCCGGAACTTTGAGAAGCTGATGCGCGCCTACCTTGAGGCGCACCCTTCGCGGTCCTTTACGCTGCGCAACCTGGGATCGTCACTGGTGGAGTGGCTCAAGGAGAACCCGCAGTACACTGCTCCGTCTACGCCTGACGCGGTGGCCATGGCCGCACTGGAGTGGGCGCACATTGAGGCGTTCGATAATGAACGACGAACACCCCTGACAGCGAACGACATTGCCGAACTGAACGACGGTTCGCACCTGGAACTGCAGCCATATCTTCGCCTGCTGGAGGCCCCAAGCGCAGTGGATGATGCGCTGATCGCCGTCCGCGATGCGTCTCAGGGGGCAGGAGCGCAGGCGTCGAATGCGGTCAGCATGCACCTGGTCCGTCGCACGCGCTCGCTCAAGCCGGCGCCAGGGCACATCTACCTTGCGGTCCATCGATTTGAGGACTCCGTCTACTACAAGCGCCTCTCGCGGGAGGATTATCTTCTGCTGCGCGCCCTGGAGCGGGGCGACACTCTCGGTGAAGCTATCGAAGCCGCATTTGCGGCCAGCACGCTCTCGGAAGGCGATCGAGCGGCGCACATTCAGTCATCCTTTCATTACCTGATGCAGATGGGCTGGCTCTGCATTCCCCGCACGATGGAGTCACGATGAACCCGCTCAAACGCCTGGCATACCTCCATGATCTCTTCTGCCGTGTGGCCGATCTACTCTGTTCCCCGTTGTTGCTTGCGATCCGCCTGTACTGGGGATGGCAGCTCGTTCAGACGGGGCTGGGAAAGCTGCGCAATCAGGCGCGGGTTGTGGACTTTTTCACGTCACTTAACATTCCCTTCCCTGCGTTGAATGCGCACTTCGTCTCCGGGCTGGAGTTCTTTGGAGGAATGCTGCTCATCGTGGGTCTGCTGTCGCGACCTGTTTCGCTGATGCTGAGCTGCTCGATGTTCATGGCGTACTGGACTGCCGACCGTGAGGCGCTGCTCGCGGTGTTCTCGGATCCGGGCAAGTTCTACGCCGCCGATCCATTTACCTTCCTCTTTGCGGCTCTGCTGATCGTGGCGTTTGGACCAGGCATGTTTTCGCTGGACTATCTCATGCTTACCGAGCATTCGTTTTTCCGATCGAATCCAGGTGAAGCAAGCCGCCTTAGAGCCTGAACATCGCGAGGGGAAGAATTTTCATGTACCTGAAGCAAAGCAGGGCGCCCCATAGACTGCACCAATGCTGTGTCCCTTGAATTTTGTATCGATATGCTATTGTCTTTCGTATGCGCAGACTGGTTTTAAGCCGGACAACATGGTTGTTTTTCGTGATTGTGTGGCTTGCATGGGCCTGTTTCACCACCCGGTACGCCATGTTGGATGATGCTCTGATCCATCTGCGATATGCGGAGTTTCTACGGTCAACCCATCTCATCACGTACGATGGAGTCCATCCGGATTATGGAACTTCAAGCCTCTTGTATGTAAGCCTGCTTGCGTTCCTGCGGGGCCTGACGACCAGTCCGCTGCTGCCGAAGATCGTTTCGATCTGCGCCTACTTCGGCTTGCTCGCATCGCTATGGTCTATCAGCTGCCGGCTCAAAACGAGCGTATGGGCAAAGCGTCTTTCGGTCGCGCTTCTGATTGGCTTTCTTACGCCGATGGCCATTCGATGGCTGACCGACGGAATGGAGACGAGCCTGACTCTCCTGCTTA
Organism: Edaphobacter sp. 12200R-103; assembly: GCF_010093025.1. GTDB lineage: Bacteria > Acidobacteriota > Terriglobia > Terriglobales > Acidobacteriaceae > Edaphobacter. Next base: position 609,310 of record NZ_CP048114.1, on the reverse strand, counting down.
TCACGTGGGTGGCCATTCTCAGCCATAAAATAGCTCGCGCGCAGACCACTTCCGCCTGGGGATGGTTTGCACTGCCAGTCGTTGGCGCCGCTCTCGTGCTGATGCGGATTGAACTGGTGATGCTCGCATGTCTCGTCGGGCTTCTTTTGTGCGGACCACAGATACTTTTCTCTTCTGCCAGCCGGGGACAGGCTGTTGGGCGAGCCCTCGCGCTGCTGACGGGCACGGTGATCGTGATGGCCGTCATCACCCTACGCTTTGGACACCTTCTTCCCGATACCGCTTTGGCAAAGAGCGGCCGGCCATCTATCGTTCCCATCTTCGGCGTAATCCATGTCACGATCAGCTCGTTCATGCTTGGAATCGGTACGACGATTATTGCCATCGCCTCAGCTGTGATCGTTCTGCGCAAGATGACGCAAAGGGGTGTTTCTAAAGACCGATTCTTCTCATGGGCGATCGCCAATGCAAGCTACTGGATCATTCTGGTGCTGGCGTGCGTGCGCGGACAAGCCATCCAAGGTATCCGTTATATCCTATGGCCGCTGGTATTCAGCAGCGTCTGGAATATCCTCGAACTTGAAGAATTAGAGCGGGAATATCCGGCTCCGGCTCCAGCATCGCGTTCCATCACCGCTTTCACCTACGCCTATGTCCTGCTCGCGATCCTTATCATACCGATGGATGCCTGGTATGGATTTCACGCCATGATGGGCCGATCCAAAACATTTTTACAGATGCGCAACAGTGGACTTGCATCTCTTCGCGGAGAGACGATCGTTGCGGGAGACGTGGGCTTCATCAGCTACTTCAGCCAAGGCAACATCTGCGATGTTGACGGCCTGGTGAACGGCCGCGCAGTTGCTGCCCTGCCGCCCGATCTGCGCTACCAGCGGTGCGCGGAGGCAAAACCCAAAGCTCTCTTTTTGACCAGCAACCAGTTGCGATCGCTCAGCTCTCACCTGAGTCTCGATGACTGGTCGCAATGCGCTGTCATCGACTTTCAGAATGTAAACAGCCATGATCGCCATTATCTGATGTTGAAAAAAACCGACCAATCCCAACTGTGTGCAGAAGTTCATCAACGCGACGCTCACGCATCGGGCGAAGAATAATCCTGCATCTCCGCACATTTGAGTTATTTGTTATGGAACAACGAGCTTTTCCACTCCAGAATAGAAGGCCGTCGGAGGCAGATGCAGTCCCAGGATAAAGAGAGGGACGAGACCGCCCTGATTGCGGAGATTCTGGGCGGCAAGACGGATGCCTTCCATGAGCTGATTCGCCCCTATGAGCGTAGTGTGTACCTCATGGCACTCTCGATGCTTCGCAACGAGGCGGACGCGGAGGACGTCGCGCAGGAGGCGTTCATCAAGGCTTATCGCAACCTGGGGCGGTTCCGTTCCGAAGCCCGATTCAGTACATGGCTGATCGCCATCGCGCTCAACGAGGCTCGCGCGCGTCTGCGCCGGAAACAGCCAGGGCTCACGGATTCCATCGACGACCAGGAAGGTCCGGTCGTTCCAGCGCAGCTTACCGACTGGCGCGAGATCCCGTCGGAGAGCCTTGAACGCCAGGAGATTCGCTCCATCATTCGCCGTGCCCTTGAGGCACTTCCGCTCCACTATCGTGAGGTCTTCATGCTTCGCGAGATTGAAGAACGTAATGTGAAGGAGACCGCCGAGACGCTGGGAATTACCATCGCCTCGGTTAAGATGAGGCTGCATCGTGCACGGATGATGCTGCAGAAACAGCTTGCGCCACAGCTCACCAGTGCCACGGAGACGAAGCGCCGCAGGAGGTTCCCATGGTTCTGAACTGCCGCCATGTTTGGGAATACATCTCCGGCTACCTGGATAACACGCTCGACGAGGAGACTCGTCTTGATGTGGAACGGCACCTGGAACACTGCGAGATCTGCTCGGCCATTCTGGATTCGACGCGTAACATCCTCGTCCTCACAGCGGATGATCGCGTCTTCGAGCTTCCTGTCGGGTA